>DAIUES010000095.1:0-8576 GCA_036844985.1 Candidatus Limnocylindrales bacterium
GGCCCGGGGTCATGGCGTTCGAGAAGCTGATGGACGTCCAGGTCCCGCGTCGGGCCGAGTACATCCGCGTCCTCTCCGCGGAGTTGAACCGGATCGCCAGCCACGCCTTGTTCCTCGGCTGGATGGCGCTCGATCTCGGCGGGCTGACGCCGATCCTGTGGTCGTTCATCGAGCGCGACGAGATCGTCGAGATGCTGGCGTCCGTGACCGGCCAGCGGATGTTGTTCAACTACTTCCGCATCGGCGGCGTGAACGGCGACCTCAACCACGACTTCATGAGCCGCCTCGGCGACTGGATGGGCCACGCGACGGAGCAGATCGAGGCGGGCAACACGCTGCTCAACGAGAACGAGATCTTCGTCCGCCGGATGCGCGGCCTCGGCACCATCGATGCCGAGACGGCGCTGCGGATGTGCTTCAGCGGCCCGAACCTGCGGGCGACCGGGGTCCCATTCGACGTGCGTCGGGCGCACCCGTACAGCGTCTATCCGGAGCTCGACTTCGACATCCCGACCCGGTCCGAAGGCGACTGCCTGGCCCGCTATCTCCTGCGCATGGACGAGGTCAAGCAGAGCCTCCGCATCATCGACCAGTGCCTCCACGAGATGCCCGACGGTCCGGTGATGGCCAAGCTTCCCCGACTCATCCGGCCGCGGCCCGGACGGGCGTACGCCGCGGTCGAGGGGCCGCGCGGCCAGTACGCCACGTATGCCATCAGCGACGGCACACACCAGCCGTTCCGGATGCGCATCCACGATCCCTCGTTCATCCACCTCCAGGCCGTCGGGGTGATGACGCCGGGCAACCTCATCGCCGACACGATGGCCGTCATGGCCAGCCTCGATCCGATCATGGGCGGGGTGGACAAGTGACGCTCGACTCCCGGCGAGCCGGCTCCCCCGGCGGTCCGGCCCGGTGACCGTCATCGGACGTGGCTGGGACCGGCTGACCCTGCCCGGCAAGATCGTCTTCACGATCGTGCCGCTGCTGATCGCGTTGACCGTGGCCCTGGTCGCGGCCATCGTCATGTTCGGCGGGCCGATCATCGACATCCTCGGGGCCAACCTGCCGATCGTCCGGTTCGTCGTGGCCGTCACGCTCGTCCTGCTGATGACGGTGCCCACGGCGTTCCTGATCATCTACATGGAGATGAAGGGCATCGCCCTGATGAACCTGCGGATCGGTCCGGACCGGGTCGGACCGTACGGGTCGCTGCTGTCGGTCGTGCACGGACTCAAGGTCCTCATGAAGGAGGACTTCACTCCGACCGGCGCCGATCCGGTGGTGTTCACGTGGGCGCCAGTGACCGTCTATCTGGCCAGCGTCATGACCCTCCTGGTGATCCCGTTCGCGCCCGGCCTGTACGGTGCCGACCTCAACATCGGCCTCCTGTATTTCTTCGCCATCGGCGGCTTGTCGGTGGTCGGCCTGCTGATGGCCGGCTGGGCGAGCTACAACAAGTACTCGCTGCTGGGCGGGCTGCGCTCGGCGGCCCAGGTCGTCAGCTACGAGATCCCGCTGACGCTGTCGGTCGTCGGGCTGCTCCTGCTGGCCGGGACGATGAGCCTCAACACGCTGGTCGAGAACCAGGGCGGCTGGTTCACGAACTGGTACATCTTCCAGCAACCGCTCGGGGCGTTGATCTTCTTCATCGCCGCAACCGCCGAGGCCAACCGCACGCCGTTCGACCTGACCGAGGCCGACTCCGAGATCGTGGCGGGCTTCGCCACCGAGTACTCGGGGATGCGCTTCGGCTTCTTCTTCTTCGCCGAGTACGTGAACGTGTTCATCATGTCGGCCCTGACGGTCACGCTGTTCTTCGGCGGCTGGAATGCGCCATTCCCGTGGCCCTGGCCGATCGCCCTGAACGTCGATCCGGCATCGTTCGGGATCGGCCTGCTGTTCATCGCCGGGCTGGCCCCGGTCGCGCTGACGCTGCTGTTCGCCGCGCCGTTCTTCCTGTTCAGCTCGCGCATCCGCTGGTGGCAGGCGCTGATCATCGGCTTCGTGCTGGCGAACCTGTTCATCATCGCCCTGCTCGGCGCGTGGGCGTACATCGGGCTCGACTGGGTCGCCGGTATCCTCTGGTTCATGCTCAAGGCGTACGTGTTCGTGTTCATCTTCGTGTGGATGCGCGGCACGTTGCCCCGTGTCCGCATCGACCAGCTCATGGACTTCGCCTGGAAGTGGCTGCTTCCGGCGTCGCTGCTGAACCTGTTCGTGACGGCCGCCGCCATCGTCGTGATCCGGAGTTGACCTGATGCCATCCATCCCCGGCCTCGGCATCGCCAAGGGCATGGCCCTGACCCTGCGCCGGGTCTTCGAGCCGAAGGTCACGATCATGTATCCGGAGGTCCGGCTCGATGTCCCGCCGCGCTTCCGCGGTCGCCTGCAGCTGCTGTACGACGAGTGGGGCACGCTCAAGTGCGAGACCTGCTTCCAGTGCGCCCAGGCCTGCCCGATCGAGTGCATCGACATGGGCGGCATCGACACCCGCGGCCGCTACCACGTCCATTGGGGCGCCCCGGAGCAGTACGACGAGCGTCGCGAGGAATCGGCGCTGCGCCGCTCGGGACGACCGGTTCCCGATCCGGCCTACCGACCATTCCAGCCGGTCGACCTCGCGGCCGTCGACGCGGTCCTCGACGACTACGACCACGATCCGGCGCACATGCTGGCGATCCTGGAAGCGACCCAGGCGGCCTACGGCTATCTGCCCGTGGCCGCCCTCAAGCGGATCAGCCACCGGACGGGCGCCTGGTACGCGATGATCTACGGCACGGCCAGCTTCTACGCCCATCTGCGCTTCGAGCCCGCCGCGGCCGCCGACCAGGCGGACGCCGTCGCGCGTCATCGGCCCGCCGAGACCACCTACCTTGCCGCGCTCGGGTCGGCGCTCGACGGCAGCGGGCGGTCCGGCGCCGCGGCGCGGAACTGACGATGGCGACCCTCCTGCGGACCCCGGCCGGGTGGCCGCGGATCCTGCTCGCCCGGGCCGGGGCCAAGGACCCGACCGATCTGGATGCCGCCGTCGCCGCCGGGGCGTTCGCGGGCCTCCGCCGCGCGGTGCGCGAGCTCGGGCCGACCGGCACGATCGCGGCGATCAGCGCATCGGGCCTGCGCGGGCGCGGTGGCGCGGGCTTCCCGACCGGCGACAAGTGGCGGGCCGCGGCGGACACCGATGCCGACCAGCGCCATGTCGTGGCCAACGGCTACGGCGCCGACCCCGCCTCGCATACCGACCGGACGCTGATGCTGCTCGATCCGTACGCCGTCATCGAAGGGGTCGCCATCGCCGCGTTCGCGATCGGCGCGAGCGAGGCCGTCATCGCGGTGCGCGCCGAAGACACCGACCTCGTCGCCCGCCTGTCGGCGGCGATCGGTTCGGCGACCGACGCCGGCTACCTCGGCAGCGACGTGCTCGACTCGGGGCGGGACATCGAGATCGCCGTGCGCACGGTCCAGGGCGCGTACATGCTCGGCGAGGAGACCGTCCTGCTCAAGGCGCTCGAGGGCAAGCGTGGCCAGCCCGAGCAGCGTCCACCCCATCCGGCCCGACGCGGCCTGTTCGGCCGGCCGACCGTGGTCAACAACGTCCAGACCCTGGCCGCGGTGCCATGGATCATCCGCGAGGGCGAGGACGCGTTCCGGGCGACGGGCTCGACCCATGCACCGGGCACGGTCCTCGTCCAGGTGCGGACGCCCGATGGCGACGGCGTCGCCGAGGTCCCGCTCGGCACGCCGCTCCGAGACGTGCTCAAGCTCGGTGGCCGGCTGCCGGCCGACCGGTCGCTCAAAGCCGTGCTGGTCGGTGGTCCGTCGGGTGGCCTGCTGCCGCCCGACGCGTTGGACACGCCCTATGACTTCGTGTCGCTGCGCGAGGCCGGCGCGCACCTGGGATCCGGGTCCATCGTGGCCGTCGACGACCGGACCGACCTGCTCGAGCTGGTCGGTGTCCTGACCCGGTTCTGCTCGAACGAGGCGTGCGGCAAGTCGATCCCGTGCCGCATCGGCACCAGGCGCCTGGCCGAGATCGTCGAGCGCCGCGAAAACGGTCTGTTGCGCCCCACCGATGCGCAGCTGGCCGCCGACCTGGCCCACGACATCAGCGAGTCCGCGCTGTGCGACCACGAGCGCCTCGCCACGCTCCCGCTGACCAGCGGGATGCGATACTTCACGTCCGAGTTCGACCCCGAGCGCCGATCCCCACCGGCCGCGACCGAGGCTTCCCGATGACCGACACGATCGCCCGCCCCGAGGGCCGCCCCGTCCCCGCGACATCCGCGCGGACCAACGCCGATTCGCTGGCCGAGCGCCTGCTCGAGACGCAGTCGCCGCAGCGCCCCCAGTCGACGCCGCGCATCCGCATCGAGGTCGATGGACGGGTGGTGGAGGGGTTCGAGGGCCAGACGATCCTCGAGGTCTGTCGCGACAACGGCATCGAGATCCCGACGCTGTGCTACGAGCCGAAGCTGCCCGGCTTCGGTGCCTGTCGGATGTGCGTCGTCGAGGTCGAGGGCGAAGAGCATCCGCCGATCTCGTGCTCGCGCACGTGCGAGCCGGAGATGAAGGTCCAGACCCAGACCGAGGAGCTCCGCCGCCTGCGCCGGACCAACCTCGAGCTGATCTTCAGCGACCACAACGCCTATTGCCTGCCGCCGTGCCAGAACAAGTGCCCCAGCCACATCGATATCCCGGGCTTCCTCAAGGCCAACGCCGAGGCCGACTGGCGCGAGAGCACCCGCATCTTCAAGCGGACCATCCCGTTCCCCTCCGTCCTCGGCCGGGTGTGCCCGGCCCCGTGCGAGGAGCACTGCCGGCGCGACGAGGTCGACGAGGCCATCGCCATCCGCGATTCGCATCGCTACGCCGGCGACCAGGTGCTCAAGGCGCAGCTCGACGAGGACGTCGACCCGCCCGTCCCGTTCGAGCAGCAGGTCCGTTCGGGCCGCCGCGCCGCGGTCATCGGGTCCGGTCCGGCCGGCATGAGCGCCGCCTACTACCTGCTCCTGGCCGGCCACGACGTGACCGTCTTCGAGCGCGACCCGGCGCCGGGCGGGATGCTCCGCTACGGGATCCCGCAGTACCGCCTGCCCAAGGTCGAGGTCCTCGAGGCCGAATACGAGTCGGTCATGCGGCTCGGTGCCCGGATGGTCACCAACGCCGGGCTCGGGCGCGACTTCACCCTGGACGACCTGACCAATCAGGGCTTCGATTCGGTCCTCGTCGCGATCGGCTGCTACGACACGAACAAGCTGGGCATCCCCAACGAGGACGCCGACGGGGTCATCGACGGGCTCGAGTACCTGCGCACGGCGACCCTCGGCCTGCCCTATCCGGACCACGCCGGGAAGCGCGTGGTGGTGATCGGCGGCGGGTTCACCTCGATGGACTGCTCGCGCACGTCGGTCCGCCAGGGCGCCAGCGACGTGACCCTCGTGTACCGCCGCGACATGAAGGACATGCCGGCGGCCGACGAGGTCCATGAGGCCATCGAGGAAGGCGTCACCGCCATCTTCCAGGCGGGACCCGTCCGGGTCATCACCGACGAGGAGACCGGCAAGGTGACCGGCGTCGAGTTCATCCGGATGGCTCCCGGAGCACCCGATGCGTCCGGTCGGCGCCGCCCCGAGCCGGCCCCCGGCACGGAGTTCACGATCCCGTGCGACCGAGTGCTCCTCGCCATCGGCCAAGGCCCCGAACTCGACTGGCTGGCCGCCCCCGGCAACGAGGGGCCGGAGGCGACCAAGCAGCGGCGGCTGAAGGCCGACGCGGTCACGTTCGAGACCGGCCGGCCCGGCGTGTTCGGGACCGGCGACGTCCGGATCGGTGCCGCGACCGTGGTCCAGGCCGTGGCCGAGGGCCGCCGCGCCGCGTACGCCGTCGACGCCTACATGCAGGGTCTCGACCTGGGCGCCATCCGCACCCGCCAGACGCTTGCCGAGCCGCAGCCCGAGTTCCTGTCGATCGTGCCGTTCACCGCCGAGATCAAGGAACCGCGCTACCGGATGCAGGCGATGCCGGCCGAGGAGCGCAACCACGACTACGTCGAGTACGAGCTGCCGTACACGCCGGAGGCGGCCGTCGCCGAATCGACCCGTTGCCTGCAGTGCACCTGCGAGGCCATCGGCTTCTGCGACCTGCGTCGCCTCGGGATCGAGTACGGCACCACGCTCAAGACGCTCGAGCCGCAGTTCCACCAGGGTGCCGGCTACCGGAGCATCACCGAGAACCGGTTCACCGGCATCAACCACGACTACATCCGCGACGATTCGCACGCGTTCATCCTGCGCGAGCCGTCGCGCTGCATCGACTGCGGGCGCTGCGCCAACGTGTGCGCCGAGGTCGTCGGCGCGGCGTGCTACGACTTCATGCGTATCGGCTTCGACACGCTGGTGACCACGCCGCTCGACATGAGCCTCAACGACACGCCGTGCGTGTCGTGCGGTCGGTGCGCCGAGACGTGCCCGACCGGCGCGCTCATGCCCAAGCCGCGCGTCCTCCAGAAGTACGAGGTCGACGAGAGCCGCTGCATCCTGTGCGGCATCTGCGTCGACGCCTGTCCCTACGACGCGCTGCGCGACGGGGCCGACATCGAGCTCGCCCACACCAGCCGGAGCGATCCGGAGATCGACCTGATCGCCCTCGCCGCGATCGATCGCGAGACCGAGGTCACCTACATCCGGCGCGAGCGGGACTGGGCGGCGCGCGCCGCCGCCGATGGCCGCCGCATCGACACCAGCCGCCTCCTGCCGATGCTGCCACCCGCCATCGGTGGCGTCCCATCGAACGGCGGGCATGGGCTGGGCAACGGCCACGGGCACGACCACGGCAACGGCCACGGCGCCGTCGCGGCGCTCGGGCCCGGCAGCCACGAGTAGGGCTCGACCGTGCTCGCCCGACTCGTCCCCATCCTCCTCGGTCTCGTGGTCATGGGCGCCGTGCTCGGCATCGCCGTGCTCATGCTCCTCGCCCTCGGCCAGGACTGGCAGGACGTGCTGCTGTGGATCCTCGCGGCGGTGATGCTCGGGTCGGGGCTGCTGGTCGTCACGATGCGCGACATCATCCGCTGCGGCCTGGCGATGATCGTCTGCTTCCTGGCGCTCGCCGGGATCTACACGCTGATGGGCGTGCCGCTGCTGGGTGCCGCCCAGGTCATCGTCTACATCGGCGCCATCAGCGTCCTCATCCTGTTCGCGATCATGCTGACCCAGACCAAGGATGCGCCGAGCCGACTGGTGTTCCAGACCCAGTCCGGTGTGGCGGCCATCGCCGCAGTGATCTTTGCCGTGCTCATCGCGCTGGCGGTGAGCGCCACCGATTGGGGCGCCGCTGCCAAGCGGGTCGGGATCTCGACCAACGGCATGTCGAAGGTGCTGTTCCGCGACTTCGTGTTCCCGTTCGAGATCGTCAGCGTGCTCCTGCTCGCGGCCGTCATCGGTGGTGTCTTCCTCGCCAAGCGCGAACCGGGCGGCCCGTCGTGAGCGACAACCTCGACACGTACCTGATCCTGTCCGGGCTGCTGTTCGCCATCGGTTCGTTCGGCTTCCTCGCCCGACGCAACGCCATCAGCATGCTCATGTCGATCGAGCTGATGCTCAACGGGGTCAACCTCGCGATCGTCGCGTTCGGCGTGTTCGGGGCCGGCCCCGACGCGGCAGCCCAGGGGGCGGTGTTCGCGCTGATGGTCATGGCCGTCGCGGCGGCCGAGGCGACCGTCGGCCTGGCCATCGTCATCGCCATCTACCGCAACAAGAAGACGCCGCTCGTCGACGAATACGACGCGATGCGCCAGTGACCATCGAGTCGCTACTCCCGCTGCTGCTGATCCTGCCGCTGGGCGGGTTCCTCGTGACCGCGTTCATCGGGCGGCGGTTCGGCAAGTCGGCCCACTGGATCCCGGTCCTCGCGATCCTGGTCGTGTGGGTCATCGCGATGGTCGCCGTGGTCAACACGCTGACCGGGACGGCCCCGCTGTTGCCGGGCTCGGAGGACACCCACGGCTACGTGGTCGGCCCGTGGACCTGGATCCCGGCCGGCAACCTTCACATCGATTTCGGCATCCTCGTCGATCCGCTGACCGCGTGCCTGCTCATCGTGGTGACGACGATCGGCCTGCTGGTCCACGTGTACTCGATCGGGTACATGAGCCACGATCCCGGGTACTGGCGCTTCTTTGCGTACCTGAACCTGTTCATGTTCTCGATGCTGTTGCTCGTCCTGGCCGACAACTGGCTTGTCGTGTTCGTCGCCTGGGAGCTGGTCGGGCTGTCGAGCTACCTGCTGATCGGGTTCTGGTACCGCAAACAGTCGGCCCAGCTGGCGGCCAAGAAGGCGTTCATCGTCAACCGGGTCGGGGACATGGGCTTCGTGCTGGGCATCGCCGCGATCGTGGTCAACACCGCGACCGCCGGTCACGCCACGCTCAACATCCGCGAATCGATCGAGATCCTGCTCGCGCAGGGCGACGCCAACACCATCCCGCTCGTCGTCGTCGCGCTGCTCGTGTTCGCGGGGGCGGTGGGCAAGAGCGCCCAGTTCCCGCTCCACGTCTGGCTGCCGGACGCGATGGAGGG
>DAIUES010000096.1:0-8530 GCA_036844985.1 Candidatus Limnocylindrales bacterium
TGCGCACGCTGCCCACCGTGCGGACGGCTGATGTGGGCGCCCGCCTGCCCGACACGCTGGTCGTGCGGGTGACCGAGCGGGACCCCATCCTCATCTGGCAGATCGGTCAGCGCCGCTATCTGGTCGACGGCGACGGGTCGCTGTTCGCCCTCCTCGGCGACATCCCGCCCGAGGCGACGACCGGGCTGCCCGTGGTCGAGGACCAGCGAGCGGCGTCGGTCGGACTGTCGATCGGGCGGACGCTCGATCCGGTCGATCTCGATGCCGCGACCCGGCTGGCATCACTCGCGCCGAGCGATGTCGGCAGCGCGGCGCGCGGGCTGGCCGTGGTCATCAACGACGCCAATGGCTTCGTGCTCCGGACGAGGCCGACCACCTGGCAGGCGGTCTTCGGGTTCTACACCCCGACGCTGCGCACCCCCGAGCTCGTGCCCGGCCAGGTCCGCCTCCTGCGCAGCCTGCTCGTCGGGCGCGAGCCGCTCGTCGAGAAGGTCATCCTCGCGTCGGACACCGACGGGACCTACACGACCAAGCCGACCCCGCGACCCAGCGCCACACCCGCGCCGTGATAGCCTTGCCCAAACCACACGGAGGAGGGACGAGGACCACGTGCTGTTACCCCTGCTCGGGCTCCTCGTGGGCGTCCTGGCGGGCCTCGTCCTCAACATCAACGTCGGGTTCGAGCTCAGTCGATACTCGGCCGTGGCCATCCTGGCCGCGCTCGATTCGGTCCTCGGGGCCGTGCGGGCCGAGCTCGACGGGGTCTACGACAATCGCATCTTCATCAGCGGCTTCCTCGTCAACGCGATCATCGCGGTCCTGCTGACCTTCATCGGCGATCGGCTCGGACTCGACCTGTATCTCGTCGCCCTCATCACCTTCGGCTTGCGCATCTTCGATAACGTGGCGCTCATCCGGCGCCACTTCCTCTAACAGGAGACGGACGAAACGGTGGAACGTGAAGCGGTCCTCGTCGGCATCGACGTCGGCACGAGCAAGGTCTGCGCGCTCATCGGAGAGGTGAGCCGCGACGGGCGACTGACGATCATGGGCCACGGGACCGTGCCGGCATCGGGCCTCAAGAAGGGCGTGGTCATCAACATCGACCAGACCGTCCGCTCGATCGGCGACGCGGTCGAGAAGGCCGAGCGGCTGTCCGGCTGGAAGATCGACCGGGCGTTCGTCGGGGTCGGGGGCCAGCACGTCGAGAGCCTCAACTCGCCGGGCCAGGTGGCGGTCACCGGCCACCACCGCGAGGTCAGCCGCGAGGACATCAACCGCGCGATCGAGGTCGCCCGGGCGGTGCCCATCCCGTCGAACCGCGAGGTCCTCCACGTCGAGCGGCGCGGGTTCTCGGTCGACGGCCAGGAGGGCGTCAAGGACCCGCTCGGGATGAGCGCCCTGCGGCTCGAGGTCGAGACCCACATCGTGACCGCGTCTGCGACTGCCGTGCAGAACCTGTCGAAGTGCGTGGCGGCGGCCGGGGTCAAGATCGACGAGCTCGTCGTCAACGCCCTGGCCTCAGCCGACGCGGTGCTCAATGAGACCGAGAAGGAGCTCGGCGTGGCCGTGGCCGACATCGGCGCGGGCACGATCGACCTGGCGCTGTTCCTGGAGGGCTCGCCGTTCCACACGCGGGTCCTGCCGGTCGGCGGCAACAACGTCACCAACGACGTCGCGATCGGGCTCAAGACCTCGCTGCAGGTGGCCGAGGAGCTCAAGGTGTCGCACGGGTCGTGCGACCTGCGGACGGTGACCGACGACGAGGAGATCAGCGTCAGCGTGCTCGGCGAGGACGCCGGTCGGACCGTGAGCCGGCTCGAGGTGTGCCAGATCATCGAGGCCCGGATGCGCGAGACGTTCGAGCTGCTGCGCAACGAGATCCGCGCCGCGGGCGTCCGCCAGCTGCCGGCCGGGATCATCCTGACCGGTGGTGCCGCCCAGCTGTCGGGCATCGCCGAGCTCGGCCGCGAGGTGCTCGAGATGCCCGTCCGCGTCGCCGCTCCGACCGGCATCGGCGGACTCGTCGACACGCTCCTCACGCCGGCCTACAGCACGTCAGTCGGGCTGCTCCAGTGGGGCGCCACGACCCTCGCCGACGGCGAGCCGATGCGCTACGAGTCGGCTCCCGCGATGGGTGGGCTCGGCCGGATCCGCGACGCGCTGCGGAGCATCTTCCCGTAAACACGCGCGAGCTCACCGTCCCGACGGGCACGGCGCGCGGCCTGGCCGACCTGACCGCGGCCTGCACGGCGTTCCTCGCCGACATCGGCGCCGACGACGGCCTCCTGTCGGTCTTCGTCCCCCACGCGACCGCCGGCCTGGTCGTGGTCGAGATGGGCGCCGGCTCCGACGACGACCTGCTCGACGCTCTCGATCGACTCCTGCCCCGCGAGGATCGGCGGTACCGCCATCGCCACGGCTCGCCCGGCCACGGCGCCGATCACGTCGCACCCCTGCTCGCGTCGCCGTCGCTGACGGTCCCGGTCGTGGGCGGTCGGTTGGGGCTCGGGACGTGGCAGTCGATCTGCCTGCTCGACCCCAATCCCGACAACGCCAGCCGGACGGTCCGGCTCAGCTTCCTGGCCGGCTGACGCGAACCGGGCGGTGCGCCGCGGCACCTCCCGCCCGGCCGCCGCTCGGGTCCGACGAACCACCGATGGTCAGCCCGTGACGACCGGCGCTATACTCCGCGGACCGTGGATCGGGCCACGTCCGGGCGCCGACTCCCCGGCCGCGGCCGACGAGCCTCGAACACCCAGCGTCCACATCCCGCCAGTCAGATCGTCACCGCCCAGGACCCCCGAGGGTCGACGGAGGAGTATCGATGTCGTTGCGTTCCGATTCCGAGAACTTCGCGCTGATCCGCGTGATCGGTGTCGGCGGCGGCGGCAGCAACGCGGTCAACCGCATGATCCGGGCCGAGATGATGGGTGTCGAGTTCATCGCCTGCAACACCGACGCCCAGGCCCTCCTCCAGTCGGACGCCCCCCACAAGATCCGCATCGGCGACAAGGTGACGCGTGGTCTCGGCGCCGGCGGTGATGCGACGATGGGCCAGCGCTCGGCCGAGGAGGACTCGGAGAAGATCGCGGCGGCCCTGGCCGACTCGGACATGGTGTTCATCACGGCCGGCCTCGGCGGCGGCACGGGCTCCGGGGCGGCCCCGGTCGTCGCCCAGATCGCCAAGGATTCGGGCGCGCTGACCATCGGCGTTGTCACCAAGCCGTTCACCTTCGAGGGCAACCGCCGCAAGCTCGTTGCCGAGAAGTCGGCCGAGGAGCTGAAGGCGCAGGTCGACGCCCTCATCACCATCCCGAACGACCGGCTCAAGGACGTCGTCCAGAAGAACACCAGCATCCTCGACGCCTTCCGTGTCGTCGATGACGTGCTCCGCCAGGGGGTCCAGGGCATCAGCGACATCATCACGATGCCGGGCCTCATCAACCAGGACTTCGCAGATGTCCGGGCGATCATGAAGGACGCCGGATCGGCGCTCATGGGCATCGGCCGCGCGCAGGGCGAGAACCGGGCGGTCGAGGCGGCCCACCAGGCCATCGCCAGCCCGTTGCTCGAGCTCGACATCCACGGTGCCCAGGGCATCCTGTGGAACATCACCGGCTCGTCCAACCTGTCGCTGTACGAGGTCAACGAGGCGGCCGAGGCGATCAAGGAGGCCGCCGACCCGGAGGCCAACATCATCTTCGGCACGAGCTTCAACGAGCGCCTCGGAGACGAGGTGATGGTCACCGTCATCGCGACCGGCTTCGACGGGGGCAAGCGCCGCCAGAGCGTCCATCGCGAGGCGACCGGGGTGATGGAGAGTGCGGCCGGCAACCGCGTGTCGCACGAGCGCGATTTCCTGCAGGAGCTCGAGCGCCAGCGCGAGCAGGGCATGGATGGCGGGTTCAGCCCCGAGCGCGAGGACGATGCCGCAGCGGTCGTGTCGTCGCCCCGTGTCGAGCGGTCGGTGGGTGACGTGGCGGCTCGTCGGCCGGTGACCTACGACGCCGACGACCTGGAGATCCCCAGCTTCCTTCGCCGCAAGTGAGCCGCGCCGGCCGGTGGCCGGCAGCCGTCCGATGACCCTCGATCCGCGCGCCGTCGACGACCTCCGTCGCGCCCGCGCGGCCGTCCTCGTCAGCATCGACGCGGCCTGCCTGCGTGTCGGCCGCGATCCGGGCTCGGTGACGCTCGTCGCGGTGACCAAGACCGTCGATCCCGAGCGGATGGGGGCCGCCGCCGCGGCCGGGCTGCGGACCTTCGGCGAGAACCGCGTCCAGGAGGCCACCGCGAAGCGGGCGGCGCTGACGGGCGTGGACGCGACGTGGCACCTCATCGGCCCGCTGCAGTCGAACAAGGCGCGCAAGGCCGTCGATGCCTTCGACGTCATCGAGACCATCGACTCGCTGGACCTGGCGGGGCGGATCGACCGGCTTGTCGTGGACGACGCGACACGGGGCGGGTCGGCTTGTGCGGTCCTCCTCCAGGTCAACGTCGATGCCGACCCGGCCAAGGCCGGATTCCGACCCGATGACGTCGAGGCGGCGCTCGATCGGCTGGCTGGCATGCACGGCCTGCGCGTGGACGGGTTGATGACCGTCGGGCGGGTGGTCGCCACCGCGGACGAGGCCCGGGCGACGTTCGTCGGGCTGCGGGCGTTGTCGGAACGGCTGCGTGCTCGTGGGGCGACGCTGGGGGCCGGCCTGTCGATGGGCATGTCCGACGACTACGAGGTGGCCGTCGAGGAGGGCGCCACCATCGTTCGTGTCGGACGGGCATTGTTCGGCGAGCGGCCCCACGCCCATGACGACGCGACGCCGCCGCATCGCCATCCCGCCGGCCCGGACGCCGCCTGAACGGACCGTGGGAGAGAGGCTGGTAGACTCCCGGACGTGCCTGGTGCCTTCGTCGCCAACTTCGTCCAGTTCCTGCTCATGGCCCTGTGGGCGCTCGTGTTCGGCCGGATGATCATGTCGTGGGTCGACCCGAGCGGCCGCAACCAGGTGTCCGGCTTCCTCGTCCAGGCGACCGAGCCCATCCTCGCACCGGTCCGCCGGATGCTGCCGAAGACCGGCATGATCGACTGGTCCGGCTTCATCGTCCTGATCGTCCTGTCCTTCCTGTGGCGCGCCTTCTGAGCCATTGAGTACCACCGGCGTCCGTTTCGCCGTCCGTCTCACGCCGCGGGGAGGGGCCGATCGCGTCGAGGGTGTGGTGGACGGCGTGCTGCGGGCCCGGGTGAGCGCCCCGGCGGTCGACGGCGCGGCCAACAACGCTCTCGTCCGGCTGGTGGCCGACGACCTCGGCGTCGCGCGGCGAGATGTTCGAATCGTTGCCGGGGCATCGGGCCGCCAGAAGCTGGTCGTCGTCGATGGGGTCGACATCGACGACATCGCCGCCCGCTGGCCGGGTCTCCGACTCTGACCGGCCATCCGGCCGGCTGGCCCGCGCGGTCGTCCCGAACGGGTGTGACCTTTGGCACTGTCGGATCACGCTATCGCGCACGAGACTGACCCGATCCGAACGGCCTCGACCCCGTGCGGTCGGGTTCCGCACCACCGGGGCCGGCGGGCGGAGGTCAGGGCGATGACGCACGTGCTGGTGGTGCACCACGACGTGGACCTCGCCGACACCGAAGTCGACGAGTTGCGGCGCGCCGGATACGCGGTCGAACAATGCAGCGGGCCGACAGCGGGGCCGTGTCCCGTCCTGCGCGGTCGAACGTGCTGGATGGCCGAACGAGCCGATGTCCTCGTGTACGACGTGTGGGCGTCCGGTGATGACGGTCGGGCGCTGATCACGAACCTGCGCGACCTGCATCCCGACAAGCCGATCGTCCTGACGTCGCCGGGCATGGAGCTCGACTGGGTGGAGACGATCGGCGTGCACGGGATCACGCCGCTGGTCGGCGCGCCGACCCAGGCCCGACTCGCGGGCGCGGTCGAGGCGGCGCTGGCGAGTCGGACTGCGGCCGCGCCGGTCTGAGTCCGAGCCGGGTGTCGCGGCGCGCGTTGCCTGGGGCCGGATCGTCGAACGCCGCGGGCCCGATCGTTGCCGGGCTGAGCGTGCGCGGGTATGATCGCGCCCTTCGGGCGATTGGCTCAGTCGGTTAGAGCGCGCGGTTCACATCCGCGAGGTCACTGGTTCGAATCCAGTATCGCCCACCACCCCCCTTCCTCTGCGCGGGATCGCGCCGAGCTCGACGCGATCGACATCGTCCCATGGCGCATTGGCCGGCGGCGCGGTCGTGATGCCCGCCCGGCATCGATTCCGCGATGAAGCTGCATCTCCGCCAGGTCCAGGACCGGGGCGCGCCACTTCCGCACCGATGTGCTGCCGGGCGAGGCATCGAAACCACTTCGAACGGCTCGACGAGCCGCGTCCAAAGCGGCTAACGCCCGAAATCGCTGTCTGTGCGGCAGCGACGATCCGCGCCAGCAGCACGACCGCGGCCTTGGGTGGACCCGCAGGCATCGACGCCCCGCAGGCACTCCCGCGCGATACGGCGGGCAGGCCACCCCTAGCTGACGACCGCCGGCTGCAGGTCGCTGGGCGTGCTCCACGAATGGAGCGTCTGCATGTAGTTGGCGCGCTCGAAGGCCGCCGGGTTGGCGACCGACGCCTGGCTGGCGCTGCCGCGCAGTTGGGCGACCGAGGCGTACTCGCGCTCCTCCATCCAGTCACGCATCTCGGCTTCGACCGACCGGACGTGATCGGGGCCGGCCCGCAGCAGCGCCGAGGTCATCATCGCGACGTCGGCACCGACCATGAGTGCCTTGAGCGCGTCGCTGCCGGACGCGATGCCGGATGTGGCGGCGATGCTCACCTTCTGCCCCAGTTGCGGCCGCAGCACCGCGATCCAGCGCAGCGGCAGGCGCAGCTCCCAGGGCCGGCTGAGCTCGACCCGATTGACGACGTCGAGGGCCTCGAGATCGAGATCCGGCTGATAGAACCGGTTGAACAGCACCAGCCCGTCGGCGCCGGTGGCCACGGTGCGCCGGGCGAAGTCGGCCATCGCGGTGTAGTACGGGCTGAGCTTGACCGCGAGGGGGATGGTCACCGCGGCGCGCACGGCGGCGACGAGCTCGAGGTCGCCCGCCTCCATGTCGGCGGCGGTCCGGCCCGGGTCGGTCGCCACGCGGTAGACGTTGAGCTCGAGCGCATCCGCCCCGGCATCCTGCAGGCGTCGGGCGTAGTGCACCCAGCCGCCGGCCGAGGTCGCGTTCAGGCTGGCGATGATCGGCACGGTCGCGTTCGAACGGATGTCCTCGAGCCGTCGGACGTAGCGATCGCCCGCGCCGACGAACTCGGCCACGTTCGGGAAGTACGACAGCGCCTCGGCGTACTGCTCGCTGCCGGCGTCGAGCGAGCGTGACAGCTCGATCTCCTCGTTGAGGATCTCCTCCTCGAACAGCGACGGCATGACGATGGCGCCGATGCCGGCTGCCTCGAGCCGGCGCACGGCCGCGCGCTGGTCGGTGATCGGTGACGCAGACGCCACCAGTGGTGATCGAAGTCGCAGGCCGAGATAGTCGGTGGTCAGGTCGACGGTCATTCGGCGGTCTCCTTGTCCGGCCCGTCGGCCGTGGTCAGGACGGCCCCGGTCCGGGGCAGGTGGGGCACGCTGCGGTGCATCTCCGCGAGCTGTTCGTAGTAGCGCCACCGTTCGTCGGCGTCGGCCTGGGCCAGCGCCGCAAGATCGGCCGCGCGCGCGGGATCGGTTCGCTGCAGGACCGCGAACCGGGTCTCGGTACCCATGAAATCGGCCACCGGGATGGACGGCTTGGCCGAATCGAGCTTGAACGGCTGGCCGTCCGCGATGTCGCTCGGATGGAACCGGTACAGCGGCCAGTAGCCGCTCTTGACCGCGTCCTTCTGGTGGGTCATCGACAGCGACATGTCGATGCCGTGGGCGATGCACGTGCTATAGGCGATGACCAGCGATGGTCCCGGCCAGGCGGCCGCCTCGAGCAACGCCTTCGTCGTCTGGGCGTCGCTGGCGCCCATCGACACCTGGGCGACGAACACGTTGCCATATGACCGCGCGATGGCGCCGAGGTCCTTCTTGCCGGTCGCCTTGCCGGCGGCCGCGAACTTGGCGACGGCGGCACGCGGCGTGGCCTTCGATGCCTGGCCACCGGTGTTGGAGTAGACCTCCGTGTCGAGGACGAGGATGTTGACGTTGCGGCCGGAGCTCAGGACGTGATCGAGGCCACCGAACCCGATGTCGTACGCCCAGCCGTCGCCGCCGATGATCCAGATGCCCTGCTCGACGAGCTCGCCGGCGAGTGCCAGCAGATGGTCCGCGTCGGATCGATGCGGACCTTCGACCGTCGCCAGCCGCTCGCGGAGCCGGTCGACCCGGTCGCGCTGGGCGGTGATCTCGGCCTCGGTCTCCTGGCTCGCGGTCAACAGCTCGGTCACGAGCTCGTGGCCGAGATCGGGAGCGAGCCGCTCCAGGAGCAGACGAGCGTGGTCGGCCTGGGCATCGAGCGCGAGGCGCATCCCCAGGCCGAACTCGGCGTTG
>DAIUES010000097.1:0-8364 GCA_036844985.1 Candidatus Limnocylindrales bacterium
GGGACCGATTGTACGGCCCATCGAACGACCTCGAGGTCGGGGGCGTCGATCGACGCCTATCGAGGCGCACCGAAGGCGCTGCGCACGGCACTCGAAACGCGGTCGCCATCGAGGTCGAGCAGGAGCAGGTACCACTCGGGCGACGCGTCGAACGCGACCCGCTGTGGGGCGTTCAGGTCGGCGAGCGGCAGGCTGGCGGTGAGTCCGTTCCGACTAGGTCGCGTGCCGTAATCGTGGCAGTCACCGCCTGGCGACCAGCCGATCCGGTCGGCAGCGGCCTCGGGAAGGGGCGGCGGGAGCGACGGACACAGGTAGATCGCCGACACGTCGGCGAACCAGCCGGGTGCATCGACATCGACGCTGGTCGAGGTCGTCGAGATGTGCATGTCGACCACGATCGGGCCGTCGATCGCCCCGGGCACGGCCAGGCAGCCGGTCAGGACCACCGCCAACGCGATCGTCGCCAGGAGCCCGACCAGCCGATCAGGCCGCATCGAACATGGCCCGCAACCCGCTCGCCAGGTCCCGCGGCGCGTACCCGAGCTCGGTGGCAGCCTTGGCCGACGAGCCCCAGTACGTCACGCCGTCGCTTGCGCGCAGGACCTCGCGCAGGTCGTCCGGCAGGCCCATCGCGCGGGCCACCGCGGCCGGCGCGTAGGAACCGAGGCGGACGAGCGCCGACGGGATCTCGAGACGCGGCAGGCGCTTGCCGCCGAGCCGGGCGGCGATCGTCATCGCATCCCGCAACCGGACGTTCTGGCCGCCGAGGAAGTACGACTCCCCGATCCGCCCGCGATCGAGGGCCGCGACGATCCCGGCCGCGACGTCGTCGACGTGGACCGGGGTGATTCCGAGGTCCGCCTGCGCGATGTAGCGCAGCGTCCCGTCGTGGGCACCGCGAAGCTGCTCGCCGAGGGCGGAATGGTCGGCCGGCCCGTAGGCCGTGCCTGGCATCGCGATGACGATGCGCGCCCCGCTGCCGATGCGCTCCTGGACCGCCCGGTGGGCCAGGTACTTGGTCTCGTCGTAGTAGCTCAGGAACCCCTCGGACAGGTCGCGTCGGTAGCGCTCGTCGACGATGCGCCCATGGGTGTCGCCGGCGACGTTGATCGTGGACACGTCGACAAGACGGTCGAGGCCGGCCGTCGCGAAGGCATCGAGGATCCGATGGGTGGCCCCGACGTTGGCGTCGTGCATGGCCGGCCGCGCACTGGCAGGGATCCCGACGCGATACATCCCGGCGATGTGCAGGGCGGCATCGGTCCCACGCATCGCATCGACGATCGCGGCGGTCCGCGACAGGTCGCCGCGGCGCAATTCCACGCCAAGGTCGGCGAGCTCGGTCGTCTTGTCAGGATCGCGGACCATCGCGACGATGTGGTCGCCACGACCCACGAGTCGGCGGACGACGGCCGACCCGATGAACCCGGCCGCACCGGTGACGAAGACGCGCATCAGCGCTGCCGGACTGGCCGCGACGGTGTCGTCGCGGTCGTCAGTAGATCGGGGTGTCCGGCCCGACCGCTTCGAGCCACGACTTGATGTCGCGCAGCAGCGCGGCGCCACCGGCGCCGTCGTTGGCGCGGTGGTCGACGCCCAGCACCATGTTCATGATCGGTCGGATCGCGAGCACGTCGCCGTCCGGGGTCGAACGGACGACCGGCCGCTTGGTGATCGCCTCCATCGTCACGATGCCGACCTCCGGCACGTTGAGGATGGGCATCACGAGGTTCGTCCCGAGGTACCCGGTGTTGTCCACGGTGAACGTCCCGCCACCGAAATCATCGATGCGGAACTTGCCGATCTTGGCCCGGTTGGCGACATCGGTGATGGCCAGGTTGAGGCCGTGGATCGACAGGGTGTCCGCATCCCGGATGACCGGCACGAGCAGACCGTCATCGACGGCGACCGCGACCCCGATGTTGATGCGTCGCTTCGCGAGCAGGCCGTCGTCGGTCCAGTGGGCGTTGAACGTGGGGTTGCGCTTGAGCGCCTCCGCCGCAGCCTTGACCACGAACGGCACGTAGCTCAGGGAGATGCCCTCCTTGGCCCGGTAGGCCTTCTTGGCACCCTCCCGCACGGCCATGAGGCGGGTCGCGTCGATCTCCATCTGGACGTAGGCATGTGGCGCCTGGAGCGACCGGGTCATCTGGGCCGCGATGCCCTTGCGCATCTGGCTCGTCGGCACGAGGACTTCGTCGGCGCCCTCGGGGAAGGCCACGGTGGTGGCCGTCGGCATGCCCGACCGGGCAGCCGACGGGGCAGCCGCCTCAGGTGCGGACGCTGGCGCCGGGACCGCTGCGGTCGTGGAGGAGGCAGGGGTCGACGCGCCGGCGGGCGCCGGTGGCTGACCGCCGGTGCGGATCGCCTCCACCACGCCCAGGACATCGTCTCGGGTGATCCGTCCGCCGCCGCCGGTCCCGACGATCTGCGCCGCGGTCAGGCCGTGCTCGCGCAGGAGCCTGCGCACGGCCGGCGTCATGCGTGCGTCGGGGTCGGCGCTCGCCGGCGGCGCCGCGGTCGCAGCCGCCTGGGCGGCGGTGCCGGATCCGTTCGTGGACGCTGCCGCCGGGACGGGCCGCTCCGTCGGCGCCGGCTGTGGTGCGCTGGCGGGGGTCGGCGCTCGGCTCTCGTCCGAGCCGGCCGGGCCCGAGGCCGGCGCTGCCGCCGCCGCTGCGTCCTTCGGCTCGAGCTGGACCGTGCCCTCCGCCTCGGGGCCACCGGAGGCTTCGAGCGCCATGGGTGCAGGCCCGTCGCCGCCGGCCTCGTCGGCGGTCTCGATGATGGCGATCTCGGCGTTGTTGGGGACGGTCGCCCCCTCCTCGACGAGGATCTCCTTGAGGACGCCCTCGAAGGGCGACGGCACTTCGGCGTTGACCTTGTCGGTGATGACCTCGAGGAGTAGCTCGTACTTCTCGACGGTGTCGCCGGGCTGCTTCAGCCACTTGCCGATCGTCCCCTCGGCGACGCTCTCGCCGAGCTGGGGCATCGTCACCTTTGCCACGTTCGTTGCTCCTTCGCGGGTCGTCGTCGGTTCGTGGCCCCTAGTGTCCCCCATCCGGCGCATCCCGGTCGAGTGCCCCGACAGCGGCACGACCGGCGACCGTGACGGTGCATGATGCGCGCCATGTCATCACGGAGCACAGCGCTCGTGCGGACCCTGCGCATCAGGCCCGGCGAAGGCGCGCTCGTCGCACGGGTGGCGCTGGTCGTCGGGGTACTCGAGTCGGCCCGCGGCTTCGGCGAGGTCGGCGTCGATACGCTGGTCCTGCGCCGCTTCGGTCCCGAGGCGCTGCCGCAGATCCTGCCCTTCCTGTTCATCGCCCTGGGTGTCGCCGGGCTGGTCGTCGCCCTGGCCTACGGCGTCGCGCTCGGGCGACTGCCGCGAGTGCCGCTGTTCGTCGGCATCCTGGTGGCCGTCGCGGCGATCGTGATCGCCCTCCGGATCGCGCTGATGAGCGGCGATCGGACGGTCGTGGGAGCCCTGTGGCTGACGGTCTATGCCGCCGGCGCGCTGTCGATGACGCTGTACTGGACGGTCGCTGGGGCGACGTTCGACGCCCGCCAGGCCAAGCGCCTGTTCCCGTTGCTGACCGGAGCGGCGATCGCGGGCTTCTTCGTCGGCACCCTGGGGGCCGGACCGCTGGCGGGACTGGCCGGAGTCGAGTCCCTCGTCGTCGTCGAGGCGAGCCTGCTCGTCATCGCCGCGGTCCTCATCGCCCGGCTGCCACGTCGGCTCGACCCGCGCCGTGCTCGCCGCGCGCCGGGGTCCATCGTCGAGGAGCTGCGGGCGGGGTTCGATCATGTCCGGCGGTCGCCGCTGATGTCGCTCATCGCGGTCGCCTATGTCCTGCTCGCGATCCTGGCGTTCTCGGTGCTCAACCCGTTCCTGGTGGCGGCGTCGCGCGCGTTCCCCTCGGATGTCGAGGTGGCGACCGCTCTGGGCCTGCTGTCGGCCGCGGTCACCGCGACATCGTTCATCGTGTCGATCACCGTCGCCAACCGCCTGTACGCCCGGTTCGGCGTGTCGATCGGGGCAGTCCTGCTGCCCATCGTGTACCTGGTCGGCTTCGGGCTGTGGATGGTGCAGTTCACGTTCGCAACGGCAGCGCTCGTCCGATTCGCCCAGCAGGTGACCCAGCGCGGCGTGTCGAACGCGGCCTGGAGCGCGTTCTTCAACACCGTGCCCGCGGATCGGCGGGCGCAGGTGCTGGCCTTCATCGATGGCGTGCCAGGCCAGATCGGGACCATCCTGTCGGGCGTGCTGCTGTTGACCGTGGGTCGGATCCTCGCGCCAGAGCAGCTGTTCCCGATCGGTGTCGGGACCGCGCTCGTGGCGACGGCCGTCGCGTTCGGCATCCGGCGCCGCTATGCCGGCAGCCTGCTCCAGGCACTCCGCTCCGGGGCAGCCGAGCAGGTCCTCGAGGGTGGCCCGGGGATCGGCACGCTCGTGCGCGACCCGTCGGTGGGCGATGCGCTCCTGGAGGCGATCCGGGCGCCTGAGCCGGGCGTTCGCGAGATGGCCGCTGCACTGCTGCCGGCCACGGGATCGCCCGGCGCCCGCGACGCCCTCGTCGTCGCCGTGCATGACGATGACGCCCGTGTCCGTGCGACCGCCATCCGGGCGTTGGCCGCCGGTCCGACCGGCGTCGCCGACGTCGACCTTGGGAACGTGGTGACGGATCCCCACCCGGCGGTCCGGGCCGCGCTGGCGGTGGCCATGGCGACGCGAGGCGACGGCTTGGCCCACACGCTGCTCGACGATCCGTCGCCCGAGGTGCGCGCGGCCGCCGTCCAGACGCTGTCGCGACGTGACGCGGCCGACGGTCCAGCACTCCTGGCCGCCCTCGACGACGAAGCCGCGATCGTCCGCCACGCCGCCTCGACGGCGCTGGCCCAGTCGGACACCGTGCCGGCGACCGCGGTACTGGCGGTCCTGCACGACGGCGCACCGCGTGCCCAACGGGCCGCGCTGCGAGCGCTCGACCGCATTGGCGAACGCGATCCGTCGATCGACGGGCCGGTCGCCGACTGGGCGCTCGGACGGTCCAAGCGAGCGGCGGAACTGCGGCGTGCACGGTCGGTCCTCGACGCGACCGTGACCGCCCCGGACGGAACGGACGGCTTCCTCGTCCACGTGCTCCAGGCTCGCCAGCGACGACTCGAAGACGACGCGCTCGACGCGCTGGCCGTGCTCGGCGCGCCAGAAGCACGCGGCGTGATCAGGCGCTGTCTGCGGTCGGCCGACGCGGATGTCCGGGCGCAGGCGACCGAGGCGCTCGATTCGGTCGGCGATCGGCGACTCGCCGGGGCGCTGATCGACCTGCTCGAAGGCGGACCTGCGGTCGAAGGCGACACGGCCGATGACGCGCTCGTTCGATTGTCCGATGATGCCGACCTGTGGATCCGGGAACTGGCCCGGCGCAGCATCGAGGAGCGCGGAGGGAGGGTCGACATGGCGACCACGGTGCGCACGCTGTCGGATATCGACACGATGCTCCTGCTCCGCCGCGTGCCCCTGTTCGAGGGCCTCGACCCGGAGGATCTCCAGCGCATCGCGCGGGCCTCGGAGGAGCGGTCCTTCGTGCCCGACGAGCGGATCATGCTCGAAGGCGACCTTGGCGACGAGCTCGTCGTGCTCGTCCACGGCTCGGTCCGGGTCGTCCACCTCGACGCAGACGGCACCGAGCGCGTCCTGCGCCGCTACGAGGCAGGGGAACACATCGGCGAGCTGGCGGTCCTGCGCGAGCGACCCCGCGCCGCCACGGTCATCGCCGAGGACGACGGTGTCCGCGGTCTGGTGATCCGCGGGGAGGCGCTCAAGGCCATCCTCCACGAGCGCCCCGAGGCCGCCATGGCGATGCTCGCGACCCTCGCCGAACGCATCAGCCGGCAGTAGGCTGCAGCGCGTGTCGCCACCGATCGAGCCGCGTCCCGAGCGATCGCCGCTGCCGACCGGAACGGTGACGTTCCTGCGCACCGATGTCGAGGGGTCGATGGCGCTCGCGCGAGCCCTGGGGTCGCGCTGGGACGCCGTCAACGCCGAGCACCTGGCCGTGCTCCGGCAGGCGGTCGAAGCCCACGACGGGGTGCCCGTCCGGACCGAGGGCGATGCCCTGTTCGCGGTGTTCCCCGAGGCGCGTGCCGCGGTCAGCGCCGCGATCGCCGCCCAGCGAGCGATGACCGACCACCCGTGGCCGGCCGACGCCCGAGTGCAGGTCCGGATGGGCCTCCACAGCGGCGAGGCCCATCTCGCCGGCGACGACTACGGCGGGTTCGAGGTCAACCGCGCAGCGCGGATCGCGGCCACCGGCCATGGCGGCCAGATCATCCTGTCCGGCACGACGCGCGAACTCGTCGCCGACGCGCTGCCCGCCGACGCGATGATCCGCGAGCTCGGTCGCCACGCGCTCAAGGACCTACCCCATCCCGAGGCCCTCTACCAGCTCGATGCGCCGGGCCTGCGCAGCGAGTTCCCCCCGCTGCGGACCGGGGCCGCGGTCATCGGCGACCTGCCCGAGCGGATGACGAGCTTCGTCGGTCGTGACGCCGAGATCGCCGAGATCGAGGAGCTGCTCGACGCCGGCCGGCTCGTCACCCTGACGGGGCCCGGGGGAATCGGCAAGTCGAGCCTCGCGCTCGAGATCGCCCGCCGACGCGCCGCGGCATTCCCGGACGGCGCGTGGTTCGTGCCGCTGGCCAGCCTCGACGACGCGACCGAGGTCCGGGCCGCGGTGGCGCGGGCGCTCGGCCTGTTCGACGGCACGGAACGGAGTGCCGCCGAGACCCTGCCGCTCTTCCTGCGCGACCGGTCGGTGCTGCTGGTCATGGACAACTTCGAGCACCTGATCGATGGCGCCCCGGCAGTCGCGGACATCCTCCGTGCGTCGCCACGTTCGCGGGCGCTGGTGACGACCCGGGTCGCGCTGCGCATCGGCGGCGAGCAGGAGTACCCGGTCCGGCCGCTCACGTCCGAGGCCGCTCGCCTGTTCACCGACCGCGCGCGCCAGGTCGTGCCCGGCTGGGAATCGAGCACCGGCGCGCCGGTCGTCGACGAGATCTGCGAGCTGCTCGACGGCCTGCCCCTCGGCATCGAGCTTGCCGCGGCGCGGATCGCGGTCATGCCCCTCTCCTCGATCCGGGATCGCCTCGCGGCCCGATCCTCGCTGCCCGGCTCCGGCCCGCGCGGCGTGCCCGACCGACAGCGCACCCTCGAGGCGACCATCGCCTGGAGCCACGACCTGCTCGACGCCGACCTGCAGGGGCTGCTCCACGACCTGTCGGTGTTCGAGGGCGGGTTCGACGTGCGGCGGGCCGAGCTCGTCACCGATAGCGCCGCCCGCCGGACCGACGTCTTCGACGGTCTCGTGACGCTTGCCGAGAACAACCTCATCAAACCCACCGCGGACGCGGGCGGGAGCGGTGGCGCACGGTATCGATTGCTGCGCACGATCCAGACGTTCGCGCTCGAGCGGCTCGTCGACGACGGGCGCGAGCTCGACGTCCACCGCCGCCACGCCCTCGCCTATCTCGCGCTCGCGGAAGAGGGCGGGCCGCAGATGGGCGGTCACGACCAGGCGCGCTGGCTCGACATCCTCGGCGCCGACCACGAGAACCTGCGAACGGCGCTGCGCTGGTCGATCGATGCCGGCGAGGCGGAGATCGCGCTCCGGTTCGTGGCCGCGCTGTGGCGCTACTGGAAGCAGAGCGGCCACCTCCACGAAGGGCGGGCAACGACGGACGACGTCCTCGACATGCCGTGGGAGGGCGTTTCTGCCTCGGTCCGCGGCTGGGGCGTCGCGGCCGGCGGGAACATCGCCTACTGGCAGGGCGACTCGCAGAGGGCACTGCGCTGGTACGAGGAGGAGCGCGACCTCGCCCGGCAGTCCGCGGACGATGCGCTCGAGGCCGATGCGGTCTTCAATATCGGGCACGTCGTTTTCGTCGAGGGGGGTGATCCGATCGAGCTGGAGCGCTGGCTCGATGACGCCGAGGCGCGCTACCAGGCGCTGGGCGACGAGATGGGCCTGGCGCGTGCCCGATGGGGGCGCGGCACGATGCTGATGACCATCCGACGACCCGGGGAGGCGGGTGTCCTGTTCGAGCGGATGGTGCCCAAGTTCGCGGCACTCGGGGATGCGCAGTACCACGCCATGACGCTGTCCAGCCTGGGCTGGACCTCATTCGCGCAGGGGAACCTCCCGACCGCCGCCCGGTACGCCGCCCGGCCTGATGTCCGGCTGGTTTGTACACGTGCTCGTCAACGTGGGGATGACGCTCAACCTGATGCCAATAACCGGAATCCCGCTGCCGTTCTTTAGTTATGGCGGATCTTTCATGCTCGCGAGCTGGTTGGCCGTGGGC
>DAIUES010000098.1:0-2466 GCA_036844985.1 Candidatus Limnocylindrales bacterium
TCGACCGCGTCGGGGAACGGGAAGAACGCGTCGCTGGCGCATGCCGCTCCGACGGTGGACGCCACGCCCAGCATCGCGTGCGCCTTGGCGACCGCCTGACGGGCGGCATCGACGCGCGAGGTCTGGCCACTCCCCAGCCCCACGAGACGACGGTCGCGAACGAGGACGATCGCGTTGCTTGTCACCCCACGGACCAGGCGCCATGCCAGGTCGAGGTCGAGTTGCTCCGGCGCCGTCGGGGCGCGGCGGGTCGCGCAGGTCCACGTCGTCAGCACGTCGGCGACGGTGTCCGGAGCCGTGACGAGCACCGCCCCGCCGGCTGACCGCAGGGAGCCGGTCGGGGACGGGGCGGTCGTCGGTGGCTCATCGTCCGCGAGCGCCTCGTCGAGGAGTACCCGGAGGTTCGGCTTCGTGGCCAGGACCTCGAGGGCCTCAGCCGTGAACGAGGGGGCCACGACGATCTCGAGGAAGATCGACACCAACGCCTCGGCGACCGGTCGATCGACCTCACGGGTCAGGGCCACGACCCCACCGAAGGCGCTGACCGGGTCGGCCTCGAGGGCGGCCGTCCACGCCTCGAGCAACGCCGGCCGCTCGGCGGCGCCGCACGGGTTGGTGTGCTTGACGATCACGACGCCCGCGCCGCGGAGCGACCGACCCAAGGCCGAAGCCGAGGCCGCATCGAGGATGTTGTTGTAGGACAACGGCCTGCCCTGGACCGGCGGCCGGTCGACCCCGAACACGCCGTCGGTGAGGGTCGCGCCGGGCGGCCGGTAGCGAGCCGCCGGCTGGTGCGGGTTCTCGCCGTAGCGCAGGGTCTCGACCTTCTCGAGTGCGACGGTCAGGCTGGCGGGGTATGGGTCCTCCGGTGGCTCCAGCAGACCGGCCTCGACCATCCGTCTCGGCAGCTCCGCCGCGATCCGCGCATCGTAGGCCGCGGTGTGGGCGAATGCCTCCAGGGCAAGCTGGCGTCGAAGCCGGTCGCCGATGCCGCCCTCGGCGTCGAGCGCCGCCAGCACACTCGCGTAGCGGGCGGGCGAGGTCACGATCGCCACGTTGGCGTGGTTCTTGGCCGCCGCCCGGACCACCGATGGCCCACCGATGTCGATCTCCTCGACGAGCGCATCGACACCGATGCCCGGTCGCTCCAGCGCCGCTGCGAACGGGTACAGATTGACGACCACCAGCTCGAACGGCGCGATCCACGCGGCGAGCAGCTGACGCCGATGATCTGCGAGGCGTCGATCGGCGAGCAGGCCGGCGTGGATCCGCGGATGGAGCGTCTTGACCCGCCCATCGAGCATCTCGGGGCTGCCTGTCACTGCCGCCACATCCGTTACCGGTAGACCCGCCTCCCGCAGCGTCCGGGCCGTGCCACCGGTCGAGACGAGCTCGAAGCCGCGCGCGACGAGCCCGCGACCGAGATCCACGAGCCCGGTCTTGTCCGACACCGACAGCAGCGCCCGACGAGGGACCGGGACGGCGGCATCTGCCCGCTCGAGCCCCACGAGGACATGCCGTCCCTCGATCGCGACGGTGTCCGCAAGCACCAGCGCCGCGACGCGCGGCAGGAGCCGGTGCTCCACGGCACGGATCCGGTCATGCAGCGTGTCAACGTCATCGCCGGGCAGGATGGGCACGGCTTCCTGCGCAACGATCGGCCCGCCGTCGAGCGTGGCGTCGACGAGATGCACGGTAACGCCGGTGACCTTCACCCCATGGTCGAGTGCATCGCGCACCGCATGGGCCCCGGGGAACGAGGGCAGCAGCGACGGATGGGTGTTGAGGATGCGCCCGGCGAATGCCTCGAGCACGACGGGCCCGATGCGTCGCATATACCCCGCGAGCAGCACGAGGTCGGGGCGAGCGCCCGCGAGCACGTCGCGCAGCGCCGCGTCGTCGCCGCCGGCCACCAGGGCCGTGTCGATGCCCTGTTCCATCGCCCAGTCAAGTGCGGGGCACGCCCGGTCGGCGAACACGAGCACGATCGTTCCCGCGAGCTCGCCGCGCACAGCCGCCGCGTGCAGCGCTCGCAGGTTCGACCCTGCCCCGGACACCCCCACGGCGATCCGTCCGGGCGCGCTGGTCACGCCACCGACTCGAGCTGTCCCTCGACGTAGCGGCTCGGTGCGTCGGTCGTCCCCGATTCGATGACCTCGCCGACGACCGTCGCTGCGATGCCGTGCTCGGCGAACCCCTCGATCGCTGCGGGGAAGGCGGCCGGCGGCAGGATGACGACCATCCCGAGGCCGCCGTTGAACGTCGCGCGCAATTCCTGATCGCCCAGCCCGCCCAGGGCGCCGAGCAGGCGCATGACGGACGGCATCGGCCAGCGGGTCGGGTCGAGCCGCGCTGCCGCACCCTCGGGCAACGCACGTGGGACATTGCCGGGCAGCCCACCACCGGTGATATGGGCCACCCCGTGCAGGTCGAAGCCCGCAGCGACGACCTTCACCCGGGCTGCCA
>DAIUES010000098.1:2476-8359 GCA_036844985.1 Candidatus Limnocylindrales bacterium
GTGGCCAGCGCCTCGTGCGGTGCGGCCGCGATGATCTCGTCGGTCGCGGCGTCGCCAAGCGAACGACGCAGGCGCGCCTGGTACGGCTCGGCAAGGTCGAGATCCCATTCGGCGATCAGGGCCCGAACCAGTGAATAGCCGTTCGCGTGCAAGCCGGAGGACGGCAGCCCCAGGATGACGTCACCGGCGCGGGCCGCCGCACCGTCGATCACGCGCGAGCGCTCCACGACCCCGATGCAGCAGCCGGCGAGGTCGAACTCGTCCGCCTCCATCAGCCCCGGGTGCTCGGCGGTCTCGCCGCCAACGAGCGCGGCGCCTGCCTCGCGACAGCCGGCCGCGACGCTGCCGACGAGCTCGGCCACGCCGACCGGGTCGAGCAGGCCGACGGCCACGTAATCGAGGAAGGCGAGCGGCTCGGCACCGGTGCACACGACATCGTCGGCGCACATCGCGACGAGGTCGATGCCGATCGTGTCAAACCGTCCGACGGCCGCCGCGATCGCCGTCTTGGTGCCGACCCCGTCGGTCGAGGCGATCAGCAGGGGCTCGCGGTAGCCGGGCGGGATCAGGAACGCCCCGCCGAACCCGCCCAGCCCACCGACGACCTCCGGGCGGCGCGTCGAATCGACGTGAGCGCGCATGAGCTCGACGGCGCGCTCGCCGGCGTCGACATCGACCCCCGCGTGCCGATAGGCATCGCGAGCGCGATCGGTCACCCCCGCACCGGGGCGACCGCCTCCTCGAGCATGAACTTGCGGCTCGTCGCGTCGTACGGCACGGGCTCGGGGTAGTTGCCATCGAAGCAGGCGAAGCAGAACCCCTCGTACGGCAGGTCGAGCGCCGCGAGCACGCCCGGGATCGACAAGTAGCCGAGCGAGTCGGCGCCGATGAACGAGCGGATCTCGGGTTCGTTATGGGTCGCAGCGATCAGCTCGGTCTCGACCGACGTGTCGATGCCGTAGAAGCATGGATGGTAGATGGGCGGTGCGCTGATCCGGACATGGACCTCGCGGGCACCGGCCTTGCGCAGCAGCTCGACGATGCGCTTGGTCGTCGTGCCGCGCACGATCGAGTCATCGACCACGATCAGGCGCTTGCCGGCCACGACCTCACGGAGCGGGTTGAGCTTGATCGTGACGCCCCGGTGGCGCATCCCCTGGGAGGGCTGGATGAACGTTCGCCCGGCGTATCGATTGCGGTACATCCCCTCGCGGTACGGCAGGCCGCTGGCCTCGGCGTAGCCGGCCGCGGCAGGCGCGCCGGTGTCGGGGACCGGGATGACGAGGTCGGCATCGACCGGATGCTCGCGCGCCAGCTGCTCGCCCATCTTGCGACGGACCTCGTACAGGCTGCGGCCCTCCATGTACGAGTCGGGACGGGCGAAGTAGATGAGCTCGAACACGCACAGCGCCGGATCGGCCACGGCGTAGCGCAGGGAACGGGGTGGCCGCCCCGGCTCGAGGACGACGATCTCGCCGGGCTCGACGTCGCGCACGAACTCGGCACCGACCATGTCGAGACTGGCCGTCTCTGACGACAGGCACCATCCGGTCTGCTCGTCGGCCCCCCACAGCCCGCCGTCATCGCGACCGCCGGCGTGTCGTGCACCGACCGGCAGGCGCCCCAGGACCAGCGGCCGGAAGCCGTGGGGATCGCGCACGCCGATGACCCGCTGTCGGTCGAGCACGACCAGGCTGAACGCGCCGCGGACCCGCGGCAACACCTGGCGGAGCGCCTCGACCGTGTCCGTCGCCGGCTCGTCGGCGAGGAGCGCGGTCAGGAGCTCGGTGTCGGTGGAGGCCGGCAGACGCGAGCGGCCGCCGTGGAGCTGGTCGAGCAGCTCGCGGGTGTTGACCAGGTTGCCGTTGTGGCCGATGGCGATCGCCCGGCGCGGGCCTTGGCGGTACGTCGGCTGGGCGTTCTCCCAGACCGTCGAACCGGTGGTCGAGTAGCGGCAATGGGCGATGGCCAGGTTCCCGCGCAGGCTCGGCAACCGCCGCTCGTCGAGCACCGAGCCGATCATCCCCAGGTCCTTGTAGAGCATCAGCTGGTCGCCGTCGCTGACCGCGACACCGGCCGATTCCTGGCCGCGGTGCTGGAGCGCGAAGAGTCCCATCGTGGCGATGGCGGCGGCCTCGGTCGGTTCGCCGCCGGGCACGACCACCCCGAAGACGCCACACATCAGTCGAGGGCCTCCCAGCCGAGCGCTCGTGGCAGCCCGTGGTCCCACGCGTGGAGCAAGTCCCGCAGCGGGACGTCGACCGGGTCGGCCACCCGACTGCCGCGCTCCTCGCTGGCACCGGTCGCGCCGGCCCCGGTCAGATCGATGTAGAGCCGATCGCCGCCGACCGTCCCGAGGGTCTCGACGGGCAGGCCGTGCTGGCGGGCCAGCAATGACAGGGCCGGCGCGTAGCGGGGCCGCGCGGTGACCACCAGGCGTGACGGGCTTTCGCCGAACAGCTCGACCGCGGGGGAGGTCGACATCGCGACCTTGAGGACGGCGCCGCGGCCCGACCACATCGCGCACTCGGCGAGGGCGACCGCCAGCCCACCGCCCGACACGTCCTGGGCGCTCGCGACCAGGCCGCGCGCGATGGCCTCCCGGATGCACGTCTGGAGGGCCGCCTCGCGCCCGAGGTCGAGCGCCGGGATGCCGTCCTCCACCGCGGTCCCGGCCAGCGCGGCGTAGGCCGAGCCGGCCAGACCGGGCGTGGCCTCGCCGAGCAGCAGGACGACGTCGCCGTCCGCCGCGAACGACGGATTGACGAGCGTCGCGACGTCGTCGAGCAGGCCGACGACGCCGATCTCGGGCGTGGGGGCGATCGCCCCGTCCGGCGACTCGTTGTAGAGCGACACGTTCCCACCGGTGACCGGCACACCGAGCGCTCGACACGCGTCGGCCAGCCCGCGGACGCCTTCGCTGAGCTGCCAGAACCGCTCCGGGCGGGTGGGGTCGCCGTAGTTGAGGCAGTTCGTCACGCCGAGCGGGCGCGCGCCGGTGATCGACACGTTGCGGGTGGCCTCGGCGACGCTCAGCGCGGCGCCGACGTACGGGTCGAAGGCGCCGACGGCCTGGTTGCCGTCGGTCGTGGCCACGAGCGCCTTGGTCGTGCCCCGGACGCGCAGGACCGCCGCGCCATGGCCGGGGCCGACGACGGTGTCCGCGCCGACGGTCGAGTCGTACTGCTCGAATACGGCCCGTCGCGACGCCAGGTCGGCCGACCCGAGCAGCCCGAGCAGGACCGCACCCGGGTCCATCCCGCGCTCGGGCAGTCGGTCGCTCGGATCGAGGGGCACGCCGGGTGCCGGCGCCGCACGGCGATGCTGGGGTGGCGCGGCCACGCGCTCGTGGACGATCGCGTCGCTCGTCAAGGCGCTGGCCGGGATCCGGGCGATCTCGTTCCCGCCGTGGACGACCGCGATGTCCCCGTCGTCGGTCACCCGGCCGATGATGGCCACCGGCAGGCCCCACCGCTGGCACACCTCCCGAACCGCCTCCCAGCGGTCGGGCCGGACCGCGGCACACATCCGCTCCTGCGACTCGGAGATCATCACCTCGAACGGCTCCATGTCCGACTCACGGCGCGGGATGGCGTCGAGGTCGACGAGCATGCCCGTCCCGGCGCGATCTGCCGTCTCGGACGTCGCGCAGGTGATGCCACCGGCACCGAGGTCCTGAAGCCCCTCCACCAGCCCACGCTCGATGAGCTCGAGCGACGCCTCGATCAACAGCTTCTCGGCGAACGGGTCGCCGACCTGCACGCTCGGACGCCGGGACGCCGAGTCGGCACCGAACGTGGCGCTCGCCAGCACGCTGGCACCGCCGATGCCGTCACGGCCGGTGGTCGAGCCGAACAGCACGACGAGGTTGCCCGGTCCGGGTGCGGCCGCGAGCGTGAGTCGCTGCTCCTCCATCAGCCCGATGGCCATGACGTTGACGAGCGGGTTGCCCCCGTACGACGGGTCGAACACCAGCTCACCCCCGACCGTCGGGACGCCGACGCAGTTGCCGTAACCCCCGACGCCCCGCACGACGCCGTCGACGAGGTGCCGGGTCCGCGCATCGGCCGGTTCGCCGAACCGCAGCGCATCGAGCACGGCGATGGGCCGCGCGCCCATCGTGAAGATGTCGCGCAGGATGCCGCCGACGCCGGTCGCGGCGCCCTGGAACGGCTCGACCGCGGACGGGTGGTTGTGCGATTCGATCTTGAACGCGACCGCCAGCCCGTCACCGATCGAGATGACGCCGGCGTTCTCGCCCGGCCCGGCGACGACGCCCTCACCGGCGGTCGGCAGGGTCCGCAGCAGCGGCCGCGAGCTCTTGTACGAGCAGTGCTCGCTCCACATCACGCTGAACATCGCCAGCTCGAGGTCGTTCGGGTCGCGGCCGGCGAGGCGGTCGCGGATCGCGTCGAGCTCGTCGTCGGTCAGGCCCAGCCCGCGGTGGAGCGGTTCGGCTGGCTCGGTCCGACGTTCGGCCACGGTCATCGGGCGCCGACTGCGATCGGCGAGCCGTGGGCCGCCCGAGCGGCGCTGTCGACGAGCGAGCGGATGATCCCGGCGCCGTCGTCGGAGCCGAGGATCGCCTCGGCCGCCCGCTCGGGATGCGGCATGAGGCCAGCCACGTTGCCACCCGGGCCGAGCACGCCCGCGACGGCGTGGAGCGATCCATTCGGGTTGGCGACCGGATCGTCGTCCGCCGCTCGCTCGCCGTCGCCGTCGACATAGCGGAACAGGACGCCGCCATCGACCTCGAGGCGCTCGAGGGTCGGATCGTCGGCGTAGAAGCAGCCCTCGCCATGGGCGATCGGCATCCGCAGCGGATGTCCTGCCGCGGCCAGCGCGTGGGTGAAGGGCGTGTCGAGGCGCTCCGCCGCGATCGTCACGTCCCGTCCGAGGAACCGGAGGCCGCGGTTGCGCAGCAGCGCACCGGGCACCAGGCCGGCCTCGGCCAGGACCTGGAAACCGTTGCAGATCCCGAGCACGAGCCCGCCGTCGCCCGCGAAGGCCGTCACCGAGCGCATCACCGGGCTGAACCGCGCGATCACGCCCGCCCGAAGGTAGTCGCCGTAGGCGAAGCCACCGGGCAGCACGACCGCGGCCACGCCATCGAGCGTCGCGACCTCGTGCCACAGCACCACGGGCTCGGCGCCGGCCGCGGACAGGGCGTGCATCGTGTCGCGATCGCAGTTGCTGCCGGGGAACACGACCACGCCGATGCGGACCGTCACCTCAGCCCTCCCCTGCCCCGGCCTGAACGGTCGATGACGCGGCGCCGACCGGTTCGATCGCGTAGACCTCGATGAGCGGGTTGGCCAGCAGCTCCGCCGCCAGCCGCTCGACGATCGCGAGCGCAGCCGGCCCGTCCGGCGCATCGACGGTCAGCTCGACCCGGCGCCCGACCCGCACCTCGCGCACCCCGTCGATGCCGAGATGGCCGAGGCTGCCCTCGACCGCCCGGCCCTGCGGGTCGAGGATGCCGGGCTTGGGCGTCACGTTGACGGCGAACCGGTGGGTGCTCATCGGGCGATGACGTCCTCCGCGAGATATCGCTCGAAGCTGGCGCTGGTGATCCGCTCGTAGGCTTGCACGTAGCGCGCACGCGTGCCCGCGACGACGTCGTCGGGGAGTGCCGGACCGGGCGCCGTCTTGTCCCACGGCTGACGCTCGAGCCAGTCGCGCACGAACTGCTTGTCGAAGCTTGCCTGGGGCCGGCCCGGCTCGTACGTGGCGGCGTCCCAGAACCGCGACGAATCGGGTGTGAGCGCCTCGTCGATGAGGATCAGGTCGCCGGTTGCCCGGTCGATGCCGAACTCGAACTTCGTGTCCGCCAGCAGGATCCCGGCCCGCTCCGTGATGGTCGCCGCGTGGCGGTACAGCGCC
>DAIUES010000099.1:0-8257 GCA_036844985.1 Candidatus Limnocylindrales bacterium
AGCGACGCGCGGCGACGAGCGTCAGCGCGAGCGCGACGAGCGGAGCGACCGTGATGGCGAGATGCCAGAACCGGTCGATGAACTGTCGGGACATGATGCAGGTGGGCTCCTGGGGACTCCCGGAGCGCGGACATCGCCCACCGGGAGGGGGACTTTGGAGGCTAGTCCCCGAATCGTCCCGGCACAATCCGGACGATGGTACCGGTCGGTCATGGGTCGGCGGTACTGCCTGGTGCGTTGACGACCGGTCTCGCGCCGACGCGGTATCTTGGCTGCAACAACCCTCCACCGCGGCCACCCGCGCGCCCACGAGGTCCCCATCGAACCATGCGCTCCCTTCGTTCTCTCGCTGCCGTCCTGACCGTCCTCGCGGTCGCCGCCTGCTCCAGTGCCGCCCCCGGCTGGACCTACGCGCCGGCGCCCTCGGCGACCCCCGTGTCGAGCGTCGAGGCGAGCGGTCCCGCGGTCGCGAGCGGCGAACCGAACGGGTCGCCCGCCGCCGGCACGATCGAGCTCACGGCCCAGAACATCGCCTTCGACAAGGCCGAGCTCCAGGTGCCGGCCGACACGGCGTTCCAGCTCGTCTTCCACAACCAGGACGCATCGGTCCCGCACGACGTCGCCATCCACGAGGGCAGCCCGACCGGCGCCGAGGTGTTCAAGGGCGAGGTCTTCCCGGGCGTCGACACGAAGACGTACGACGTCCCGGCCCTCAAGGCGGGGACGTATGGCTTCATCTGCACGGTCCACCCGAACATGACCGGGACGCTCATCGCGGGGTGACCGCGTGACGCGGCACGGCGAGCAGCTCTGCTACACCGACGCCTACGCGCGTTCGATCTCGGCGACGGTCCGCCATGTCGAGACCGGTGAGCGGACGGTCGTGGTGCTCGACCGGACGGTCTTCTACCCGGGTGGCGGCGGCCAGCCGTCAGACCGTGGACTCCTCCTGCGCGCCGCGGACGGGCGCACGTGGACCGTCGCGGGGGCACGTCTGGTCGACGGCGACATCGTCCACGAGCTCGAGGCAGGGGAGGATGAACCGCCGGCCGCCGGTGACGATCTGGAGGTCGACCTCGACTGGGCCCGCCGTCTGGCCCTCATGCGCACGCACACCGCGCTCCATGCCCTGTGTGGCGTGGTCTGGCGCGATCACGGCGCGCTGGTGACCGGCGGCAACATGGAACCTGGATCGGGCCGGATGGACTTCGAGTTCGCGTCGATGTCGGGCGACCTGGTCGATTCGATCGAGGCCACCGTCAATGCCGAGCTGGCGGCCGCCCGCGACGTGCGCGTCGACGTGCTGCCCCGCGCCGAGGCGTTCGCCATCCCGGACCTCATCCGGACAAAGGTCAACCTGTTGCCGCCCGGGATCGACCACATCCGCACGATCGAGATCGTCGGGCTCGACCTGCAGGCCGATGGCGGCACCCACGTCTCCAACACGCGCGAGGTCGGCGGCATCCGGGTGAGCGGCTACGAGTCGAAGGGCCGCATCAACAAGCGGATCCGTATCGTCCTCACCGACTGACGGGGGCAGACTGTCAGGATGGACTCGCTGCAGCCGCTGGTCGGGCAGGTCGCCCTCGTCACCGGGGCCGGCTCGGGGATCGGGCGCGCCACCGCGCTGCGCCTGGCGGCCGACGGCGCCGCGATCGGCTGCCTCGATCGCGACCGGACGAGCGTCGAGGGGACCGTCGCCGAGGTCGTCGCGGCCGGAGGTCGCGGCTGGGCGCTGGTCGCCGACGTCGTCGACCCGGTCGCGGTCGGCGCCGCGGTCGATGCGCTCCGGGCGGCCGGCGGCGAGGTCGACGTCCTCGTCAACAACGCCGGCATCCCCGGCAGCGGTCGGTTCGTCGATGTCACGTTCGACGCTTGGCAGCGCGTGCTCGAGGTCCACGTGTCGGGCGCCTTCCATCTCACCCAGGCGGTCCTGCCGTCGATGATCGCGCGCGGCGCGGGGCGCATCGTCAACATCGCCTCCGAAGCGGTCTGGCTCGGGAACCAGAGCGTCCAGTACGTGACGGCCAAGGCGGCGCTGGTCGGGTTCACCCGGGCGCTCGCCTACCAGGTCGCGCCGGACGGCGTGCGGGTCAACGCCGTGGCCCCCGGACCCGTCGACACGCCGATGCTGCGGGACAACGACGCCGCCGCGATCGACGCCGAGCGCGCCGCCGTGCGCATCGGGCGGTTCCTCGAGCCCGATGAGATCGCCGCCACGATCGCGTTCCTGGCCGGTCCGGGTGGCGACGCGTACGTTGGCCAAGTCCTGTCGCCCAACGGTGGGACGGTCTTCCCGGGATGACGGACGATCACGGGACGCCCGCGACCCGGGCGATCGAGGCGCTCGGTCTGGCCCACGACATCGTGCGGACGACTCGGGCCGAGAGCGCCGAGGAGGCGGCTGCCATGCAGGGCATCGCGCTCGCGGCCCTGCTGCGCACGATCGTCGTCCGCCGCGGCGAGGACGACTACGTGTTCGTCCTCGTCCCGGCCGATCTACGGTTCGACTGGCCGAAGCTACGCGCCCACCTCGGTGTGCGGCGACTCACCCTGCCCGAAGCCGACGAGGCGCGGGCCGCGACCGGCTACGAGCGGTACACGATCACTCCGTTCGGGGCGAGCCGTGCCTGGCCGGTGATCGTCGATGCGTCGGCGCTGGGACACGAGCGCGTGTCGGTCGGCGGTGGGGCGTTCGGAGTCAACCTGCACCTCGCTCCGAGCGTTCTCGTCGCGGCCCTCGACGCCGCGGTCGTCGACGTCTCGGGCGAGCCGTAGACTGGCCGTCCCATGCCGATCGATCTGGCCAACGACCTGTCCATCGTCGTGCGTCTCGTCCTCGCGGCGATCCTCGGGGCCCTCATCGGTCTGGAGCGCGAGGTCCACTCGCACCCTGCCGGCATGCGCACCCACCTGCTCGTGTCGGTCGGATCGGCGGCGTTCACGATCCTGTCGATCGAGGCTTTCGACGGGCCCGGTGCCGACCCGGCACGGATCGCCGCCCAGATCGTGTCAGGCATCGGCTTCCTCGGCGCGGGCGCGATCCTGAAGGAGGGCGCCAACATCCGGGGGCTCACGACGGCGGCCAGTCTATGGGCGGTCGCTGCGGTCGGGATGGCGGCCGGCGCCGGGGCGTGGGCCGTGGCCGTGACCGGCGTGATCCTCGTCATCCTGTCGCTGTGGCCGTTGGCCATCGTCGCCGACCGGTTCGTCGGCCGCGACCGGCAGCGCCTCCGGCTGCGGCTGTCGACGGCCGATCCGCATGCGCTCGGTCGGATCGCCGCCACGATCACCGGTCACAGTGGCGTCATCGCCCATCTCGCCACGGACCACGTCCCGGGCGGCCTGCTCGTCGACGTCGAAGTCCGCCTGCACGATGCCGGCAGCGGCGTGTCGTTGACGGTGGCGATCGCCGAACTGGACGGCGTCGAGCTGCTCGAGTCGCGGGCCGACGGCGACTGACGGTCAGCGATCCGGTGTCGATCGGACCGCTCGCGGCGTGACACGGATGTGGCACGATCGGGCCGATGCGACGGCCCCGCCCCAACCTCGCCCTGCCACTGCTCGGGTCGCCCCTCGTGCGACGTGTGCTGTGGCACGTCGGCCGCATCCGCGGTCAGCTCGATCGGCGGTTCTTCCTGTCGCTCGTGCAGGGTATCGTCGCGTTCGTCCTGGTGGCCGCCGTCCTCATCACGCTGGTCGAGAAGCCGTGGACCTTCGAGTCGATCTTCGATGCGTTCAACTGGGGCATCGCGACGGTCCTCGGTCAGGGGGATTCGGGGTTCGTCACTTCGCCCGCCGGTCGCTTGATCGGCTGGTTGCTCATCCTGTTCGGGGTCGCCATGCTCGGCATGATCACGGGCGCCCTCGTCGCGATGGTCATCGATTTCCTGCTCAAGGAGGGCCAGGGCTTGGGTGCGTCGGGCTACAAGAACCACGTCGTCGTGTGCGGCTGGAACACGACCGCGCGCGACCTCATCGAGGAGCTCCGCGGCGACGACTACAAGACCCGGGTCGTGGTGCTCGCCGACCTCGACAAGAACCCGGCGGGCGAGGGCGTCTACTTCGTGCGCGGCGACGCGACCAACGAGGCGGACCTGGAGCGGGCCGGCATCCGCGACGCCTCGTCGGCGCTGGTCTTTCCCGACGACGCGTCCGACGGCGCGGACATGCGGTCGATCCTGACGGTCATGGCCATCGAGCACATCGCGCCGGGCGTGCGCACGGTCGCCGAGGTCAACAACCCCAAGCACGAGCCCCATTTCTGGCGGGCCGACGTCGACGAGCTGCTGGTCACCTTGAAGATCGCCTCGCACCTGCTGGCGCGGTCGGCCCTGTACCCCGGCCTGACCGGCATCGTCACCGACATCGTGTCCGGTGGGGACGGCTCCGAGCTGTATCGGATCACGCTGCCCGACGACTACATCGGGCTGTCGATCGACGCCGTCTCCAGCCGCCTGCGGGTCGAGCACCACGCCACGCTGCTGTCGGTCAACCGCGGCGGGCACGCGTTCGTCAACCCCGGCGCCGATTTCGTGCTGCAGCCCGACGACGATGCGATCGTGGTCGCCGAATCGCTCGGCACGCTGGCCCCCCTCGAGGTGTCCGACGCCACCGCGGTCGCCGGCCCCCGGACCGCGGCCGTGGTGCCCTCCGCCTAAGCCTCGGTCACAGCGCCTTGACCGCCGCGGTCAGGGCGGCCAGACCGTCCTTTGCGTCGGCGAACAGCATGCCGGTCTTCTCGTTCGTGTAGAGCTCGTTGTCGATGCCCGCGTAGCCCTTGCCCATCGAGCGCTTGATCACGATGATCGACTTTGCCTGATCGACATCGAGGATGGGCATCCCCGACACCGGTGAGCCCGGGCGGCGCGCCGCCGGGTTCGTCACGTCGTTGGCGCCGATGACGAGCGCCACGTCGGCCCGCGCGAACTCGGGGTTGATGTCCTCCATCTCCTTGAGCTGGGGATAGGGCACGTTGGCCTCGGCGAGGAGCACGTTCATGTGACCTGGCATCCGCCCGGCCACGGGGTGGATCGCGTACGTCACATCGACGCCCCGGTCCTCGAGCAGCTCGGCCAGTTCGCGCACCTCGTGCTGCGCCTGGGCTACTGCCAACCCGTAGCCCGGCACGACGATCACGTGCTGGGCGTAGGCGAGCTGGATGGCCGCGTCATCGGGGCCGATGGACCGGACGCTGCCGGACGCCCCGACCGTCGCCCCGGCCGTGTCGTCGCCCCCACCGAAGCCGCCGATCATGATGTTGATCACGGAGCGGTTCATGGCATCGGCCATCAGCTTGGTCAGGATCGCACCCGAGGCCCCCACGAGGGCGCCCGCGATGATCAGGACCGGGTTGTCGATGACGAAGCCCGCCATCGCCACGGCCGTGCCGGTGAACGAGTTGAGCAGCGAGATGACGACCGGCATGTCGGCCCCGCCGATCGGCAGGGTCATCGTCACGCCGAAGACGAGCGCCGCCGCCAGGATCAGGAACATGAGCGGCAGGCTGGGCGCGCCGGTGACGAACATGACCAGCGCCGCGACGACGGTCACCAGGGCCAGGCCGGCGGTGACGATCCGGCCGCCCGGGATGAGGATCGGCTTGCCGGGGATGAGGCCCTGCAGCTTGCCGCCGGCGACGAGCGATCCGGTAAACGTGATCGACCCGATGATGACGTCGAGCACGATGAAGATGTGGGTGTCGATGCGGACGCTGTCGCCGCCGGACAGGCGGATGTAGTCGTCGATGGCGATGAGCGCCGCGGCGCCGCCGCCGACCGCGTTGAACAGCGACACCAGCTGCGGCATCGCGGTCATCTTCACGGTCCTTGCGGTGTACAGCCCGAGGCCGCCACCGAGGATGATCCCGCCGATGATGATCGCCCACGTGATCGGACGGATGCCGAAGCTCAACGGATCGAGCAGTTCGCGGGCGAGGATGAGGATGGCGGTCGCGACGATCGCCACGACCATGCCGCCGGCCGACAAGAGGTTGCCGTTGCGCGCGGTGGCTGGTGAGTTCATGCGGGCCAGGCCGATGACGAATGCCACCGCACCGGCCAGCCAGGCGATCCGGACGAGGACCTCGATGATCTGCAGGGTCGTCACGTCAGGCCTCCGCCTCGTCGGCGGCCGGCTTGGCGACGACCGGCTTCTTGCGGAACATCTGGAGCATCCGGTCGGTCACGACGTAGCCGCCGACGACGTTCATCGCGGCGAACGCGACCGCCACCAGGGACAGGATGCGGCTGATCGGATCGGTCGCCTCGGCGGCGATGAGCATGCCGCCGACGAGGACGATGCCGTGGATCGAGTTGGCGCCCGACATCAGCGGCGTATGGAGCGTGGCCGGAACCTTGCTGATGACCGCGAAGCCGACGAGGATCGCGAGGGTGAAGACGGTCAGCGCCTGGAGCAGGCCGTTGATCTCGTCGGGCGTCATGCCGGGCCTCCGGGGTTGAGCAGCTTGGTCACGGCCTCCGAGACGACCGCGCCGTCCCTGGTGATGACCGTCGCCTTGGTCACCTCGTCGTCGAAGTCGAGGTGGAGCGCGCCGTCCTTGACCATCCCGAGCAGCAGGGCCGAGATGTTCCGGGCGTAGAACGCCGAGGCACCGGCCGGCATCGACGCCGGCAGGTTGTCGGGCGCCACGATCGTGACGCCTCCCGGGGTCACGGTGGTCTGGCCGAACTCGCTCAGCTCGCAGTTCCCGCCGAGGGGCGATGCGGCCATGTCGACGATGACCGAGCCCGGCTTCATCTTGCCGACCGCCTCCGCGGTGACGAGGACCGGTGGCTTGCGACCCGGTACCTGGGCGGTGGTGATGACGACGTCCATGCCACCGATCACCTCGTTGAGCTCCGCCTGTTGCGAGGCTCGTTCCTCGGCGGTCAGCTCGCGGGCGTAGCCACCCGCACCGGTCGCGTCGATCGTCGTCTTGAGCTTGACGAACTGGGCCCCGAGGCTCTCGGCCTGCTCACGGGTCTCCGGGCGGACGTCGTACGCCTTGACGACCGCACCCAGCCGCTTGGCCGTGCCGATCGCCTGGAGGCCGGCCACGCCGATGCCGAGGATGAGCACGTTGGCCGGCTTGGCGGTGCCGGCCGCGGTCGTCAGCAACGGGAAGTAGCGGCCGTAGGTGTTGGCTGCGATCAACACGGCCTTGTAACCGCCGACGTTGGCCTGGCTGCTCAACGCGTCCATCGTCTGGGCTCGCGACAGGGTCCGCGGGATCGCGTCGAGGCTGATCGCCGTGGCGCCCTGGTCAGCCAGCGCCTTGGCAGTGGCCGGGTCGATGAGCGGCGCGAGGAAGCCGATGACCGCCTGGCCCGTGCGCAGCCGCGCCACCTCCGCGGCCGACGGCTTGGCCACGCGCAGGATCACGTCGGACTGGGCGTACAGGTCGTCGGTCGACACGACCGTGGCGCCTGCCTCGGCGTAGGCGCTGTCGGGGATGGCGGATCCGGCCCCGGCGCCGGATTCGACGAGGATGTCGGACCCGGCCGCCTGCAGCTTGCCGAGTACTTCGGGTACCAGGGCGACACGCCGCTCTCCGGGCGCGGTCTCCTTGGCGACACCGACCTTCATGGGCACCACCTGTTCGAAACGATGTCGGGCCGCGGGCGTGATGGGCTCGCGTTGACGCTTGGGGTCGCCCGCAAGGATAGCGCCTGTCGGGCGCAGGGATCGCCGAGGTCGTGAGTCATGCCCACAACAAAGTGGTATTGACAATGCGCATAATCCGCGTATAGTTGCGTCATCAACTACACGCCTCGGGCGTCGACTCCATCGGCCCCGACCCCACCTAGCGGAGGAAGCGCGATGGATATCGCGATCATCGGTGCCGGCAATGTCGGCAAGTCCCTGGCCACGGCGTTCAGCCGTGCCGGCCACAACGTCGCCATCGCCTCGCGCGATCCCGAGGATGCGGGCAGCGTCGCCGCGGCGACCGGCTCGCGCGTCGCTCGTTCCAATGCCGACGCCGCCGCCGCGGCCGAGGTGATCGTCCTGGCTATCCCGTTCGCCAGCGCGGCCGAGGTGGCCGCCGAGATCGCTCCCTCGGTCGCCGGCAAGCCCGTCGTCGATGCGACGAACCGCATGTCGTTCGGCGCGGCCGGACCGGACATCGACACGACCACGTCGAATGCCGAGGAGCTGGCGAGCCTGCTCCCGGACGCACACGTCGTGAAGGCGTTAAACACGCTGTTCGCCGCGAACCAGGCAGATCCCATCGCCGATGGCATCCAGCTCGACGGCT
>DAIUES010000100.1:0-8167 GCA_036844985.1 Candidatus Limnocylindrales bacterium
CGCCGGGCGCCCGCTCCGACGGGACCGCGTGTGCCGACGGCGTCCGAGATCGCCGTCCACGTTCGGGAGGATGTCTCGCGGATCTACGTCATCCTCGCGGTCGTGGTGTTCGTGGCGATCTTCCTCAACGGCCTGCTGCTCGGAACGGGCGGGCTGCTTGCATCGAAGGCGACGCCGAGCCCGAGCCCGAGCGTTTCGGCTGGTCCGTCGGCGAGCACCTCGGCTGGTCCGTCCGGGTCCGCAGGTCCGTCCGCGTCGGCGAGTCCTTCGGCTTCGAGCTCGGCGCCGGCGTCCGAGTCCGTGGCACCGAGCGTGGCTCCATCGGGGTCGGTGGCGCCGAGTCCGTAGGGGCGGGGCGGGCCGCGGGTCGGCGGCGCGGGGCGGCGCGGCCCAAGCCGACGGGGAGCGTCGTGGCGCGGCGCAAGTCGACGGGGAGCGTCGGGGCGCGGCATCGCCCGCCCGGATCTGGCCCATCTACCAGCCACAGCACTACTACGGACGGCCACGGCGGCCGTATCGATCTCGTCGTGCACGAGGCAGCCGCGGATCTGTTTCACACACCACCCAGGCTGGTATGTGGCAAGGATTCGCGGCCCGGCGTTCCATACCACCAGCCAGGCAGGTAGATGACAAGAATCTCAGCCTGGCCGGCGGCTGGGGCCACGGCTAGGAGCGCACGTCTAGTGGGCACGGCTAGTGGGCACGGCTAGCTGGCGGGCACGGCCAGGGGGCAGGTCGCGACTCGCCACGATCCGGCGCGGCCGGGGAGCAGCGCCGGGGCCGTTCCGGCACGCGCGCCGCGGTGCTCGGCCCCCGGCACCGACTGCGACACCGACGACAGAACTGCCACGGATGGCAGGACTATGCTCCGGCGATGGGCGCTGACGACGAGCGGCGGCGCATGGTCGAGGAACAGCTCCGCGCACGCGGGATCCACGACGAGCGGGTCCTGGCCGCGATGGCGGCGCTGCCGCGCGAGCGGTTCATCGAGCCCGGGCTGCGCGGTCGGGCGTATGCCGACGAGGCGGTCCCGATCGAGGTCGGGCAGACGATCAGCCAGCCCTGGATCGTCGCCAGGATGACCGAGTTGCTCGCGCCGCGACCTGGCGATCGGATCCTCGAGCTCGGTACCGGGTCGGGCTACCAGGCCGCGGTGCTCGCGGCGCTCGGTGCCGACGTCACGAGCCTCGAGCGCCATCCCGCGCTCGCGGCGCAGGCGCGGGAACGGATCGGCTCGCTCGATCTGCCTGGCACCGTGACGATCCGGGTTGTGAACGGCAGCCTCGGCGACCCGGAGGGTGCGCCGTACGACGGCATCATCGTGACCGCCGCGGCCCCGCGCATCCCGTCGGAGCTGCGCGACCAGCTGGCCGAAAACGGTCGGCTCGTGATCCCGGTCGGGCCGCGCGACCACCAGGTGCTGACGCTCGTCGTTCGGCACGGCAACGACTGGACGGAAACGCCCCATGGCGCGGTCGTGTTCGTGCCACTCATCGGGCAGGGTGGGTTCCCGGACGACCGGCCGCGATTCCCCGAGGATCGGCGGCGCGGGCTGATCTGACGCCACGGCCCCCACCACGCGTCGGGGCGGTCCGCCACCGGCGTCGGTCGGTATACTCGGCCGGCCATGACCCACGTCTTCGTCGCGCCCCATCCCGATGACGTCGCCCTGTCCTGCGGCGGGCTGATCGCGAGCCTGCGAGAGCTCGGGCAGAACGTGACGATCATCACGGTCTTCTCGGGCAACGGCTCGAACGACGGTCTGACGCCCTACCAGCGCGAGGCGCTCGGGTTCGGATCCAAGACGCTATGGCCGTCCACCGAAGCCTTCAACCGGGAGGCCATCCTGCCCGACTACCCGCTCGGATCCGCGTGGGCGGCCGACGAGGACGCGCTCGAGGCCACTCAGGTCGATGCCGACCAGGCGGCCAAGCGGTTCTGGCAGCGCTCGTCGTGGTATCGCCGGGCGAATATCCGCAACGAGTCGCTGGCCGGCCAACCGGTCATCGATGACCTGTCGACCCAGGGCGCGGTCCTGACCGACGAGATCGTCGACGCCGCGGCCGCCGGTGATCTGATGGCACGTCGGCGCGTCGAGGACGAGCGGTACGCGTACTTCGCCGAGGCGTCGGTGGTGTTCCTCGATCTGCCCGACGCCGTCTTCCGCGGCTACGAGGGCGACGAGCAGCTGCTGGGCACCCTGCGCGAGGGCGACACCGAGCTGTTCGGCGTGCTGCGCCGGGAGATCGATCGGCTCGAGCCCCAGCAGGTCTACTTCCCGCTCGGGGTCGGTGGTCATGTCGACCATCAGCTGTGCCGCCAGGTCGGGGTCGACATGCTGGCCGAGGGCCGTCGCTGGGTCATGCCGGGACCGGACTATGCCGGCTCGGTCGTCTTCTACGAGGACTTCCCGTACGCGTGGTGGACCACGTTCCGCTCGCTCGACGACCTCCAGCCCGGTGCGCTCGCCGGCCTTCCGCCGGAGGTGAGCGTGTTCCCGACGTACGCCGACGTCGGTGACCAGATCGAACGCAAGATCACCGGCATCAGCCTGTACGAGAGCCAGCTCGAGCGGCTCTTCGACGACGAGCGCGCCATGGCCGATGCCGTTCGGGCGTACGGGAAGTCGCTCGGCATCGTCGGCAACATCGATGCCCCGGCCGAGCGCTACTGGCGGACGAGCCGCGTCTGAGCCGCTCGCGGCCACGGACTCGATGACGACCGGCCCGACCGGCCCGGCCGGCCCGGCCGCCCCCGCCGCGCCCGGCGAGCGCTGGGCGGGCATCCACTGGCTCTCGGTCGGTGCCGTGGTCGTCGTCGGCACTGCCATCCGCCTGGCGCTGCTGCCCGGTGCCGGCCTCAGCGGCGACCTCGATCAGTTCGTCGGGTGGGTCCATCACATCGCGACGAAGGGCATGACGACCCTGTACAGCGGCACGGACGCCGGGCCGGTCACGTTCGGGCCGGTCATGGCCTACATCTGGAGCCTGCTCGCGGCGATCCAGCCGGCGTTCGCCACGGCGATCGATTCGAGCGACCCGGGGATCCGGATGCTGATGAAGGCCCCGGCCTCGATCGCCGACTTCGGGCTCGCGGGGCTGTCGGCCTACGCGCTGCGTGATCGACCGCGCTGGGCCGTGGTGGCGGTGGCGGCCATCCTCCTCCATCCGGCCGTGTTCTACGTCAGCTCGTGGTGGGGGCAGTACGAGTCGATCTTCGTCCTCTCGGCGCTGGCGGCAGTGGTCGCCGCGGTCAACGGTCGGAACGGGGTTGCCGCCGCGCTGGTCGCGGTGTCGCTCATGACCAAACCGCAGGCGATCCCGTTCCTCCTCCCGTTCGCCGCCTGGTTCTGGGCGACCGGCGGCTGGCGCGACCTCCTTCGGGCCGCGCTCATCGGTCTGGCGGTGATCGCGGTGCTGTGGCTGCCGTTCCTGGCGACCGGCGGGCCGGCGGGATACCTCCGAAACCTCGGCACGTATCAGGGCGAGATCTTCAACGTGCTCTCGCTGCGCGCGTGGAACCCGTGGTGGTTGCTCCAGGAGGCGGCCGCCGGTGGGGACTTCATCCGCGACGACATCGCGTTCGCCGGGCCGTTCACGCTCCGCCACATCGGGTATCTCGTGACGGCCGTCCTGTCGATCGCGATCGCCTGGAGCATCGTCCGCGATGCGCGGCCCCGGACCTTCATCGTCGGGCTCGTCGCCTCGGTCCTCGTCGTGTTCACGTTCATGACCCAGATGCACGAGCGGTACGCCTATGCGGCGTTGCCGCTGCTGACGCTGGCCCTGCCCGATACGAGGCTCCGCTGGCTGTGGCTGGCGTTCAGCGTCATCTTCACGCTGAACCTGCTCGCCGCCGTGCCGCCGACCGCGGAGATCGCCTCCGCCCTGCCGGTCAGCGGGGCGTTGGGGGTGCTGGGCTCGGTGGCGATGACGGCGTTGACGGTCCTGGCGCTGGTGGGTCTTCGTTCGGCCGGCGCCGCGCGAACCACGCCACGACGGGCACCAGGAGCAGACTGACGCTGCCGAGGGCGTAATCGGGCCGCGACGCCATGTTCCGGACGACCAGGACGTAGTCGAACCAGAGCGACCACAACAGCACGACGCTCGCAACCCCGAAGGCGACGGCCACGACCCAGAACGATCGCCGTCGAGCGCCGACCAGCACGAACGGGAGGATGCTCGGCTTGATGAGCACGAGCGCCGCGGGCCAGCCCCAGCGCAGACCTCCGGCGATCGACGCGACCATCCACATGTCCGTGTTGCCCCACAGGAACGCTCCGAAGGCGCGCACCCACATGAGCATCACCAGCATCACCGGGATGGCCCAGGCGGCCGGCCGCCACGACCCGATGACATAGATCAGCACGCCGATAGGGATCGCCCACCACAGCACGGCGGGCAAGACGATGAACGGGACGAACAGGAACAACGCGTTCGGGGGATAGAGGACATCGACCAACGTCGTCACGGTGTACGGGCCGGCGAGCTGATGAGGCAGATAGAAGGCGCCCTCGGTCAGCCAGCGCTGGGCGGCGTCGCGATAGAAGCGGAAGTCCACCCCGACGTCCCCCGCTCCGCCGATGACGGAGACGCCGATGCCGACCTCGATCGCAAGAGCCGCGCCTGCCACGATGATCGCGACCACCGTCGCCACCCGCCGCCACGAGACCGTGTCGCGGTCACCGGCACGGTGCAGGAGCGACACCATCAGGCCTCGGCGGTCGCCGTTCGCCGATCGACGATGGCGGGCGACCCTCGCCTGTCACGCACCTCCAGGACGGCCAGTACCATGACGACGAGGGGCGTCAGCAGCGGCGCCGGGACGGCCAGGACGGCAGCGATCAGCGGCCGCTTGACGATGGCCGGCAAGGCCATCGAGACGTAGTAGAACTGGGTGCCGGGCCACAGGGCGCCGACCGCATACCACTCGGCACCGCGGCGACGGATGACCAACAAGGCGATGACGACGAAGGGGACGAGGATCGGCACGCGCCAGGCACTGCCGTTCCAGGAACCAGCCAGGTGACCCGAGATCGCTGCCGTCTGGTCGAGATACAGCTGCCACGGCACGAACGGCAGGGTCACCGCGAGCAACACCGCCGTGACGAGCAGATCCCGCGGGCGGAAGGCGAGCACCAGCCCCGTGTACAACTTCAGCCCGACGGCCGCCGCGGCAGCGATCGGACCGCCAAGGACGAGCAACGCCAGGGCGATGGTCTGCGGGTTGCCGTTCCAGATGGCGTGGGCCAAGGGCGGGAAGAGGATCCACCAGGCGGGTAGCTCGAGACGACGGACCAGCCACAACGAGGCCGCAAGGCCGAGGATCATCCACAGCGCGACGGCCAACCCGAGCGGCAGCAGGCTGGTCGGGGCATAGAACAGCAGCGTGTGCGGCCCGCTCACGTACGGTGTCGTGCCCTCGGTCACCGCGAACGGGTTGCCGCCGGCCAGCCAAGCGGATGCTGCCCGCTGGTAGTGCCGCGCGTCGATCGCGAACACGTCCGGTTTGGCGATCCACAGCAGATCGATGGCCACGAACCACGCCGGCAGACCGATGCGGGCAGCGGCGAGGCGCAAACGGTCGATCATGACGTCGTCCGGCTGCCTCCCCGGCGCCAGCGCCCGACGAACGCCATCCGATACCAGTGCACGTAATGCGGCAGCCAGGTCCGCAATTTGAAGTTGCTCTGGCCGGCGGTTCGATCGCGCCAGGTCGTGGAGACCTCGGCGATTCGACGGCCGGCGAGCGTCGCCTTGACCGTGAGTTCGAGGGCTAGCTCGAACCCCGCCTCGCTCTCGATCGTGGTCGCGTCGAGGAACCGGCGCGCGTAGAGCTTGAAGTTGTTGGTCGGGTCGTGGGTCGGCACGCCAGCGAACCAGTGCAGCGTCAACCCGGCGGTCCGACTCATGAGCCGCTTGATCGGCGGGCCGCCGATCTGGTGCCCGCCTGGCATGTAGCGCGATGCCGCAACGACATCGGCGCCGGCACGGGCGAGCGCGACCATCGAATCGACGATGTGGGGCTCGTCGGAGCCGTCGGACATCGTGATCAGGACGTAGTCGCCGCTCGAGCCGGCGATGCCCGCCTTCATCGCGTTGAGGACGCCGCGCCCGAGATCGTTGCGCAGCCCGCGAACCTGCGGCAGCTCCTGCGACAGCCGATCGATGACGGGCACCGTCGGATCCTCGTCGAAGTCGTACACGACGACGATCTCGTGCGGCGTCGCGACCCCGCTCGCCAAGGCCCGGATGACCGGCTCCGCCGCCTCGCCTTCCTTGAATACGGGCATGACCATCGACAGCTCCGGGGTCGTCATCCGCGCGCCTCGCCCACGAACAGCGTCTGGCGCCCCATCAGCCACCATGCCGGTCGAAACGCCAGGTAGGCACGCACAAGCCGTGCATCGGCCGGCAGCCGCCCTTTCGTCGAATACGGCAGGAAGCGCGTGACGAGATCGACGGTCCGCAACTCGGCAAGCTCAGCGGCCTCGAGGAGGCTGCGCTCGGTGAGGGCGACCTTGTGGTCGATGAAGTCCCAGTAGCGCGGCCCGACCAACCGGATGTTCGGCTGGAGGACGACCACCCGCCCGCCCGGTCGCAGGAGCTGCCGCGCGACGCGCAATTGGTCGATCACGGCGTCGCTCGAATCGAGATGCTCGAGGTAGTTGCTCATGAACACCGTGCCGAAGTAGCCGTTCGGCACGACCGACGCGAGATCGAGCCCGGACGCCTGGACGAAGCGCACGTCCTCGGGCAGCACCGACGCCATGTCCCGGATGTCGGTCGCCCATCGCTCCGATCCGACCGCCCACCGGATGAAATGCCCGCGGTCGCAGGCGAGATCGAGCACGGGGGCACCGGGGTCGACGTAGCGCTGGATGAATCGAACGATCTCACGCCAGACCGCGTCCTTCGCGCTCACCTCACGTTCGTCGAACCGGGCGTTGTACAGCTCGGGCAGCAGGCGCGTCACCTCAGGCCTCGCCCGGCCCGGACAAGCATGCCATCGAGTCGATCCGCCAAGTCAAAGGCGGCCGGCCTCGACCTCGGCGCGGATCCACGGGATGACTTCGTCGAGCATGTCCGACAGCGATGTCGTGGCCTCGAAGCCCAGCAGTTCGCGGGCCTTGCGCACGTCGGGCACGCGCAGCTGGACATCGTGTTCGAACGGCGGGTCCGACACGTAGCGGAATGGCCGATCGGTAGCATTCACCTTGTGCCAGATCGCGGTGGCGAGCTCGAGCACCGTCGTCGACGCCGCGGTGGACAGGTTCACGTCCTCATTGACCAGGCGATCGGATTCCATCGCGAGGCGGATCCCGTGGGCAAGGTCGCCGCCATACGTGTAGTGGCGGACCTGGGAGCCGTCGCCGAGGATGTGGAGCGGATCTTGGCCCTTCATCACCTTGAGCACGAGGTCCGGGACGACGTGCGACAGCGCCAGCTTCACGTTGCCCGACATGATGTCCGTGTCCCGAAGTGCCCGACGCTCGCCGATTCCGACACAGTTGAACGGCCTGACGATCGTGAACTGGAGTTGGTACTGCTCCCAGGCACCCTTCGCGAAGTACTCCGAGGCGAGCTTCTGGAAGCCGTAGGTCGAGACCGGCGGTGGCGAGGTCAGCTGCGCCCCTTCGGGCGTCGGAAAGACCGTCGCCGACTCGTACACCATCGACGACGACACCACGATGATCCGGGACAGATGGCCGTCACGATGGGCCGCGATGGCGGCGTCGAACGTCGAGGCCAGGATCCGCTCGTTCTCGGCCATCAGGTCGTAGGCGAACTCGTGGAAGTAACTGATGCCCCCGATCATCGCCGCCGACGCCACGACCTGATCGCAGTCCGCAACGAGATCGCGCAGCAGGCCGGTGTTCTTGGCATCGCCCTCCACGAAGCGATAGCGCGGATGGTCGTCGTAGGACTTGGTCAGTCGACCGTACTTGCTGAAGTCGTCGAGACCGACGACGTCGTGCCCCGCTTCGAGCAGTTCGGGGACGAGGTAGCCGTTGATGAACCCGGCGGCACCGGTGACCAAGATGCGCACTACAGCCGAATCCCTTCGCCGAGGGCCCCCCACACGTCCACGACGTCCTTGCCCCCGACCTGCAGCCCTCGGTAGGGTTTGTGCGGCGCCCCGAGCACGAGGATGTCGCTTTCGTCGA
>DAIUES010000101.1:0-8085 GCA_036844985.1 Candidatus Limnocylindrales bacterium
TCTTGGGCAGGTAATCATCGGCACCCATCCGGATGCAGCGCACGACGCTGTCGAGCTCATCGACCCCCGAGATGACGATGACCGGGATATCGCGCAGGCGGTCGTCCGCCTGCATCGCCGCGAGCGTTTCGTGCCCGTCCATCTCGGGCATCACGATGTCGAGCAGGACGACATCGATCGGATCGGCGGCCTCGTCACGCAACCGCGCCAGCGCGTCCCGGCCATCGCCGGCCTCCTCGGCGACGTGGCCGATCGAGGTCAGCAGGCGGACCAGCAGCCGCCGGTTGAACGGCGTGTCGTCGACGACGAGGATCCGGCCCGCGCTCATGTTGCCGACTCCATGCTCCGAGGTCCCGCGGCTGTCAGCGCCGCCCGCAGGGCTTCGGGCGCGATGGGCTTGGCGATGTAGTCATCCATGCCTGCCTCGAGACATGCCTCGCGGTCGCCGTCCATCGCGTTGGCCGTCATGGCGATGATGCGCGGTCCGGCGGTTCCGGGCCACCGGCGTCGGATGCGACGGGTCGCCTCGAGCCCGTCAAGCTCGGGCATCTGCACGTCCATCAGCACGACGTCGTAGCCCGAGCCCTCGAGGGCGTCGATCGCCTCGACGCCATTTCCTGCCACGTCCGCACGGTAGCCCATCCGGTCGAGCAGGCGCAGGGCGAGCTTCTGGTTCACCGGGTTGTCCTCGGCCAGGAGGATGCGCAACGGGTGACGGGCACCGAGATCACGGTCGACGCCGGCAGCCGTAGTGCGGACCGGGACGGCGGTCGGTCCGTCCGCCAGGACGGTGGCCAGGGTGTCGTACAGCGACGACGGTTTGACCGGCTTGACGAGGAACGCCGCGACGGCGTCGGTCGGGCGCTCGTGCATCCCGAGCGATGAGAGGACGACGACGCTTGTCGCACTCCCGGCGTCGGTCGCCCGCATCGCGGTTGCGAGCGCGATCCCATCGAGCTCGGGCATGTGCAGGTCGAGGACCGCGACGTCGAATCGTTCGCCGTCGACGACCCAGCGCAGGGCCTCGCGCGGCGAGCCGGTCGACATCGACCCAAGTCCCCAGCGATCGAGCAGGGTCGTCACGATCCGCCGGTTGGTGGCGTTGTCGTCGACGACCAGTGCCCGCCGGCCGGCCAGATCCACGAGGCGGACGGGCTGGGCCGCGATGCCGGCCATCGCGGCATCCGCCTCGAACGTCAGATGGAACGTGCTGCCGGCGCCCGATACGCCGTCGCTGCTGGCGGTCAGTGAGCCGCCCATGAGCTCGGCCAGACGGCGGCTGATGGCAAGCCCCAGACCCGTTCCGCCATAGCGCCGCGAGATCGACGCGTCCGCCTGACTGAACGACTGGAACAGCCGATCCATCCGGTCGCGCGGGATGCCGATGCCGGTATCGCGCACGTCGAGCTCGAAGCGCCAGCGGCTGGTCCCGTCGCCGCCCGCCGACGGTCGACCGCGAACGGTCAGCTCGACCTCCCCGCTCTCCGTGAACTTCACCGCGTTCGACAGCAGGTTGAGGACGATCTGGCGGAGCCGGCCGGCATCGCCGACGACGGCACGCGGGAGACCGTCGTCGATCGCGTACACGAGCTCGACATGCTTCGCGGCAGCGGCCGGCGCCAGGACGTCGACGGCGCTCTCGATCGTTGTCGCGAGGGCGAACGGCTGGTGGTCGAGCTCCACCCGCCCCGCCTCGATCTTGGAGAAGTCGAGGATGTCGTTGATGATCGTGAGCAACGCATCGCCGGACGTTCGGATGGTCTCGGCGTAGTCGCGCTGCTCGTCGTTGAGCGGCGTGTCGAGCATGAGCCCGCTCATCCCGATGATCGCGTTCATCGGCGTCCGGATCTCGTGGCTCATGGCAGCCAGGAACGTGCTCTTGGCACGGTCGGCGTCCTCGGCGGCGTCGCGTGCCTCGCGCGCCTCGCGGAACAGGCGGGCGTTGGTGATGGCGATGGCGGCGTGCTGCGAGAGCCCGGTCAACAGGTCGAGGTCGCCCTGACTGAATAGCGCGCTCTGGAGCGGCCGCCAGACCGCCATGCCGCCGATGACTTCGTCCTGAGCGATCAGCGGCGCGACGATGAGTCGGTCGTTCGCGTCGGGGTCGGTGCCCGGCACGATGCGGGTGCGCGGGTCGGCGGTGACGTCGTTGACCATCTCCGCCTGGCGGGTCTCGAGGACGCCGCCGATGATCCCCTCACCGATCTCGATGGTATTTGCCAGGAGCTGCTCTGCGATCTCGCCGCGAGCGACGATGGCCCGGAACGTCCGACCGTCGGGCTGGCCAAGATAGACGGCGCTCGAGGTCGCACCGAGCAACGCCTTGGCGTGCTCGGCGATGCGGTCGAGGACGGCGGTCGGATCGAGCATGGCCGAGATCTCGCGCTCGACGTCGGACAGCGCCGCCATCTCGTCGGCGCGCCGATGCGCCTCCCAGTACAGCCGCGCGTTCTGGATGGCCGTCGCCACGTTCGCCGCGATGGTCGTCAGCAATCGGACGTCATCGTCGCCGAAGCGCCCCTCCTGGTGGGTGCTCTGGACGCTGATGACGCCGATCGCCTGGTCGTCGACCATGATCGGCACGCCGAGCCACGATCGGGCCTGGGTGCCGACGCCACGCGTGCCGATCTCGTCGAAGTCGGCATCCCGGTTCAGCAACATCGCTTGCCCGGAGGTCAGGATCCGAGAGCTCAGCCCGCCGCCCATGGGCAGGGGATCCTGAGGCTCGCGCCGGCCATCTTCGACGTAGTACGGGAACGTGATGACATCGGCCGCGGGGTCGTACATCGCGACGAACGCGATGTCGGCCGCGAACGTCTCCCGGATCTGGTCACCGACGAGCTCGATGAGCGCTTCCAGGTCGAGCTGCGCCGCGATCGCCCGGCTGACCTCGGCGACGGTGCCGAGCTCGGCCAGGCGCTGCCGGGTCTCGTGGATGAGCCGGGCGTTCTCGAGCGCGACGCTCAGGCTCGCGGCCAGGGTGCTCAGCAAGCGGACGTCGGACTCACTGAAGGCATCGGTCCGATCGAGGTTCTGCAGGGAGATGCGGCCTCGTGGCTCCCCGCCGGCCGTGAGTGGTGCGAGGACCATCGACAGCGGCTGCTCGCCCTGGAGACTGAGCGAACGGCCCTGCGCGCTCGACCAGGCCGGCACGTCGTTGATGACAAGGGGTCCCGGCTGCTGCCAGACCGCGATCGTCGCGTCGATCGAGACCGGCTGGTCGGGGAAGCGGACACCGCGCTCGATCGTGTAGGGGAAGCGGATCACCCCGGCCGCCTGGTCGATGATCCCGATGTCGACCACCTGGGCGTCGAAGATCTCCTGGATCCGGTCGCCGACGAGGTCGTACATCGACTGCATGTCGAGCTCCGACGCCAGGGCCTGCTGCACGCCGTTGATGATCGCGAGCTCCGCGGCCCGTTCGTCGGTCTCTGCGAGGAGCCGCTTCGTCTCGTCGAACAGCCGGGCGTTGTCGAGCGCGACGCCCATGCTCGATGCCAGCGTGGTCAGCAGCCGCTCGTCGGCGTCCGTGTAGGCATCGACCCGGACGTCCTCGACGCATACGACCCCGACCACCCGATCGCCGGTCAGGATCGGTACGCCGAGCCACGAGTTGGAATCGGTCCCGCTCGTGATCGCGCCCAGCGCATCGGCATCGGCCGCTCGACCGACACGCAAAGGCGCACGACGGTCGATCACGATCGAGGTCAGGCCCGCCCCGATCGGGATCGGGCCGGTCGTGATCCGTCGGCCCTCGTCGATCTCGTACGGAAAGTCGATCTGGCCAGCCGCGGCATCGACGATCGCGATGAACATCGATTCGGCGTCGAAGACCTCCCGCAGCCGCTCGCCGACGATGTCGATGATGGCGTTGAACTCGAGCTGCTCCGCGAGCGCCCGGCCGATCTCGTTGACCAGTGCCAGCTCGGCGTTGCGCTGGCGGGTCTCTTCGATCGCGCGCGCTCTCGAGAGGGCCAGTCCGATGTGCTGTCCGACATACGCCAGGAGGTCCAGGTCGGCGTCGGTGTGCAGTCGGTCATCGCTGTACGACTGCACGGCGATCACTCCGAGCGTCCGTCCGTCGGCCACCAGCGGCGCGCCGATCCAGTCGCCGGGGCCGCGGATCCCGACGAGGACGATCTCGCCGCGAGCCTCCAGTTCGTGGTGGGTCGCCGCGTCGAGACGAACCGGGCGTCCGGTGCGCAGCACGTATGCGGTCGTGCCGCGAGCGTTGCCCACACCGAACGGCTCCCACAGCGTCGGGTCGGGGATATCCGTTTCGACGGTGTCGATGTAGTACGGGAAGTTGAGCGCCCGGCGCACGTCGTCGTACAGCGCGATGTAGAAGTTCTCGGCGTCCATCAACTCGCCGACGATCTCGTGGATGGTCGCGTAGAACTCGCCCAGATCACGCACGGCCCCGACCACCGACGCGATGCGGTACAACGCACCATGGACCCGTTCGGTCCGTGCGTGCTCCATCTCGCGCGCCTCGAGCTCGGCGATGCGCGCCCGCGCGACGTCGATCTCGCTGAGCGCGGTCAGTCGGCGCGGGGCGGCTCGGGTCATGCCATCAGGCTACGACGTCGACACCCTGCCATGTCGACTGGTCGGAGAACGGTTCAGCCCCGTTCGAGATAGCGTTCGCGCTCCCACGGGTGGACGACCGAGTCGTAGGTGTCCTGCTCGACACGCGCCGCGTTGAGGTAGTGCTCGACGACATCCTCGCCGAAGATCTCGCGGGCGGCCGCGGAGCGGTCCAGCTCGGCGATGGCCTCGTACAACGCGCGGGGCATGCGCGGGTGGCCGGTGGCGACGTAGCCGTTGCCCTTGAACTCGGGCTCCAGCTCGAGGCCGTGCTCGATGCCGTACAGGCCCGCGCCGACCATCGCCGCGTAGGTCAGGTAGGCGTTCATGTCACCGCCCGGGAAGCGGTTCTCGACATGGATCGCCGGTCCGCGACCGACGAGCCGGAATCCGGTCGTCCGGTTGTCGCGACCCCACACCACGTTGACCGGCGCCCACGACAGCGAGGCGTAGCGCTTGTACGAGTTGATGAACGGGGCGACGAACACCGACAGCTCGCGTGACAGCGCCATCATCCCGGCCATGAACTGCTGGCCGACCTTCGACAGGCCGTACGGGCCTTCCTTCTCGCGCCCGGTCGCGTGCATGAGCGGCGTGTCCTTGTCGTTGTCCCAGACGCTCATGTGGAGGTGGCCCGACGAGCCCGTCCAGCGATGGTCGGGCTTGGCCATGAACGTGATGCCCCAGCCGTTGAGGTAGGCGATCTCCTTGGCACCGTGCTTGAACAGCACGCTCCGGTCGGCCGACTCGAGGACGTGGTCGTAGCGGATGTTGACCTCGTGCTGGCCGTTCGCCGCCTCGCCCTTGCTGAACTCGATCGGGACGTTCGCCTCGGTCATCTGATTGCGCAGGAGTCGATGGAGCGGTTCGGCCTTGGTAGCCTGGAGGATGTGGTAGTCCTCGTTGTAGTGACCGAAGGTGCGCGGGACCGGCCACCCCTGGTCGGCCAACTCCTCCCAGCTGTCCTTCAGCACGTAGAACTCGAACTCGGAGCCCGCCTTGATGGCGAACCCGGCGTCGGCCGCGCGAGCGACCTGGCGCTTGAGCATGGTGCGCGGCGAGACCGGGATCTCGATGCCCGTCTCCTCGTCGACGGTGTCGGCGAGGACGAGCGCCGTCCCGGGCAACCACGGCAGGATGCGCAGCTGATCCCAGACCGGCTCGGCGAGCCAATCGCCGTAACCCGTCTCCCAGTTCATGAGCTGGAAGCCTTCGGGCGTACGCATCTCCATGTCCGTGCCCAGGAGGTACGTGCAGAAATGCGCACCGTGGCTGATCACGCCATCGAGGAACGCCTGGCCCTGCACCCGCTTGCCCAGCAACCGGCCCTGCATGTCGGTGAAGGCGACCACGATCGTGTCGATGCGGCCGTCGCGAACCATCGCCTCGAGCTCCTCGAGACGGGGGTGCCTGGTGGCGTGGCCGGAGCGCTCGCTCATCGGTCCGACGGACGATGCCGGCTCAGAACAGCATCGTCGTCCCGGTCGGGAAGACGAAGTCGAACGCGGTCGGGGGGAGGGGCGCGTCGGGCCCGACATCGGTGACCTCGGCGTCGCGGGTGACGTCGCCCCCGATGGTCTCGGTGAGACGCAGGATGAGCCCGGTCTGGCGGTCCACCGCGAGGTCGATCGTGTGATCCGGGCAATCGGCCGGCAGCTCGACCGTCCGGGGATGATCGCAGTGCACCAGGATCGCCTCGCGACCGATCACCAGCGCCGTGCCGATGATCGAGCAGCGTCCGGTGGCCAGCACGTTCTGGCAGAAGCCGGCCGGGTGCACGAACGTGTCGGGCAGCGTCTCCATCGGCAGGGCCGTCACGGGTTCGTAGACGCGCGACGTCGCCGGGAAGTCCGGGTCGTGCAGGCCGCGCGGCCGGTTGCGGATGGGCCGTTGCGTCCCGAGCCGATGTGACGCGGCATACGTCCGCACGATGTCGCCGTCGGAGATCCACACCTCGTAGTCGGCGCCGAGGACCTGACCGGGTCGACTGGTCGTGACCCGCGCGTGGCCCGGGTGCCGGAGCATGACGTCGACCTGGGTGCGGTCGTCGCCACGGGCATTGACCGCTCGCTCGAGGATGGTCAGCCGGAGGGTCGCGAAGCGCAGTTCCGCGTCGCGCATGAAGTCGAACAGCTCGGCGACGGTCGGCTGGCCGGGTGGCAGCACGGCCAGCGCGGGCGATCGGCGCCCGTCGTTGGTGACGGCCAGCGCGGCTCGGTCCCAGATGCGTGTCTCGGTCATCGCGACCGATTGTAGCGGCCCGGGTCAGCCGCCTGCCGTGCCCCCGCCGAGGCCGGGTTCGGTCATGGCCGCGGGGTCCAGCAGCCGATCGAGCTCGTCCGCGGCCATGCCCCGCTCGAGCGCCAGCTCCCGGATCGTCCGACCGGTCCGGTACGCCTCCTTGGCGAGCTTGGCCGCGTCGTCGTAGCCGATGACCGGGGCGAGCGCGGTAGCCAGCATCAGGCCCTGCTCGACGAGCTGCGGGCCCCGTTCGGTGGCGCTCAGTCCACGGACCGTGCGCCCGGCGAAGTTGCGCGCCGCCGCGGCCAGCAGCTCGATCGATTCGAGCAGCGCGACCGCGGTCACCGGGAGCATGACGTTCAGCTCCAGGAACGAGCCGGTCTGCCCGAACGCCACGGTCGCGTCGTTGCCGACCACGCGGGCGACGACCATCGTCAGCGATTCGACGATGACCGGGTTCACCTTGCCGGGCATGATGCTCGACCCGGGCTGCGTCTCGGGGATGGCCAGCTCCGCGAGGCCCGCCCGGGGGCCCATGCCCAGCAGCCGGATGTCCGAGGCGATCTTCCACAGCGCCAGCGCGGTCGTGCGGATGGCGCCGTGCGCCGCGATCGGGACATCGAGCGAGGCCTGTGCCGCGAAATGGTTCGGTGTCTCGACGACGAGGAGCCCCGTCAGCTCGGTCAAGCGGGCGCAGGTCCGCGCCGCGAACTCGGGATGGGCATTGATGCCGGTCCCCACCGCGGTCCCGCCGAGCGGCACCGTCAGGAGCTCGTCGCGTGCGGCCTGGACCCGCCGGATCGACGCTTCGACCTGGCCGGCGTAGCCCTGGAACTCCTGACCGAGGCGGATCGGCGTGGCGTCCTGGAGGTGGGTCCGACCGGTCTTGACGACGGGCCAGAACGCCTCGGCGCGATCGGCCAGCGCGTCCTGGAGGTCGACCAGGGCCGGGATCAGGCGTTCCTCGATGGCGATCGCCGCGGCCAGTTGCAGCGCGGTCGGGATCGTGTCGTTCGAGCTCTGGCAGCGGTTGACGTCGTCGTTGGGGTGGACGGTCGGGAAGGTTCGGGCCTTGCCGCGCGTGGGGCGAGGGCCGCTCGTTGCGCTCGATGCCAGGCGGGCGCTCGCCAGATGGGCGACGACCTCGTTCATGTTTGTGTTGGTCGATGTCCCCGACCCGGTCTGGTAGATGTCGATCGGGAACTGGTCGTCGTGGTCGCCATCGGCGACCGTCGCCGCCGCGCTGGCGATGGCCCG
>DAIUES010000102.1:0-484 GCA_036844985.1 Candidatus Limnocylindrales bacterium
CTGGTGGGGCTCGGGGACGCTGATGCCGGCCAGCTGGTTGAGCGGCGTCTGGGTGCCGTAGTAGTCGACGATGATGCGCTCGACCAGCGACGTGGACGCCCGGCCGGTCCGGACGCCCTGGAAATCACGCTCCATGGCGTCGACGGCGCGCGCCATCCTGTGGTCGGCATCGGTGAGGATGTCGGTGCTCACGTGGTCGCACCTCCGCTCGAGATGACGGTCCCGACCGGTTCCCCGGTCGCGACCTTGGTGATGTTGTCCGGATGGTCGAGCTTGAAGACGACGATGGGCAGGTCGTTCTCCATGCACAGGCTGACCGCGGCTGCGTCCATGACCTTGAGCTGGTCGCGGAGCAGGTCGGCGTAGTCGAGTCGAGCGTAGCGCTGCGCGCCCGAGTCCGTCATGGGGTCGCGGTCGTACACGCCATCGACCTTGGTCGCCTTGAGCAGCACCTCGGCGTTGATCTCGACCGCTCGGAGGGCGG
>DAIUES010000102.1:494-7990 GCA_036844985.1 Candidatus Limnocylindrales bacterium
CGTCGATGAGTGTCACGGTCGCGTCCTTGCGCGGGTCGCCGGTGAGGACGCCCTCGACGCCGTTCTTCGCCATCAGGATCGCCTCCGCGTGGATCTCGCCGGCGCGCAGGGCGGCGGCGGTGTCGGTCGTGAAGTACGGATTGCCGGTGCCGGCGACGAAGATCGTCACCCGGCCCTTGTCGAGGTGGCGGATCGCCCGCCGCCGGATATACGGCTCGGCGACCTCGTTCATCGCGATGGCCGTCATGACCCGGGTCGGCACCCCGGCCTTCTCGAGCGCATCCTGCAGGGCCAGGCCGTTCATCACCGTCGCCAGCATGCCGATGTAGTCGCCGGTGGCGCGGTCCATGCCCTTGGCGGCCGCCGCCATGCCGCGAAAGATGTTGCCGCCGCCGACGACGATCGCGACCTGGACGCCGCGGCCGTGGACATGCTTGACCTGATCGGCGATGAAGGCGCAGAACGCCGGGTCGACGCCGTACGGCCGATCACCGAGGAGCGCTTCGCCGGACAGCTTGAGCAGGATCCGGCGATAGCGCAGACCCGGATCGCTCGATGCCGTCGCCGTCGCGCTGGTCGCGCCGTCGGTCACAGCTCCTCCCCGAGCGCGTAGCGGACGAACCGACGGACCCGGATGTTCTCGCCGATGGTCGAGATCTGCTGGGTGATGAGCTCGCCGACGGTCCGCTCCTCGTCGCGGAACGGCTGCTCGTAGAGGCACACCTGGGCGAACCACTTCTTGAGCTGGCCCTCGACGATCTGGGGCCGGATGTTCTCGGGCTTCTTCTGGGTCGCCTCGTCGGCCGCCAGCTCGGCCCGCTTGGCCTCGAGGACGTCGGCCGGGATGCGCTCGGCGTCGACGTACAGGGGTGCGAGCCCGGCGACCTGCACGGCGAGGTCACGGACGAGCTTCTGGAACTGGTCGGTGCGGGCCACGAAGTCCGTCTCGCAGTTGACTTCGATCAGCACGCCGACCCGTCCGCCGGTGTGGATGTAGCTCGAGACGAGGCCTTCGCGAGCGTCGCGGTCGGACTTCTTGGCGGCTGCCGCCAAACCCTTGTCGCGCAGGATCGTGACCGCAAGCTCGAGGTCGCCGTTCGCTTCGACCAATGCGTTCTTGCAATCCATGAACCCGGCGCCGGTCCGCTCTCGAAGTTCCTTGACCAGCTCGGCCGAGATGTCCGCCATCGGTGTCTGTGCTCCTGTCGTGTCCGTCGTGTTCGTGTTCGGGTGGGTATGTGGTGTCGGTGTCGTGGGCGAGGTTCAGACACCTGATCCGTGGGGGGTCCGTCGGCGCGGGTCGCGGGCGACCGATCGTGCCGCCGGGCCCGACATCGGGCCTGCCGTCGACCCGCCGTCAGGCCGGCGTGTCGCTCTCGGCCTTCTCGGCCGCCTCGCGTGCGAGCTCGGCGGCGATCTCCTCGGGGCTCGCCTCGGCCGGTTCGGCCACGGCGGCCTCGGCCCGCGCGACGCGGTCACCGGGGAGCAGGTCATCATCATCGGCGTCGGGCTCGAACGTCAGCGCCGCGCCGCCGGCGAGGGCTGCGACGAGCTCGTCGGAGGCGCCCGGCGTCTCCTCCTCGGTCTCCGGCATCGCGATCGATTCGATGACCTCGGGCTCGCTCGCGGCGCGAGCCGAGCGCTGCTGGGCGCCTTCGATGGCGGCCTCAGCCACGAGCGTGCAGAGCAGCCGGATCGAGCGGATGGCGTCGTCGTTGGCCGGGATGATGTAGTCGATCTCGTCGGGATCCACGTTGGTGTCGCCGGTCCCGACGACCGGGATCTCGAGCTTGTTCGCCTCGGTCACGGCGATCCGCTCCCGATGCGGATCGATGATGAACACGGCGCCCGGCAATCGCTTCATCTTGCGCATGCCGCCGACCGTGCCCTGCAGCTTGATCATTTCCTCGGTCAGCTTGGCCGCTTCCTTCTTGGTCATCCGATCGAAGTCGCCGGCCTGCTGACGCGCCTCGAGCTGCTCGAGCAGGCCGATGCGCTTCTTGATCGTCGTGAAGTTCGTGAGCATGCCGCCCAGCCAGCGCTTCTGGACGTACGGCTGATTGGACCGCGTCGCCTCGGCGACGATCGGCTCCTGGGCCTGCTTCTTCGTGCCGACGAACAGGACCTGGTCGCCACGAGCCACGGTCTCGCGGACGGCCTCGAGGGCGACGTCGAGCCGCTGGACGGTCTGGGCCAGGTCGATGATGTGGATCCCATTGCGCTCGGCGAAGATGAACGGGCGCATCTTGGGGTTCCAGCGGCGGGTCTGGTGGCCGAAGTGGACTCCGGCTTCCAGCAGCTGCCGCATCGAGACGGACGGCACGGTGAGCGACCTCCTGTTCGGTTCTGTCCTCCGCGAACCCCTTGGTCGACGGGGAACCGGGCTCGGGTGACCGGGCCGCGGCACCACCCCGGTCGGGACGGTTCGCGTGTGTGCTCCGCGCGGTACGTGCCGTGCGGGCGGGTCGTTGTTGGACGTGGCTCGGGGGTCCGGGCCGCGGCGGAGTGTAGCACAGGGTCGGTTTCAGGTCGGTCGAGTGGCGGGCGGCCCGATCCCCGCGACAAGGCCCAGATATCGCCACGGGCGATGCAATGGGCAACGTGACGGCTCGATCGGCCTTCGTCGGGTTCGGACGCCACCAGCCATCGCCAGGGTCGATATCTGTGGGTAGACAACCGCGTCACGATCCCGAGCGTCGGGCCAAGCCGCTCACACCATCGCAGTGAGCGATATGTGGCGGGTTCTGCGGCCGCGCGAGCGTGGACCCGACCGACGGCCTCGGGGGCAGTCCGACCGGCGCATGGCCCGGGGGCTTGAGCAGGACGATGCCCGGGCAAGCGCCTCACGTTGCGGGTCGTAACGCATCGCGGGGCCTCGGCCCGGACCGCGCAGGACGGGTTAGAACGCGGCTCGGTGGTGGCGCAGCCGTGGTCCCCTGCCCCGCTCGCCCGGCTCCACGACGACGAGATCGAAGCGCAGCGGCAGGTGCGGCAGCGGCACGCCACCGGGCAGGACCCCTCGATCGAGCAGTCCGTAGGCGGCCAGCCGAAGTCGACCACGCTTGCGATGGTCGACGGTCTCCTCCGCCAGTCCGAAGTCTCGTCGTGCTCGCCAGCGGACCTCGACGATCACGAGCGCGCGTGGAGGGCCCGGGTCGACCGCCACGAGGTCGAGTTCGAGGCGGCCGACATGGACGTTCCGGGCCAGGATGGACCAGCCGCTGTCGGCCAGGCGATCCAGGACCAGCGTTTCGGCGGCGTCGCCCGCCAGCTGGGCCGTGGTGCGTCCCCGAAGAGCGGTCGAACCAGCCATCGACGCAGCATGGCGACGGGCGCTCTACCCGCAGATACTCGCGACTGCACCGCGGCTTGCTTCCGGGCCGGATCTCGGATGGGTCCGTGGCACGCCTTGGCGCCGGAGAGCGACCTCAGGCCGGCAGGATCTCGAGGGCGAGGAGGTCGGCCGCGTCGAGCGTGGCGTCGTCGGCCATGACCGGCACGAGCTCGCGATCGAGCAGCTCGTGGGTCGACGGCGATGCCGACGGATCGGCCAGCAGGTCCAGCTCGAGCTGATCGCCGGCGAGCGTGCGCTGCAGGGCGAGGAACGAGCGACGATGGAATGGCGTCAGGCCCATCGCCCGGATCGCGGCACGATGGTCGGCCGTCGCGTAGCCCTGGTTGTGCTCCCAGCCGTAGCCCGGGTAGCGTGCCGCGAGCTTGGCCATCATCCGGTCGCGAACGACCTTGGCGACGACCGACGCGCACGCGATCGAGTAGACCTTGGCGTCGCCATCGACCACGTTCGTGTACGGCCCGACCTGGGCCTCGAACCCGGTGATCCGGTTGCCGTCGACGATGACGTGCTCGTGTCCGCCGACCCGCGCGATCGCCCGGCGCATCGCGAGGTGGGTGGCGTGGTAGATGTTGAGCTGGTCGATCTCGCGGACGGACGCCGCGCCGATCCCAACCGCGATGGCCCGTCGTCGGATGATCGGGGCGAGCCGTTCGCGCTGGGCCATCGACAGGGTCTTCGAGTCGCGCACGCCTTCGATCCGATGGCAGCCCGGGCGCATGATCACCGCCGCGGCGACGACCGCGCCACACGTTGGCGCGACGCCGACCTCATCGACGCCGACCACCCGGGTCAGTCCATCGTTCCACAGGCGGCGTTCGTGGCGAAGGGTCGGGACGATGACGGCCATCGGAACGTAGGGTAGCGTCCGTCGACGGGAGGCGGCGGCGGCAACCCCCCCGGAATGAGAAGACCCCGCCGACTGGCGGGGTCGCGGTCCGGGACAGGGGCGGCGATCAGCCGTTCGAGCGACGCTCGCGGAGGGTGGCGGCCTTGCCGACCCGCTTGCGCAGGAAGTACAGCTGGGCTCGTCGGACCTGGCCGTGGCGCAGGACTTCGATCTTCTCGATGCGCGGGCTGTTGATCTTGAACGTCCGCTCGACGCCGACGCCCGAGGCGATGCGACGAACCGTGATGGATCGGGTGATCCCGCCGCCGCGCAGGCGCATGACGGTGCCCTCGAACACCTGGATCCGCTCGCGGTTGCCCTCGACGACCTTGGCGGAGACCTTCACGGTGTCACCCGTGGCGAGCTCCGGCAGGTCGCTGCGGAGCTGATCCTGGACGATCTCGTCGAGCACGTTCACGCGGCGGTTCCTTGATCAGGTGGGCAGCCGAAGCTGCGGGATGGGCGTTCGGAGGAGGCCGCGTACCGGCGACCGGTGCGGGAGTATAGCACGGGCACCCCGGCGGATCGGCCGCCAGGCTACCGGTCGCTGCCCTCGAGCAGGTCGGGCCGTCGGGCGCGGGTGCGTTCGAGCGCCTGTTCGCGGCGCCACTCCGCGACCGCGCCATGGTCGCCCGAGGTGAGGATGGCCGGGACATCCATGCCCCGGAACGACGGGGGGCGCGTGTACTGCGGGTACTCCAGCAGGCCGGTGCTGAACGATTCCTCCTCGGTGGACGCCGCGTCGATGGCCCCCGGCAGCAACCGGATGACGGCATCGATGACGACCAGCGCGGGCAACTCGCCACCGGTCAGCACGTAGTCGCCGATCGACAGCTCGAGATCGACGAAGGCGCGGATCCGCTCGTCGACGCCCTCGTAGCGGGGGCAGACGAAGACCAGGTGCTCGCGGGAGGCGAGGTCGGTGGCCCGAGCGTGGCGGAACACCTCCCCGCCCGGATCGAGCAGGATGACGGTCGATCCGCGGCGGCGGACCGATTCGATCGCTGCGACGATCGGTTCGACCCGCATCACCATGCCGGCGCCGCCACCGTACGGGGTATCGTCGACCGCCCGGTGGCGCCCGAGGCCGAACTCGCGCAGGTCATGGACCCGCACCTCGGCCAGTCCGCGCTCGATGATGCGGCCGGGGATGCTCTGGGCGAGCGGTTCCGAGATCATCGCCGGGAACAGGGTCAGGACGTCCATTTCGAGCGTCATCGTGGCGGCTCGGCCACTTCGGCCGCCTCGGCCGCCGAGGCGTCGACCGCCGCTGCGGCATCGGGTTCGGCAGGTTCGGCGGACTCGACGGACTCGAGGGCCCCGGTGGCACCCGACCTCTCCCCATCGGCCGCCGTGAGCGCAGCACTCGACTTGCGATGGCGCGCCGTCCGACGCGGGGACCGCGGGCGATCCGGGTCGGTCCGACGTGCCTTGGGCGGACGCAGGTCGAGCGCCTCGGCGTCGACCACGATCTCCCCCCGGCGTGGCGCGAAGATCCGGATGAACGCTCGGACCGCCGGCAGGTCGAATGTGCCGAACGCCCCCCCGCCGACGACGTAGACCTCGTTCTCGGCGACCCGATAGATGTCCTGGACGACGCCGAGGTCCGTGCCGTCGAGACCACGGACCGTGACGCCGATGACCTCGTGCCAATAGACCTGACCACGGGCGAGGTCGGCCGTCGGCTGAACGGCCATCTCGAGGTATGCACCGCGAAGGCCGTCGGCGACATCGCGCGACGGCACCTCCCCGAAGCGCACACGCCAACCCGGGCCGTCGGCGACGGGCTCGGCGGAGACGATGGTCAGGGCCGCATCATCGCCTTCGCGGTGGAGCACGGTGCCCGGGCGAAAGCGCGCCTCCGGCCGGTCGGTCAGGACCTCGATGCGGATCGCGCCGCGGAGGCCGTGCACGCCACGCACGAGGGCCACCACCAGTCGCTCCGGGCCGGTCGCGTGGCCGTCGGTCACGGCCGGACGTCCGTCCGTCAGACGATCTCGAGCTGGACCGGCTCTCCGTCCCGCGCCGCGGTCACCTTGAGCAGCGTCCGCAGCGCCTTCGCGACGCTGCCGTTGCGGCCGATGACCTTGCCCATGTCGTCCTCGGCGACGTGGAGCTCGATGACGGTCGCACCGTCCTCCTCGACGACTTCGACCTTGACCGCGTCGGGATCGTCGACCAGCGACTTCGCGACGTACTCGACCAGTTCCTTGGCTGCCATCTTCGTGTCGCTCCTACTTCGCGGCGGGGAGGATGCCGGCCTGCCTGAAGAGGCGGACGACGGTGTCGGACGGCTGGGCGCCCTTGGCCAGCCACGCCTTCGCCTTGTCGGCGTCGACGCTGAACTCGATCGGCTCGGTGCGGGGGTTGTAGTGGCCGAGCGTCTCGATGGCGCGGCTGTCGCGCGCGCTGCGCGCATCGGCCACCACCACCCGATAGCTCGGTTGCTTCGTCGCGCCGACGCGCGTCAAACGGATCCGGACGGCCATGTGTCGAACTCCTTGAGCTGGGGCTGGGCTACTTGACGGTAATGAGCGCGTGCGTCTGATCGGTGTCGCCACCGACCACGCCCGCGGCGATGAACGCATCGAACGGCTCGAGGAACGGCTTGACCGATTCCTCGTAGTCGGCGCGCTCCTGGGGGGTGGCACTGCTCAACATCCCCTCGACGAGGCCGCGGATCGCCGCGACGTCGATGAAGTTGACGCCGGTGTGGGTGGCTCCCGCGCGAGCGACGAGCCCCTGGTAGCGGCTGTCATCGGCCAGCGAGGCGCCGGCGCCCGCATCGAGCGTGTGCTTGACGAAGTCCGGAGAGCTGCCGATGACGACCACCCCGTCGTTGGCGGCGTAGGCGAGCTCGACGTGCCCATCCGGCAGGCTGCCCGGATCGGTCGGCAGGGGCGTCCCACCGAGGGCACCGGCCAGCCCGGCGAGGTCACGGATCGAACCGAGGTCGACGACCGTGACGGTCGTGCCGTTGTAGTCCTCGTCGCGGACGGTGATGCCCGCCTGGGCGCCACCGAGCGTGAGGAAGCTGCGCAACGTGGTCAGCAGCTGTCGGCCGGCGGCGGCGTCCTGCGGTACCGACACGAGGCCGCCTTCGATCCCGTCGCCGTTACGGGCGACGACCACGCCGGTGTCTCCCATCCAGCCGAGCGCCGAATCGAGGCCGCCGAGCACACCGGCGACCTGGTCGATCGACGTGAATACCTCGGCCAGGCTCGGCTCCTTGCGGTACAGCGCGACGGTGTCGAC
>DAIUES010000103.1:0-7986 GCA_036844985.1 Candidatus Limnocylindrales bacterium
CCACCTGCGCGTCGAGCGGCACACCGCCAACGCCCGGGCGATCGCCGCGTTCCTGCGTGAGCGGGCCGATGTCGCGTGGGTCAGCTACCCGGGGTCCGGCGGGATGGTTTCGTTCCTGCCCGCTGCGGTCGACGGACGGGCGGCGGCCGACCGGGCGGTCGCCATTGCCGAGGGGATGCACGTGTTCACCTTGGCCGAGTCGCTCGGTGGCGTGGAGTCGCTGGTCGAGATCCCGGCCGCGATGACCCACATGTCGGTCGCCGGCTCGCCGCTCGAGGTCGACCCGGCGCTGGTGCGGCTGTCGGTGGGCATCGAGGGGGTCGACGACCTGATCGACGACCTTCGCCAGGCCCTGGACGGCGCCTGAGGGGAGAGCGCTCGAGCGCGCTTAGGTGGCGCCGACCGGGGTGGGCCCGACGATGAGGCTGATGACTTCGGTCGTCGTGGACTTGCCCTTGAGCTTGAGGACGCGGCGCTCGAGCCCGGGGTCGAGATTCGAGGCTCGCGCGGCCTCCACCGTCACGAGGACCTCGCCTGCCCGGGCGGCACCACCGAGCCGGGCGGCGACATTGACGACGTCACCGAGCGCGGTGAGGTCCATGCGCTTCTCGTCACCGACCGCGCCGACCCACGCCGTGCCGGTCGACACCCCGACGCCGACCGGCACCCAGGGTCCGCTTCGATCCGCGTGACCCGTCGCCCGCAGGATCGCCTGGGCCGCCGCGACGGCGTGGGCGGTGTGCTGCTGGCCCGACAGGATCGGGAAGAAGAAGGCGACGATCTCGTCACCGACGAACTTGTCGACACCCCCGTCGTGGTCGAAGACCGCCTTGCTGGCCGTCGTGAAGAACCGATCGATCAGCGCTCGGAACTCTGCGGGGGAACGGCGCTCCGCCAGCGCCGTCGAGCCACGGATGTCGGCGAACAGGTAGCTGCCGTCGATCTCGGCTCCGCCCCGATGCTTCTCCATGGTGTCCATGCACGTGTTGCAGACGGCGGGATTCTTCGCGGCTGGGCGCTTGTTGATGGCGCGCATCAGTGGCGCGCCGGCGCCGGCGAAGGGGGCCGCACAGAGCTTGCAGCGCGGTCCGCTCGGCAACATCCGGAACAGGCGCCGGAACTTCGTCTCGCTGGCGTCGCCACGCGTCAGGAAGTCGCGCCAATACGCGTCGTGACCACTGCCCGGCGGCCGCTCGGCTGACATCGGACCGCCAGCCTACTCCGAGCGGGTGAGCCGGGTCACCCCCCGGCCATCGCCGGGAGCAGGACCAGGGTGTCGCCCTCGGCGACCGGCGTGTCGAGGGCCTGAAGATGGCGCACGTCCGTGTCGTTGAGGAACGCATTGACGAACCGATTGAGATCGCCGTCGTCGGCGAGGAGCTGGGAACCGAGCGCCGGATGGGTTGCGACGAGTTCCGTGATGACGTCGCGGACCGTCGTTCCAGCGATCTCGACCAGCTTCGCGCCGCCGGTCGACGCACGCAACGTCGGCGGGATGCGGACCGTGCTCATGACGTGCGGTCCAGCCATGCCTCGAACACCGACAGGCTCGGGCGCATCACGGGCGCCAGGCCGGGCTGTCCCGGCCGGGCCGCCGCGGCGTCACCGCTCGGCAAGCCGAGCGATCGCGCATCGGGGGTCTTGAGCCCGTTTCCCGTGACGAGGGCCACCACCTCGTCGCCCGGACGGATGACCCCACGCTTCCGGGCCGCGGCTGCCGCCGCCAGGGTCACGCCGCCGGCGGTTTCGGGGTAGATGCCCTCGAGCCGGGCGATGTCCCGGATGGCCGCAGCGGTGGTGAGGTCATCGATCGCCTCGATCGAACCGCCGCTGTCACGGGCGAGCTCGACCGCGTACCGTCCGTCGGCGGGGTTGCCGATGGCCAGCGATCGCACGATGGTGTCGGGGTCGCGCACGGGCTCGATGACGTCGGTCCCGCGGTCGAAGGCTGTCGCGACCGGCGCGCATCCGGCGGCCTGGCCGCCGACGAACCGGATCGGTCGGCGTTCGATCAGCCCGAGCTCCGCAAGCTCCTCGAAGCCGCGTGCGACCCGGGTGAACATCGCGCCGCTGGCCACCGGACCGACCACGACGTCTGGCGACCGCCATCCGAGCGCCTCGGCGACCTCGTAGGCGAGGGTCTTGGAACCCTCCGCATAGAACGGCCGCAGATTGATGTTGACGAAGCCCCAGCCCGTCTCATCGGCGATCTCGAGGCACAACCGATTGACGTCGTCGTAGGTGCCGTCGATCGGCACGACGGTCGCGCCGTAGGCGAGCGCATGGTCGATCTTGGCGGGCTCCAGGTCGGCGGGGATGAAGACATAGGCCGGAAGTCCGACTGCGGCCGCAGCCGCGGCGGTCGCGCCGGCCAGGTTGCCGGTGGAGGCGCAGGCGAGGGCCGGTAGCCCGAACGCCAGCGCCTGGGCCGCCGCCATCGCGACCGCCCGGTCCTTGAACGACAGCGACGGGTTGCGGGTGTCGTCCTTGAGCCACAGTCGATCGAGGCCGAGGACCGGCGCCAGTCGGTCGGCCGCCAGGAGAGGAGTCGAGCCGACCGGGAGCGACCGTGCCGGCGGCGTTTCCACGGGGAGCAGCTCCAGGTATCGCCAGATCCCGGGAGCGCGCCGGGCGATCGCCTCGCGGGTCAAGGTCTTGGCGACGGCGGCGAGGTCGTAGGTGACCTCGAGCGGGCCGAAACAGGCCGGACAGACATAGGCGACTGCGAGGGGTTGGGCAATGCCGCAATTGCGGCAGGCCATCCCCGTGATCCTGGCGCGGGTCTCGGCGGGGGCGGCTGGCGCGGCCTCAGCCGGGGGCGCGGTCGTCGCGGTCGGGTGGCCGGCGGTCGAAGGGACGAGGATCTCAGCGGTCATGTGGTCTCCGGGCGCGAGCTGGGGTTGGGGCGCAGCGGGACCGGACTCGTACAGGAGGACCCTGATCGCTTCGAGGGGGCTCCGAAGAGTTCCCTTATCTCGCAGGAGGACCTGCCCGGAGTTGGCACCTTGCCGGCATCGCGCCGGTAGGTTGTCGTGGCTTCAACGGGCCGGTCCCTCTGCCACTCTTGATAAGCGCTCTTCAGTTGTGGGCGGATGCTACGGGCGCCCGGCGACCCTCGTCAAGCCGGGCCACGGGCCCCAGGAGCCCCAGGAGCCCGACCTCGGCATCCGTCCCGCCCCGACCTCGGCCTCCGCCCCGGTCCCGACCTCGGCCGGACCGCGATCCTTGGCATCCACCCGGGAGACCACTGGTATGCGGACGCCGAAGCTGAATCCGGCACGCCGGAGCCTCGTTTAGGTTCAAATACCAGCCACACTGGTATGTGGTGAAGAATGGCGCCCGAATCCTGCCCGATCGCCCATCGGGCCTGCATACCACCAGCCACGCTGCTGGATGCCAATTGTCGGGAGTTGGCGCACGAGCCGGCCGGGCTCCAGCTCGGGCGCGGCCCCATGCCCGAGTCCCGAGCCCGAGCCTCGAACCCCGGGCCCCGAGCCGAGCCTCGACCCCGGGCCCGGCCGCGGACCTCACGACGGCCGCCGCCCGACCCCCGACCCGCCCCGGCCCGAACGTGCACCCACGCACCAGAATCGTGGCACTCCCAAACGCACCCGCCCCACGAACGGCACGCGGACCCATGCCGCCGGGTACACTCTCCGCCAACGCGACTGTGGAAGCCGACTCCCGTTCGGACCCGTGTGGTCCGGCGTCACGCGCGGCCGGTCGATCCGTGATGATCGCCCGCGCCAAGGAGTCCGACCGATGGCCATCACCCATCCCGCTCGTGCCGACCACCCTCCGACAGGCGATGGCCGTCGCGCACCCGATGGCCGGCGTGCACCCGAAGGCCGTCGAGCCCGACCGCCAGTCGGTCGACACATCCGCGCCAACCTGTCGTCGGCCGAACTCGTCGAGGACGCCATCCGGGCGAAGGAGGGCCTCCTCGCCGCCGACGGGCCGATCGTCGTCCGGACCGGCAAGCACACGGGTCGGTCGCCGCAGGACAAGTTCATCGTCGAGGAGCCGACGAGCCACGACCGGATCTGGTGGGGCACGGTCAACCGCCCGATCGCCGAGGCCGACTACGACCGCCTGCGGGCACGGCTCGTGGCGTACTGCGCCGACAAGGACCTCTACAGCCAGGACCTGCTCATCGGGGCGGACCCCGCCCATCAGCGCCGGCTGCGGGTGACCACCGAGACGGCCTGGGCCAGCATGTTCGCGCGCAACCTGTTCCGCCGCCCGAGCGCCGACGAACTCGACGGGTTCGAGCCGAACTTCACGATCCTGTGCATCCCATCGTTCCAGGCCGATCCGGCCACCGAGGGCACGCGGACCGGCACGGCGATCCTGCTCCATCTCCAGCGCATGGAGATCATCATCGTCGGCACCGAGTACGCCGGCGAGATCAAGAAGAGCGCATTCACGGTCATGAACTACCTCATGCCCGACGAGGGCGTGTTGCCGATGCACAGTTCGGTGAACGTCGGGTCGGCCGGTGACTCGGCCGTGTTCTTCGGGCTGTCGGGGACGGGCAAGACGACGCTGTCGGCCGATCCGGAGCGGAGCCTGATCGGGGATGACGAGCACGGCTGGGGACCGATCGGCCTGTTCAACTTCGAGGGCGGCTGCTACGCCAAGACGATCCGCCTGTCACCGATGTATGAGCCGGACATCTTCCAGACCACGCGTCGATTCGGGACGGTCCTCGAGAACGTCGACGTCGATCCGGTGTCGCGCAAGCTCGACCTCGATTCGGAGCGATTCACCGAGAACACCCGCGGGGCCTACCCGCTCGACTTCATCGGTAATGCCGACCCGACCGGGATGACCGGCCATCCGCGGACCGTCATCCTCCTCACCGCCGACGCGTTCGGCGTCCTGCCGCCGATCGCGCGACTCACTCACGCCCAGGCGGCGTACCACTTCATCAGCGGCTACACCGCCAAGCTGGCCGGCACGGAGGTCGGGGTGAAGGAGCCGTCGGCCACCTTCTCGGCGTGCTTCGGAGCGCCGTTCATGCCCCGTCACCCGGGCGAATACGCGGCGATGCTGACCGAACGCCTGGCTCGCCATGACGCCCATGTCTGGCTGGTCAACACGGGCTGGACCGGCGGGCCGTACGGCACCGGCGAGCGAATGAACATCGCTCACACGCGATCGATGGTGCGGGCGGCGCTCGATGGTCGACTCGCCGAGGTCGCGACCCGGACCGACCCGGTCTTCGGGGTCGAGGTGCCGCTGACCTGCCCGGACGTCCCCGCGTCGTTCCTCGATCCTCGCTCGACGTGGGCCGATGCGGACGCCTACGACCGTCAGGCCGCCCGGCTCGCGGCGATGTTCGTCGACAACTTCGCCGCATATGCGGACGGGGTCACCGACGACGTTCGGGCCGCGGGTCCGCCGGACGCCGGCTGAGCCGCGTCAGCGACGGACCAGCCGGCGATCGGTCGGATCGAGGGCGAAGCCGGCGATGCCGAGTCCGAGCATCGCCAGCGACGCGAGGATGATCGTGACCGGAAGGACCACCACGACGGCGATGGCCACGAGCTCGCCGATCATGCCGGCAGCCCGGCTGTCGGGGAGGCGAGATCGGCCGACACGTGGCGCCAGCCGATCGCGACGAGCAGGATGCCGAGCGCCAACGGCGCGAGCATCAACCCGAACGGGATGGCGAGGATGACGAACAGGACGCCGAGGGCCGTGGCGATGGCTGACATCGATCAGGCCCTTCGACCAACGACTTCGAGGACGCCCGCGAACGCGATCGCGACGAGACCGACGGCTGACACGACGATGTTGCCGGCGGCGAACAGGCCGAGCACGGCGATGACGGTGCCGAGGACGACGAGCATGAGCACTGGAAGACTGGTGGACATCGACGACTCCGTACGACGGGTGATCAGGACACCAGCGTGGTCCCGCTCGCCTTGACCCACCATCGTCGTGCGTCCATCGGCACCGCCCATGAACGACCACTCGTGCGACCACCGGCCTAGACTCCCGGAAGCACGCAGGACTCGGAAGGAGCAGCACGCACCCATGGCCCGCAACAAGGTCACCGTCATCGGCGCCGGCAACGTCGGCGCCACGAGCGCACAGCGCATCGCCGAGGCCGGCCTCGCCGACGTCGTGCTCGTCGACATCGTCGAGGGACTGCCCCAGGGCAAGGGCCTCGACCTCGCCGAGGCAGCGCCCGTGGTCGGCCACGACGCCCGCGTCGCCGGCACCAACGACTACGCCGATACCGCCGGCAGCGACATCATCGTCGTCACCTCGGGGTTGGCCCGCCAGCCGGGGATGAGTCGCGACGACCTGCTGACGAAGAACGCCGGCATCGTCCGGGCGGTCGTGGAGCAGGCCGCCAGGCAGTCGCCCGACGCGGTCCTGATCGTCGTCACCAACCCCCTCGACGCGATGTGCCACGTCGCGATGGAGGCATCCGGGTTCCCACGCGAGCGCGTGCTGGGGATGGCCGGCGTCCTCGACAGCGCCCGGTTCCGTAGCTTCATCGCTGCGGAACTCGGCGTCAGCGTCGAGGACACCCACGCATTCGTGCTCGGCGGACACGGCGACACCATGGTGCCGCTGTCGCGCTACTCGACCGTCGCCGGCGTGCCGATCACCGAACTGCTGCCGGCCGACCGGGTCCGGGCCATCGAGGAGCGAACGGCCAACGGTGGGGCCGAGGTCGTCGCCCTGCTCAAGACCGGCTCGGCGTTCTACGCGCCGGCGGCCGGCGTCTTCGAGATGGTCGAGGCGATCCTGCTCGACCGCAAGCGGGTGCTCCCGTGCGCGGTCCGCCTGGCAGGCGAGTTCGGCGTCGATGGGCTGTTCGTCGGCGTGCCGATCGTCCTCGGTGCCGGGGGGATGGAACGCGTCTTCGAGATCGAGCTCTCGGCCGAGGAACGGGTCGCCTTCGAGCGTTCGGCCGCAGCGGTTCGCGAGCTCGTGGACGTCATCGGCCGGTAGGTCGGCGTTTGGCGTTGCCGATGAGCAACGGCGCGAGGCACGATCCGCGCCTGCGGGTTTGACCGGACGCCGTGCGGCGTCGTAGGGTCGCGCCACAACCCGTCGAGGCCCCCGAGGCAGCCCTGACCCTCGGCCCCCCGACTTGCGATCGGCTGCCTGCATGGGAGGCTCAGGCTCCGCCGGATCCCTGGTCGGACCTGTCCATCGGACGAGGCCCGACCCCGCCGCTCGTGCACCACTCCCCACTGCACTGGAGGCCATATCTGTTGAAGACCAAGCGATGGCTCGCGGCGCTGACCGCCGCGACGCTCGTCATGTCCCTGGCTGGCAGCGCGACAGCCGCCGGACCGAAGGCCGGAGCCGCGAACGCGGCCCCGAAATCCGACAATCTCCCGGATGCCCGGGCGGAGAAGCAGTCGGCGCTCCGCCAGACCGGACTCGAGAAGGTCCTGACCGGCAACGCCAAGGCGGTCGGCAAGAACAAGGTCGTGAAGGTCGCCAAGGGCCAGTATGTCGAGCTCGCGCGCGAGGGCGAGGACTCGATCCTCACGATCCTCGCCGAGTTCGGTAACGCTCCCGCGACCCACCCCCACGGCACGCTCGGATCGGTCAACCACGGCGGGACCGCGGGTCCGCTGCACAACCAGATCCCCGAGCCGGATCGGGCCGTCGACAACTCGACGATCTGGGAGCCCGACTTCAGCGAGTCCTACTTCCAGGACCTGCTGTTCAGCGAGGCCCCCGGCGCGGTCTCGATGCGCAACTTCTACCTCGAGCAGTCTTCGAACCGGTACACGGTCAACGGCGACGTCTCGCCGTGGGTCCAGGTTCCGTTCAACGAGGCGGCCTATGGGTCGAACTACTGCGGCGACATCGTCTGCCAAGACACCTGGCGGTTCATCAACGACGCCGCCGACGCGTTCGCGGCGACGTTCACGGACACCGCAGCCCTGAACGCCTACCTCGCCAAGTACGACGTGTGGGATCGGTTCGATCTCGACGGCGACGGCAACT
>DAIUES010000104.1:0-7986 GCA_036844985.1 Candidatus Limnocylindrales bacterium
CATGCTCGAATCGAGCGGCGGCAAGCCGCTCGCGACGGCGGCCATCGACCCGACCGGACACCCGCGCGCCGGGTTCATCCCGTTCGAAGCCACGTTCCGCTTGTCGAAGCCGCGACCCGGGGGTTCGATGATGCTGTTCGTCGTGGCCGTCGATGGCGCGGGCATCCCCATCGACGGGATCCGCCGCCGGTTCACCGTGGGTGCCGTGGTCGAGGTCCCGGACGGGTCGCTGGCGCCTGCCGGCTAGCGCTTCGGTCAGCGGCCGCGATCGCCCGGCGGCCAGGTCAGCTCGGGGTGACGCCGGTCGAGCCAGTCGCGCAGCATCCACGTCGTCGTGCGGAACGCCAGCCCGGTCCACGGGATCGCGTCGGGGCGGAAGGTCGCGATCTCGAGCGCCTCCGGGGTCGGCACCGCGGTCCCGCCGACGATGCGCGCCTCGTAGGCGATGGTGACCACGGCCGCCTCGAGTCGCGTGTACAGGCCGATGAGCTCGCCCGGCTCGACGAGCAGGCCGGTCTCCTCGAGCGTTTCGCGGATCGCCGCCTGGTGGACCGTCTCGTCGACCTCGAGGAACCCGCCGGGCTGGGCCCATTCGCCGATACCGGGCTCGATCCCGCGGCGCAGCAACACGACGTCGCCGTCCTCGGTGACGGGCAGCGCAGTCACCACGAGGCGCGGGTTCACGTACGCGATGTGGCCGCAAGCAGGGCAGGACAGGCGCTCGCGATCCTCGCCGTCGACGGTGCCGAACCGGAGCGACGTGCCGCAGTTCGAGCAGAAGTTCAGATGGCGCGCGATCCAGTCGGGCACGCCCCGGCCGGAGGCGAGATCGGTCGAGCGGCCGTCCGGGCCGCGGTCGGATCCGTGCATCGGGGTCAGGCCAGCAGCACGACGACGGCACCGCCGACGAGCGCTACAAGCCCGATCAGGCTGACGATGACCCACGCCAGTCGAAACCAGGCGCGGCCACGATCGACGGCCATCCATGCCCACGCCGAGCGCCAGATGCGGACGATGGCATCGAGGGTCGTGACGACCAGGAGCGGGGTCGCCACGATCACGCACAGCTTGATGAGCGGGTCGCCGAGCCTGGCCCCGAGTTCCAGCGCGGTGATCGCGACCGCGCCGCAGATGAGCACGATGACCGACAGGTTGATGTAGTGCCGCTGGAGCGGGGTCGGGGCGACCTCCGGCACCGACCGCGGCGGGAGGCCCTGCAGGCTCGGTGGCAGGCTGGTCGGCCGTCGGGGCGGGGCGGCCTGGCGGTCGAGCGCCGGCATGCCCGGCTCCCAGCGCTCGTCGTCCATCGTCACGCCATCGAGTGTAGCCCCGAGCCGGTCCCAGGCTCCCGGGCTCGCGGGCTCCCGGGCTCGCGGGCTCCCGGGCTAGAGTCGCCGCTCGTCGGGCGCGTCGGCCTGGTCGACGGGCGTGGCACAGGTCGGGCAGTAGTAGCGGACCTCGAGTGGCGTCCCGCAGGTGGCGTGGCGGAGGGGCTCGGCCTCATCCGAGCGCCGGGCGCCCCAATCGGCGAGCAGCCGGAGCGCGGACGCAAGGTCCCGACCATCGGCGGTCAAGTCGTAGGTCAGCCGTGTCGGGCGCTGCTGGTACGGGCTGGAGCGCAGGATCCCGGCCCGTTCGAGGCGACGAAGCCGGTCGGTGAGGATGTTCGGGGCGATGCCCGGCAAGGCACTCCCCAGCTCGCCGAACCGTTTCGATCCGTCGAGCAGGGCCTCGACGACGAGCAGGCTCCAGCGATCGCCGACGCGGTCGAGGGCGGCTTCGAGCGGAAGAGGTCGGTCGTCGGTCATGTGGTCCTGATGGTAGTGCGTTCGGGACTTGCCAGCCGGTTTGGTTCGTTGTAACTTGCAAATCACTAGTTACCAGATAGGAGTCAACGTCCCATGGGTGCCATCGAAGAGATCGGAGCGGCCGTCGTGGCCGTCGCCACCAGCGCCGGACCCTCGATCGTCGGGGTCGGCCGGCACGGGCGCGGCTCGGGCGTCGTGATCGCCGACGGGCAGGTCCTGACCAATGCGCACAACCTGCGCGGCGAGGAGGTCACGGTGACGTTCGCGGACGGGCGGTCGACGCGTGGCACCGTGACAGCTGTCGACCCGGACGGCGATCTTGCCGTCGTTGCGGTCGACACGGCCGGCGCGACGCCGATCACCTGGGGACCGGGCGAGGCGCTGTCGGTCGGCACGCCGGTGTTCGGCGCCGCCGCCACGTCCGGCGGCGGGGTGCGGGTCACGTTCGGACTCGTATCGTCGGTGTCGCGCTCGTTCCGCGGCCCGGGCGGCCGCCGCATCGCCGGCAGCATCGAGCACAGCGCGCCGATGGCGCCGGGTTCGTCAGGCGGCGCGCTCGTCGACGCGAACGGCCGGCTCCTCGGCCTCAACACGAACCGGATCGGCGAGGGCTTCTATCTCGCCCTGCCCGCCGATGCGGGGTTGCGCGCGAAGGTGGATGCACTGGGTCGCGGCGAGTCCGCCAGTCGCCAACGGCTGGGTGTCGCGATCGCACCGAGTCACGTCGCCCGACGGCTGCGTCGATCCGTCGGCCTGCCCGATCGCGCCGGGGTCCTGGTGCGTGGCGTCGAGGAGGGCGGCGCCGCCGAGTCGGCCGGGATCGAGGCCGGCGACCTGATCGTGTCCGCGGGTGGTCGACCGATCGCCGATGCCGACGACCTGCAGGACGCGCTCGGCGCACTCGAGCGCCCGTTCGAGCTCGGGGTCGTGCGCGGTGCGGACGAGCGGACGCTGACCGTCAGCGCGGCAGCGGCCGAGTCGAAGCCGAAGCGAACACCGGGCGACGCGTAGTCGCGGGGTCGCGTCGGGGGCGTGGCGTGGCGTGGCGGGGCGGTGTGGCGTGGCCGTGGCGTGGCGTGGCGTGGCGTGGCGTGGCGTGGCGGAGGCGTGGCGTGGCGTGGCGGAGGCGTGGCGGGGGGCGCGGCGTTCGCCTGCGAGCCTCCAAGGTCCCGACCGGGCGGCGACCATGAATAACGCCGATCACGTGGACCGTATGTCGCCCGACCTGGTGCGCTAGCTCCCGACTGCCACGAGACCGCCGGTCGAGCGAGGCGATCCGTGCGTGGGCAGATCCCCGAGTGCGGTCCGGCTGGCGTCCAAGACGTCCGCTTGACGACATACGGTCGTGGTGACTGGCGGTATTCCGGAACGCGGCGCGGGGCAGCGGCACGAGACAGCGGCGCGGGCCAGCGGCCCGGGCCAGCGGCGCGGGCCAGCGGCACGGGGCACGGCGCACGCGAACCCGCGCATCCGTGCGTCCGCTACGCACCCAACTCTGGGTACCATCCGGTGATGGATCGGATCGCGGCCTGGTACCGCGTCAGCTCGTCGGTCGGGGCCGTCGTCGCCCTGGTCGCGGCGAACCTGGTGCCGCTCATCGGTGTCCTCTTCTTCGGCTGGAACGTGTGGAACGTGCTCGTCGTGTACTGGCTCGAGAACGGGATCGTGGGCGTCTTCAACGTCCTCAAGATGGCTCGGGCCGAAGGCCCCGTCGACGGGGTCGAGAGCGGCGCCAGCTCCGGGGCGACGCTCAACGGCCGCCCACTGACCGGCACCGGCAAGGGCGCGCTGATCCCGTTCTTCATCGTCCACTACGGCCTGTTCTGGTTCGTCCACGGCATCTTCGTGTTGACGCTGCCGCTGTTCACCGGCCTGTTCGGTGGCGGCTTCGGTGGTTCGCTCGGTGGCCCGTTCGATGATGGGTTCGGCGATCCGTTCCCCGGCCTCGTGCCTGGAGCCGAGTCATCGTCGACCGGCTTCGACCCCGGGACGATCCTGTTCGCGGTCATCGCGCTGGCGCTCAGCCACGGGGCGTCCTACTGGTGGAACTTCCTGCGTGGCGGCGAATATCGGCGGGTGACCGCGGCGGGCCAGATGTTCGCGCCCTACGGTCGACTGTTCGTGCTCCACCTGACGATCATCTTCGGGGCCATGGCGATCATCGCCACCGGCGCGCCGGTTGCCGCCGTGGCCGTCCTCGTCGCGATCAAGACCGTGCTCGATATCGGCTTCCACCTCGCGGAGCATCGCCGGGTCGCGACGCCCGGCTGACGCCCACCGCGCGGGCGGCACGAACGGACCGCCGCCTCAGGAAGGGGTCGATCCCTCCGCGGCCATGTTCGATGGATCCGCGAGCACCGTCGACGTCTGCCGGTCGCGCCACGCGGCCAGCCGCTCGGCCAGGGCGACATCGGCGAGGGCCAGGATCTGGGCGGCGAGCAGCCCGGCGTTCGTGCCGTTGCCGATGGCCACGGTCGCGACCGGGATCCCGCGCGGCATCTGGACGATCGACAGGAGCGAATCCATCCCCCCGAGGTGGCGTGTCGGGATGGGCACGCCGATGACCGGCAGGATCGTCTTCGCGGCGAGCATCCCGGGCAGGTGCGCCGCGCCCCCGGCACCGGCCACGATCACGCGCAGGCCACGGCCGGCCGCCGATTCGGCGTATCGGAAGAGGGCGTCGGGGGTGCGATGGGCGGACACGACCCTCAGCTCGGCCGCGATCTCGAGCTCGGCGAGGACGGCCATGACGTCCTCGAGGATGTCGAAGTCGGACCGACTGCCGCCGACCACGCCGACGATCGGTCCGGTTGCACCGGTCATGCCACGTCCTCTTCGCTGGCTGGCTCGTCGCCCCAGCACAACTGGTGGGCGGCGGCCCGCGCCCGCTCGAGCGCCATCTCGGTCGTCGGTCCGATGGCTGTCACGTGGCCCATCTTCCGACGCTCGAAGACCCGTCGCTTGTCGTAGACGTGCAGGTGGACGGCCGGATCGGCCATCGCGCGGGCCAGCCCGACCGCCTCGAGTGCCGCGGGACGCGCCGGTCCGGTCCCGAGGATGTTGACCACGGCCGTCGGAGCGAGGGCGTCGGTGGCCCCCAGCTCGAGCCCGCAGATGGCCCGGATGTGCTGCTCGAACTGGGACGTCGCCGCTCCCTCGATCGTCCAGTGGCCGCTGTTGTGGACACGCGGCGCGAGCTCGTTGACGACGAGTCGCCCATCGGGCATGAGGAAGAGCTCGACGGCGAGCGTGCCGGTGACCCCCATCGCGATGGCCAGCCGCTCCCCGAGGCGCGCGGCGCGCTCAGCCACGTCGCCGTCGACCGTCGCCGGGGCGATGCTTTCGACGAGGATCCCGTCGTCGTGTCGATTCCGCGCCAGCGGGAACGTCGCGAGTCGGCCGAGCAGGCCGCGACCGACGACGATCGAGACCTCGGCGGCGAAGTCCTGCTCCGCCTCGAGGAGGAGCGGCGCGCCGGCCGGCCGCCCGAGTCGGTCGAGCGCGCCGGCCACGTCGTCCATCGACGCCAGGCGCACCTGGCCGCGGCCGTCGTAGCCCCCGGTCGCGGCCTTGAGGCGGAGCGGGAAGCCGAGGTCCGCGGCCGCCGCCCGCAGCTCCTCGGTCGTGCGCACTTCGCGCCACGGCGCGACCTCGGCGCCGACCGTCTCGACGAACCGACGCTCGGCGATCCGGTCCTGGGTCACGAGCAGGGGCACGCGGCCCGGTCGCACCGGGACCACCGTCTCGACCGCGTCGACCACGGCCGCCGCGACATGCTCGAGCTCGTACGTCACCACATCGCTCCAGCGGGCGAGGCGCAGGGCGGCGCCGACGTCGTCGTACGACGCGACGACCTGGCGGTCCGCCAGCGCGGCCGCGGGGCAGTCCGGATCCGGATCGAGCACGGCGATGCGATAGCCGAGCGCACGCGCGGCGAGGGCGAGCATCCGCCCGAGCTGACCGCCACCGAGCAGCCCGATCGTCGCCGGCGGGGTGATCGGCAGGCGTTCGACACCGAGCCGGCGATGGACGTCGGCGATCCAGGCCTGCTTCTGGTAGGTGTACTGGTGCGGCTCGATGAGACCGCCTTTGACGATGCCGGACTTGAGCGCGGCATACCCGGCGACGAGCTCCGGATCGGCCAGTAAGGCGTCACGGAAGGCCACGTCGCGGCGCAGCTCATCGGTGTCGGGCAGGACGTGACAGTGGATCCGAAACGTCCTGTCGCCAAGGACCATCGAGCCGACCAGCATCGGCCGGCTGGGCGGCCACGGATCCGGCCCCGGCTGACTCCCGAAACCGATCTCGCGCAGGGCCGCGGCGACGGCCGGCACATCGTCATGCGTGGTGGCGATGGCCAGGTCCACGATGCCCTTGCCCGGCAGCCCGGGGACGGCCGTGCTGCCGATGTGCTCGACGACGAGATCGGGGCGACGGGCCGCGATGAGCGAGCGGACCGCGGCGGCTACCTCGACGGACCTGGGATCCCAGGGCAGCACATCGGCGGGCGTTCGGACGTACGGTCCGATGGGCGGCAGGCTCACCTGCCGAGTGTAGACTGCGGGCCCATGCCCCACGCCCCGGTGCAACGCCTCGAAGCGATCGTCGGTGCACCGATCGTCGAGGACGCGCGGGCGCCGTGGGGATTCGAGAACGACACGCACCTCGTGACGACGGCCGACGGTCGGCGCCTCGCCGTGCAGCGACTGCACGATCGGGCCAGGGCCCGAACCCGACTCCAGGTCGTCACCATCGAGGACCGGCTCCGGGCTGCGGGCATCCCCGTCCCGGTGTTCGTGGCCGGGCACGCCGGCCAACCCGCTGACGACGAAACGGCGACCGAGCCCCACTTCGTGACTATCCAGGTCGATGGGTCGCCGGGCAACACGCTCTTCGATGACCCGACCGATGCGCACGTCTTGGCAACGGCGATGGGCCGGCTGCACCGGAGCCTCGTGGCGGTCGATATCGACCTGGCGACCGATGCCGAACTCGACGATACATGGGTCGACGCAGGGGCTCTCGCCCGCGCGACGCGCGGCTGGATGGCCGATGCCGCCTCTTGGCTCGACGACGCGACGCGCCTCGCGGTCGAGCGCCTGGCCGACCAGTTGCCGGAGGTGCTGACAGGCGAGGCTGGGGTGCTGGCACACGGTGATTTCGTGCCGGTCAACGTCCTCGTCCGTGATCGAACGATCGTCGCGCTGCTGGACTGGGAAGATGCGCGCATCGCCGATCCCATCTTCGACGTGGCGTGGTGGCTGTGGGTCGTGCATCACCACCACCCCGATGTCCACCGGCGGATCGCCGGTACATTCCGGGATGCGGCTGGGGTCGCATCGGACAAGCCCACCGCCACTCGCATGGAACTGCTGGTGACGTTGCGCCACCTCGAGATCTTGGCGCGCTCGCGCCGCGCGGACCCCGAGCGTGCGCGGCGGCGCGCCGCGAACCTGCGTGGGGCACTCGACGCCTCCGCAGCCGCGGCATTCGGGCCCTAGTCGGACAGCCTCCGGACCTCGTCGGCATCGAGCGCGCGATCCCACAGCCGGACGTCCGCGAGGTCGCCCTCGAACCCCGCCCGCGGGCCGCCGCCGATGGTCAGCGGCTCCGCCGTCCCGAGCGGACCGCGCAGATCGGCGTGCCGACGCGTCGCGAGGAGGACCCCATCGACATACAGCCGCACATCCGAACTTTCCCGGACTCCGACCAGCTCGTGCCAGCCGCCCTCGAGGGACCGATCGGCCGTGGCGACCGCTCCCGCCCGAAGCGCGTGGACGTGGCCGCTCGGTAGCGTGCCCACGGTCAGATCGCCATCGAACAGCACCATCGACGCCGCGCGTCGGTAGCGAACGTCCGGCGTCCGGTCGAGCGTCGCCAGGAGGGTCCACGCCTCGTCGCCGTCGTAGCGATAGACCTGGGCGTGCGGGAGGGAGCCGCCGTACAGCATGCCGTTGTAGGCCTGCAGATTCATCACCTCGGTCTCGTCTCCGAGGCGCCCGGTCGACGTCCACCGCGGCGCGGCGCCGGCGGCGTCGTCCTCGCCGCGGAAGACAAGACCCATCGGCCACGTCCCGATGTGCAGCCGGCTGTCGTACGTGTCGATGGAGTAGAGCTGGGTGGTATCCGGTTGCAGCCCGCAGGAGGTCCAGTCGGTGCCGCCGTCGTAGCGGAAGAC
>DAIUES010000105.1:0-7974 GCA_036844985.1 Candidatus Limnocylindrales bacterium
GTCGGCGCCATCGGCGACGAGCCGGATCCGATGGCCGCTGGAGACACCGGCGGTCAGGACCATGAGGACCGACTTCGCGTCGACGGGCCCCTTCCCGCGGGTGAGGTTCTCGACGGTGATCTTCGAACCGAACCTGGCGGCGGCCTCGGTGAACAACGTCGCGGGACGTGCATGGAGGCCACTCGGATTGGTCAGCACCAGCTCGACGTCACGCATCCATGAAGCGTACTCCGCCGCGCACCCCGCCCGCCGACAAGGACAGGAACGACCCATGACCCCGACCGATCACGACACCTGGACCAACCTCGGCCGACAGCTCCGGATCGATTCGATCCGGGCAAGTTCGGCCGCGGGCTCCGGTCATCCGACCTCATCGATGTCCGCCGCCGACCTGATGGCGGTGCTGCTCGAGCGCCACCTGCGCTACGACTTCGACGCACCCGACGATCCGCGCAACGACCACCTGATCTTCAGCAAGGGGCACGCCTCGCCGCTGCTGTACGCCATGTACCGCGCGGCAGGCGCGATCGACGACGACGAACTGCTGACCTATCGCCAGCGTGGCAGCCGACTCGAGGGCCACCCGACCCCGGTCCTGCCGTGGGTCGATGTCGCGACCGGCTCGCTGGGTCAGGGCCTGCCGATCGGCGTCGGGATCGCCCTTGCCGGCAAGCGGCTCGATCGGTTGCCGTATCGGGTCTGGGTCCTGAGCGGCGACGGCGAGCTGGCCGAAGGCTCGATGTGGGAGGCGTTCGAGCACGCCGCCGTGGCCGGGCTCGACAACCTGACGGCGATCCTCGATGTCAACCGACTCGGCCAGACCGGCGAGACGATGCACGGCTGGGACCTCGACGCGTATGCAGACCGGCTGCGGGCGATCGGCTGGCACGCCATCGAGATCGACGGCCACGACCCCAGCGCGATCCACGATGCATATACCGAAGCCGTCGCCACCGCCGGCCGCCCGACCGCGATCGTCGCTCGCACGATCAAGGGCAGCGGGGTGAGCGCCGTGGCCGATCGGACCGGGATGCACGGCAAGTCGCTCGAGGATGAACGTGCCGCCCTGGCCGAGCTGGGGGCCGCGACGCATCACCGGATCACGGTCGCCGTCCACGGCCCGACGGGCCAGGAGGCTCCCCATCGGTTCCCATCCGCCACGCTCGAGCTGCCGCGCTACGCGGTGGGCTCGCAGGAAGCGACCCGACGGGCCTACGCCGAAGCGCTCGTGGCCCTGGGTGGGGCCCGCGGCGAGGTCGTCGTGCTCGATGGCGATGTCAGCAACTCGACCTACACCGAGCTGTTCGCCGCCGAGATCCCCGAGCGGTACTTCGAGATGTACATCGCCGAACAGCAGATGGCGTCGGCCGCGGTGGGGATGCAGGTTCGTGGCTGGATCCCGTTCGCCTCGACGTTCGGGGCATTCTGGAGCCGGGCGTTCGATTTCCTCCGGATGGCCGCAGTCAGCCGGGCGGACATCCGGGTCGCCGGCTCGCATGCGGGCGTGAGCATCGGAGCCGATGGGCCGAGCCAGATGGCCCTCGAGGACATCGCGTCCTTCCGCACGGTCTGGGACAGCACGGTCCTCTACCCGTCCGATGCGAATCAGACGGCCCAACTGGTGGCGGCGATGGCGGATCGTCCGGGCGTGGTGTACATGCGCACGACCCGCGGCAAGACCCCGGTGATCTACGAGCCGGACGAGGCCTTCCCGATCGGCGGCAGTCGGGTCGTGCGCCAGGACGCGGCCGACGTGGTGACCCTGATCGGTGCGGGGGTGACCCTGCACGAGGCGATGGCGGCGGCCACGACGCTCGCCGGCGAGGGCATCTCGGCCCGGGTGATCGACTGCTATTCGATCAAGCCCATCGACGGCGAGACGCTCGCCGCCGCCGGGCGCGAGACCGGGCGGATCGTCACGGTCGAGGATCATCGGCCGGAGGGCGGCCTCGGCGAAGCGGTGCTGGCGGCATTGGCCGACGCCGACGTCCATCCGCTCGTCAGCCGACTTGCCGTGACCCACATGCCGGGTTCGGCGACGCCCGAGGAACAGCTGGCCGATGCCGGCATCGATGGCGCGGCCATCGTGGCGGCCGCGCGCCGCCTCGTGGGCCGGGAACGAGGAGTCCAGTGATGGCAACCCGGATCGGGATCAATGGGTTCGGTCGCATCGGCCGGCAGTCGCTTCGGGCGCTGATCGAGCGTGCCCCCGACATCGAGGTCGTGGCCATCAACGACCTCGCCGATGCGGCCATGGACGCGCTGCTGTTCGAACACGATTCGACCTACGGTGCCTACGACGGCACGGTCGAGCACACCGTCGACACCCTGGTCATCGACGGTCGCGAGATCAAGGTCTTCCAGGAGTCCGACCCGGCGGCGCTGCCGTGGGCCGACCTGGGAGTCCAGATCGTGCTCGAGGCGACGGGCAAGTTCCGGGATGCCGAGCGGGCCAGGGCGCACCTCGACGCCGGCGCCAAGAAGGTCGTCGTCAGCGCCCCGGCCAGGGGCGATGACGTCACGATCGTTCCCGGCGTCAACGACGAGCACTACGACCCCGACCGCCACCACATCATCAGCCTCGCGAGTTGCACGACCAACTGCCTGGCGCCGGTTGTGAAGGTCATCCACGACCTGGCCACGGTCGAGCGCGGCCACATGAACACCGTCCACAGCTACACGACCTCGCAGCGCCTGCTCGATGCCGCCCACAAGGACCCGCGCCGGGCGCGCGCTGCTGCCGTGAACATCATCCCGACGACGAGCGGCGCCACGCGCTCGGTGGCGCGCGTCATACCCGATCTCGCGGGCAAGATCGACGGCTTCAGCCTGCGGGTCCCGACCCCGGTCGTGAGCGTCGTCGACTTCACCGCCGACGTCGCCCGACCGACGACGGTCGACGAACTCCATGCCGCGTTCCGAGCGGCCGCCGAGGGTCCGATGCAGGGCATCCTCGGCGTCAGCGACCGACCGCTGGTGTCATCCGACTTCCGTGGTGACAGCCGCAGCGCGATCGTCGACTCGGCGCTGACGATCGTCACCGGCGGATCCTTGGTCAAGGTCATCGCCTGGTACGACAATGAGTGGGGCTTCAGCTGTCGCGCCGCCGACCTGATCTCCACCGTCGCACGGCGGATGAGGTGATGGACATGGAACAGGTGGATCACGCTGGTCGCGACGACGATGCAGAGGACGTGGCCCTGATCTGGGTCGACACCGAGCAGGCCATCATCGCCCACTGGCAGGGCGAGCCGACCATCGAGCGGATCGCGAGCGGTGTCCCGCCGAAGCGGCCAGCGGTCGGTTCGGTGCGGCGTGGACCCGCGCGGCCGGCAGGTGGTGGACGCGTGCCGGGTCACGGCACCGAGGGACGGCACCTCGACGCCATGCGCCGCTATCTTGCCGACCTTGTCGAGCGAACGGCCGAGTTCGAGGTCGTGGAGATCATCGGACGAGGCACCACACCCGACCGACTTGCCGAGTCGATCCGTCGCCTCGCGGATGCCCGGAACGAGCCGTTGCGGGTGGAGGTTCGTCGGGTATCTCGCCGTCCGACGGAACGCCAGATGCTGGCCCGCCTGCGGGTCATCTCGGATAAGGAGCTGCCACGTCGCTCGGGCGGTCCGTACGGCGGCAAACCGCCGGCGACGGCCGCCTCAGGCAAGGCCCTGCCACCGACGCCGCCCGGTGGCCGGCGGCGTCGCAGGCTCCCCGAGCGCCGCGACATCGAGCTCGAGGTCGAGCTCATGCTGGCCGACGACCCGGACGACTGACGGTGAACGTCGCCGAACATCTGGTCGATCTGATGGTCAGGGCCGGTATCAGGAGCGTCTACGGCATGGTCGGCGACTCGGCCAATCCGATCGTCGACGCCATCCGTCGGACCGACGGCCGGCTGGCCTTCATCCAGGTCCGCAACGAGGAGGCGGGCGCTTTCGCGGCCGGTGCCGAGGCGATGATCACCGGGAGACCGGCGGCGGTCCTCGGCTCGTCCGGGCCGGGCAGCCTGCATCTCCTCAACGGGCTGTATGACTGCGACCGCAACGGCGCCCCCGTATTCGCGATCGTGACCCACATCCCGAGCGTCGAGATCGGGACCGACTACTTCCAGGAGACCCGCCCGGACCTCATCTTCGCGGACTGCACGCGGTACATCGGCTACATCACCGGGCCGGCGCAGATGCCGCGCCTCGCCGAGCTGGCCATGGAGGCCGCCGTGCTGGAGCGCGGGGTCGGGATGGTGATCCTGCCCGGCGACGTCGGGGTCATGTCGGTCGACCATCCGACGAGCGGTCGCACGCTGGCGACCAGTCGACCGAGGATCCGCCCGGTGGATGCCGACCTTGACCGGCTGGTGGAGCGGATCGCGGCCTCGAAGCGACCGGTGATCTTCGGGGGCGAAGGGTGTCGAACCGCCCGGGCCGAGGTGCTCGAGCTCGCCGGGCTGCTCCACGCACCGATCGCCTACACCTACCGGGCCAAGGATGTGCTCGAGGCCGACGACCCCAACGCGGTGGGGATGACCGGCCTGCTCGGCTGGGGTGGCGCCCACCGGGCCATGGCCGAGTGCGACCTGCTGCTCATGCTCGGGACCGACTTCCCGTACCGCGCCTTCCTGCCGAGCGACGCCATCGTCGTCCAGGTCGATGACGATCCCGGCCACCTCGGCCGGCGGGCCGACGTCGACCTCGGGCTGGTCGGGGACATCGGCGACACGTTGCGGTGCCTCATCCCGCTCGTCACCCGGCGCGAGGACCGCAGCTTCCTCGACGCCGCACTCGAGGACCATCGGGTCGCGGTCAAGCGCGTCGGGACGTACGTGACCGATCCGGGAAGTGGCGAGGGGCTCCGCCCGGAGATGGTCGCAACCGCCATCAGCGACCTCGCCGCCGACGATGCGGTGTTCACCAACGACACGGGCATGTGCAACGTGTGGGGCGCGCGATACCTGCGCATGCGACCGGACCAGCGGCTGCTCGCCTCGTTCCGTCACGGGTCCATGGCCAATGCGCTGCCCCAGGCGATCGGCGCCCAGATCGGATCGCCCGGCCGGCAGGTGGTCGCGTTATGCGGTGACGGCGGCTTCACCATGCTGCTGGGCGAGTTGCTGACGCTCGGCGGCCTGGGACTTCCGGTGAAGGTGATGCTGTTCGACAACTCGACGCTCGGCATGGTCCGCATCGAGATGGCGGTGGCGGGCTACGTCCCGTTCGGCACGGACGTCCACAACCCGGACTTCAGCGCGATCGCGCGGGCCGTCGGGATCCACGCCGAACGGGTCGAGCGCGCGGAGGACGTCCGACCCGCCATCGAGCGTGCGTTCGCCCACGACGGGCCCGCCCTGATCGACCTCGTCACCGACCCGCGTGCCCTGTCGATGCCGCCACAGACGACGGTCGCCCAGGTGCGCGGCATGGCGCTGGCGATGACCAGGCTCGTCTTCGAGGGCGACACGGCCGAGGTGATCGAAACGATCAAGTCGAACGTGCGGAACATCCCGCAGGCGTTCTGATCCGGCGGACGTGACCGACGTCGCCGCGCCCGTGCCGACTCGGGCCGTCGTGGAGACGGTGGGCCACGGAACGCACACCACCGAGGAACTGGCCGCGCTCCTGCGCGCCGCCGGCGTCGTCACGCTCATCGATGTCCGGCGCTATCCCGCGGGACGCCGACAGCCCCACCTGTCGCGGGAACGACTCGCGATCGATGTTCCGCGTCTTGGCATCGCCTATGAATGGTGGGGCGAGGCGCTTGGCGGCCGGCGCCCCAGGCCCGATCCGTCATCGGAACCGAGCCCATGGCGGACGCTCGGATTCGCCGCCTATGCCGCGTACATGCACACGGACGCGTTCCGGACGGCCCTGGCGGCCCTCGAGGCCCGGGCCGACGGCGGGGAGGTCCTGGCGCTCATGTGTGCCGAGACGTTGTGGTGGCGCTGTCATCGACGGTTGATCGCGGATGCGCTCACGATGGACGGCTACCCGGTCCGGCACCTCATCGACCGACCGCGCGGAGCGCTCCACCGGATCTCGGCCGCGTCGTCCGAGGTGGCCAGCCGGGACTGATGTTGGTCGACGCCCGGTCGACGATACTGGGCGGATGCAGTTCCGTACGACCCTCGACCCGGCCGGGAAGAACGCCGCCGGGTTCCGTGTCCCGCCCGAGGTCGTGGCCGCGCTCGGCAAGGGCAAGCGGCCACCTGTCCGGGTGACGATCAACGGCTACACCTATCGCAATACCGTGGCGGTCTACGGGGACGTCTTCCTCATCGGGGTGGCGATGGAGCACCGGGCGAAGGCCGGCGTCGAGGCGGGTGACGTCATCGACGTGACGCTTGAGCTCGACACGGATCCGCGCGAGGTCGTCATGCCCGACGACCTGGCGGCGGCGCTCGCCGCGGAGCCCGCGGCGCAGGCGCGGTTCGACGGCCTCTCGAACAGCAACCGCCGGGCCGTCGCCGACCTCGTCTCGAGTGCGAAGAACCCCGACACCCGGCAGCGCCGGATCGACAAGGCGGTGGCCAGCCTCTGGGCCGGCGGGATCGGCCGCTAGGCGCGGGGACCGCGCCTAGCCGACGGCCGGGTCAGATGCTGTCGACGGCGAACCAGCGCTCGGCGCCGTTCGGCAGGACACCGGCGAAGAAGACCGCGGGTGCGAGGCATGGCGAGGGCAGGGTGACGATGGTGTCGACCTCGGCGTTGCCGGCTTCCGAGAACGGGACGATCGGCGAGCTCGCGGCCGGGGCGCCGCCACATGCGACGATGGCGCGGCCGTTCCGGATCGGGTTGGTGCCGTTGAGCAGCAGGAGGCCGTGGACCTCCACGTGGAGCCGACCATCGGCGAAGAGCTTGACGTCGCCCCGGTCGATCTGCCACGGGGCGCCGCCACCGGCGACGCCGTCGAGGACCATGCCGGCGGTCGGGATCCCGCTCATGCCGGAGTCGAGGATCTTCTGACCTCCGGCCTGGGTCGAGGCGACCGAACCGAATGCGAGGGCGCCGAGGACGGCGCTGGCGAGGATGAGCCGCGAGATGCGGGTGCGACGGAACATGTGTGGCCTCCAACGGCACGTGAGTCTGGTGTGGACCCTCGTTGGTACGCCCGTCCGACGCCGGCGGTTTCCGAGGCGGCGATCCGGTCGAGACCCCGCTGGTTTCGGCTAGCGCCAGCCGAGCTCCGGCGCGACGAACCGCAGGATGCTCTCGATGGCGTGGGCGTTGTATTCGACGCCGAGCTGGTTCGGGACGGTCAGCAGCAGCGTGTCGGCGGCCTGGATCGCCGTGTCCGAGGCCAGCTGCTTGACCAGGACGTCGGGTTCCGCGGCATACGACCGCCCGAAGATCGCCTTGGTCTGCGCGTCGATGTAGCCGACCTTGTCGGACTCATCGCTGCCCCGGCCGAAGTACGCGCGATCACGATCGTCGACCAGGGCGAAGATGCTGCGGCTGACCGACACCCGCGGTTCGCGCTGGTGACCGGCGGCCGCCCACGTGTCGCGGAACCGCTGGATCTGCTCGGCCTGGAGCTCGTGGAACGGGACGCCCGCATCCTCGGTCAGGAGAGTCGACGACATCAGGTTCATGCCCTGCTGGGCGGTCCATTCGGCCGTCGTCCGGGATCCCGCGCCCCACCAGATCCGATCGCGCAGACCGGGCGAATGCGGCTCGAGCCGAAGCAGCCCCGGCGGGTTCGGGAACATCGGCGACGGGTTCGGCTCGGCGAACCCGATCCCGGACAGCGCCTCGAGGAATACCTCGGTGTGCTGGCGTGCCATGTCGGCGTCCGTCTCGCCGTCGGACGGCGTGTAGCCGAAGAAACGGAAGCCGTCGATGACCTGTTCGGGCGAACCGCGGCTGATCCCGAGCTGGAGCCGACCCCGGGCGATGAGGTCGGCGGCACCGGCGTCCTCGATCATGTACAGCGGGTTCTCGTAGCGCATGTCGATGACGGCCGTGCCGATCTCGATGCGCTTCG
>DAIUES010000106.1:0-7937 GCA_036844985.1 Candidatus Limnocylindrales bacterium
GATCATGCACGTCAACCCGACCGGCCGGTTCGTCACCGGCGGCCCGATGGGCGACGCCGGGCTGACCGGTCGCAAGATCATCGTCGACACGTACGGCGGGATGGCTCGCCACGGTGGTGGCGCCTTCAGCGGCAAGGACCCGACCAAGGTCGACCGGTCCGCCGCGTACGCCGCCCGCTGGGTGGCCAAGAACGTCGTCGCGGCGGGCCTCGCCGACCGCTTCGAGGTCGAGGTCGCCTACGGCATCGGCATCGCCCGGCCGATCAGCTTCACGGTCGACTCGTTCGGCACGGGCAAGATCGACGACGCCGCCATCCAGGCGGTCATCGAGCGCAACTTCGACCTGCGGCCGGCGTCGATCATCGCCGCGCTCGGCCTGCGCCGGCCGATCTACCGCCAGACGGCCGCATTCGGCCATTTCGGCCGGCCGGACCTCGACCTGCCGTGGGAACGCACCGACAAGGCCGCGCTGCTGGCGGCGGAAGCGGGCCTGCCCGAGCCGTCGCTAGCCGCGACCGCCTGACCGACCCGTCAGCGGTCGGTCAGCTCGACTGCTCCATGATCATCCCCGCGACCGAGGCGCCCGATCCGCGAGCCCCCGCGCGTCGGCCGTTGCGCCACACGATGAGCTGGCCGATGACCAGGATCGACAGGGTGATCAGCAGCATGATCGCCGCGACCGCATTGGTCGCCGGGGTGACGCCCTTGCGGATCGTGCTGAACACGTACAGCGGCAGGGTGGTCGTGCCGGCGCCGGACACGAACGTCGTGATGACGTAGTCGTCGAAGCTGAACGTGAACGACAGCAGGCCGCCGGCGACGATGGCCGGCAGCAGCTGCGGGAACGTGATCTGCCAGAACGTCCGCCACGGTGACCCGTACAGGTCATAGCTCGCCTCGACGTGGGTCCGATCCATGCCCGACAGGCGGGCGCGCACGAGCAGCATGACGAGGCTGATGTTGAACAGGGCGTGGGCCGCCACGATCGTCTGATAGCCCAGTCGCAGCTGCAGGTCGAGCGCCGGGTTGAGCACGTCGAACGCGGTCGAGAAGAACACCAGCGTCGCGAGGGCGATGACGATCTCGGGGACGATGATGCTCACGAACGTCAGCGCCTCGAAGGGGCCGCGGAACCAGCGTGGCGCGCGCTGCAGCCCGAGTGCCGCCATCGTCCCGAACAGCGTGGCGATGATGGCGGTCGATGTGGCCACGATGAAGCTGTTGAGCAGCGCCCCCTGGACGACGGTGTCAGTGAGGACGCTCTCGTACCAGCGGAAGCTGAACCCCTCCCACTGGGTGACCCGTCGGTTGGTGGCGTTGAAGCTGAACACGACGACGACCGCGATCGGGATGTACAGGAACAGGTAGATGAGCAGCGTGTGTCCGCGCAGCCAGCCCTCGACCAGCCGGCTGCCGCGATCGATCCGCCGCTTGGCGCGTCCCGGGGCGGCGCCGACGTCCGCGATGACGTCGGGCCGGACGGCGACCGGCGTGGCGGGCGCCGTCACAGGACGCTCACGTCACGGGTTCGCCGGCCGCGGTTGGTGAACCACAGGTAGAACACGATCGACACGAGCATGATCACGATGAGGACCACGGCCCGGGCGGCACCTTCCGGCCAGTCGCGCGACTCGAGGAACTGGAGCACCAGCTGGTTGCCGATGAGGAACACCCGGCCGTAGCCGAGGATGGCCGGGATGACGTACTCGCCCATCAACGGGATGAACACCAGGATGCTGCCGGTGATCAGGCCGGTCGAGGTGATCGGCAGGGTGACCTGGCGGAACGTCGCCCAGCGACCGGCACCGAGATCCTTCGACGCCTCGATCAGCGTCCGGTCCATCCGTTCGAGGGTCACGTAGATCGGGAACACCATCAGCGGCAGATAGCCGTAGACGACGCCGATCAGCACGGCCACCGGCGTGCCCAGGATGCGGAAGCTGTCGTCGCCGACGATGCCGCCGATGAACCCGCCGAGCCCGTCCGGTCCGAGGATGGTCAGCCAGGCGTACGTCCGGATGAGGAAGCTGGTCCAGAACGGGACCACCAGCAGGATGATCAGCAGCGACTTGCGGCGGCCGGCCCGGGTCGCGATGAAATAGGCGATGGGCAGGGCAGCCAGGAGGCACAACAGCGTGCCCGACACGGCCAGCACGAGGCTGGTCACGAACGGCGAGATGCGCTCGGGGTCAAGCGCATCGCCGTAGTTCGCGAGGGTGAAGCCCGGCTCGTAGCCACCGAACTTCGATTTGAACCCGAAGCTCATGACCACGACGATCAGGAGCGGCAGGACGAGCAGGACGAGGTACCAGGCGCTCGCCGGCAGGACGAGCAGGCCGGTCAGCAGCCCCGACCGGACCGAGCGGCCGGACGGCGACGGTCGAGGCGACTGCGCCGGACCGACCGGCGCAGCCTCGCTCGCAGCGGTCATCTCGACGCGGGGGAGGGTCGGATCAGCCCTGGCCGATCTTGGACTTGAACTCCTCCCAGATGTCCTGGCGCTGGGTGATGCCCGAGTTGTCCTTCTGGGCCTCGAGCTTGGCCATCACGTCGTCCTTCACGAACAGGGCCGGATCCGCCAGCATGTCGGGATCGATGAACTCCTTCGCCGCGTCGTTTGGCGTGGCGTACTGGTTGGTCATGGTCTCGATGGCCTGGATCTGCGGGATCTGGATGAAGTTGAGCCACGCGTGGGCGGCGATCGGATGCGGGGCCTCCGCCAGGACGACCCACGAATCCATCCAGAAGACCGTCCCATCGCTCGGGATGTGGTACACGACGTCGGCCGTCTCCGGCTTGTCGCGCAGCTCGAGGATGCCGCCGGTCCAGGTCAGCCCGAGGACCGCCTCTTCCGTCTCGATCTTGGTGTTGTACTGGTCGGAGTCCAGCGCGAGGACGTGCGGCGCGAGGGCGAGCAGGTCCTGGCGGGCCTCCTCGAGCTCCTTCTGGTCACCCGAGTTGAGCGAGTAGCCGCGCGCCTTGAGCGGGGCGATGAAGACGTCGTCGGGCGAGTCGACGAGGACGACCTTGCCGGAATACTTGGGGGCGACCTCGAGGAAGCCCTTCCAGCTCGAGACGTCCTCCTTGACGACCTTGGTCCGGACACTGATCCCGGTCGTGCCCCAGTCCTTGGGCACCTGCCACTCGTCGGTCGGGTCCCACCACTGGCCCTGGAAGGCCTTGTTCATCAGGCTCAGGTTGGGGACCTTGGACTTGTCGATCTTCTGGATGAACCCCTGGTCGCGCATCGCCGGGACATAGTTCATCGTCGGGCAGCAGATGTCCCACTGGCCGGTCGCGCCGCCCTGGAACTTCGCCATCATCTCGTCGTTGTTGGCGAATGTGTCGTAGGTGAACTTGGTGACCCCGTACTGCTCCTGGAACGTCTTCATGTTGCCCGGGTCGACGTAGTCGCCCCAGTTGTACATGAACAGTTCCTTCTCGATGTCCGATGGCACGCTGAATGACGGCATGGGTGTCGCGCCCGCCGCCTGCGACGCCGTCGTCCCGCCACCGCTGCTGCAAGCGGCCAGGAACGCCGCCGAGGCGGACATCGTGCTCGCCCACAGGAAGCCGCGGCGGCTCAGAGGCGTCTGGGCGAGGCGCCGGATGGCTCGATCGATGTCGTGCTCTGCCACGTTGCTCCTCCTCTTCCGGGTCGCCCCGGGCGTGACGCGCCTCAACCGGCCAGGATGAGGTTCGCATCCTCCTGCCACCGGACGACCACCTGGTCGCCCGGACCGACCCCCACGGCGCCCCCGGCGCCGTCCGCGTTCTGGCGTCGGACGATCAGCTCCCCGGCCTCGGCCGTCTCGACGCGATACTCGGTCTGATCCCCGAGGTAGGTGCCCTGCTGGACCCGGCCGCGTACCTCGGTCATGCCCGGCGCGGCCGCGCCGGCCCCATCGTCGGTGGCGACCTCGAGACGTTCGGGGCGGGTGGCCACGATCACGACATCGCCGACGGCGACCTGTGCGTCGGGGTCGGTCAGGCGGCCGCGCAAGGTCAGGCCGCGGCCCGTTCGCACGACGGTCTCGCGACCGGCGCCGGGCGGTTCGACGACGGTCGCCTCGATGAAGTTCGAGGTGCCGATGAAGTCGGCGACGAAGCGGTTGACCGGTCGCTCGTACAGCTCGCTGGGATCGCCCTGCTGCTGGATCCGCCCGTCGCGCATGACGACGATGACGTCACTCATCGTGAGCGCCTCTTCCTGGTCATGGGTGACGTACACGAAGGTGATGCCGACCTCGCGTTGGAGGGCCTTGAGCTCGAGCTGCATCTCCTTGCGGAGCTTCAGGTCGAGGGCACCCAGCGGCTCGTCGAGGAGCAGCACGGTCGGCCGATTGACCAGTGCCCGGGCGAGCGCGACGCGCTGCTGCTGGCCACCCGACATCTCCCAGGTGCGCCGCTTGGCGTAGCCGCCGAGCCGAACGAGCTCGAGGGCCTCGGTGACGCGTCGAGCCTCCTCGGCCTTGGCGACCTTCCGCTGGCGCAGGCCGTAGCCCACGTTCTGGGCGACGTCCATGTGGGGGAACAGGGCGTAGTGCTGGAAGACCGTGTTGACGTTGCGCTGGTACGGCGGCACCCCGGCGATCGGCTGACCGGCGAGCAGGATCTCACCCTCGGTCGGCTGCTCGAAGCCGGCGATCATGCGCAGGGTCGTGGTCTTGCCACAGCCCGACGGTCCGAGCAGCGAGTAGAACGCGCCGTGCTCGATCGACAGGTCCATGGCGTCCACCGCGGTCACGTCGTTGAACCGCTTGGTGACATGCTGGATCTCGACATCGGGGGCCGTGATCCGCCCCGACGCGATGGACGATCCGAGGACGGCCGCCTCGGGCTGGGCAGGCGTGGTCGGGGAGGCGGTCAACGGCGGTCCTCGCGCAGTGGTGCCGAAGGGGACGGGCACCTGTAGCGGTGCTACAGGCCTCCGCATCCTAGGGGCCCGACCCACGCGAGTCAACGCGGGCGTCGTGCGAATCTCGCACCGCCGAGCCCCTGTCTCCTGACGATCAGTGTCGAACCTGAACGTATACTTCAGCCGCCTCACTCGGGGCGATCCGCTCGAAAGGGCCGGTGATCGATGGCCACGGACCTGCAACTCGGCCCGCGCATCCGCGTCCTTCGACAGGCGCGCCATCTCACCCTGCGCGACGTCTCGGAGCGGGCCGGGGTGAGCGAGAGCTTCCTGTCCCAGGTCGAGCGCGACGTCACCAGCCCGTCGATCGCCACCGTCCAACGGATCGCCCGCGCGCTCGATCTGTCGATCGCCCAGCTGTTTGCCGAGGACGCCGACACGGGGCGGGTGGTCCGACGCGAGGACCGGCGGCGGGTCGCCTACCCAGGACTCAAGGCCATCGACGAGTTCCTGACGTCGAATGCGGCCGGTCGCCTGCAGGTCATCCTGTCGACCATCGAACCCGGCGGCGGGACCGGAGCCGAGCCGTACACCCACGACTCGGATGAGGAGGTCGTGGTCGTGCTGGCGGGCGTCCTCGACCTGTGGGTCGGCGACGAGCACTATGTCCTGCGCGAGGGGGATGCGATCACCTACCCGTCGCGACTGCCGCACTGGAATGTCAATCAGGGCGAGGTCGCGGCGCGCGTCCTGTTCTGTCTGACCCCGCCCAGCTTCTGAACCCGGTGCCCTATGGCACCGGGTCGCGGGACCTTCGACGCCGGGCGCCGCCGGACCATCGGCCGGGACCGTCGCGCGCGAGTCACGCGGTACGCTGTCGCGTGATGGACACCGGACCTCGATCCCGGCGACCGCTCCGACGAGCGCTGGTCAGTGCCGCGCTCGGCCTGGTCATGCTCGGCGCACTGCCGTGGCCGGTCGCGGCGGCCGATGGCTCGCCGGATCCGGGTGCGTCGGCGGCGACCGAGCCGATCCCGGACGCGACACCCACCCCGACCCCGACGCCCACCCCGACCCCGACCCCGACGCCGGTCCCGGAGGCGACGCCCACCCCGACGCCCGACGCCACCCCGACGCCGACCCCCGACGCGACGCCCACCCCGACCCCCGCCCCGCGCCAGGTGACGATCCGTCGGAACCTGTACCGCTGGAGTGCGATGGTCCGTCAGTACACGAGCTACTGGTGCGTGCCCGCGGCGACCCAGTCGATGGTCAACCTCGCGACCGGCGCCAGCAACCGCACCTATCGCACCCAGGCCTACATGTACAAGGTGACCCGGCGCCACAACCGCTACAGCTACGCCACCCGTGGCAACGACCCCCAGGGCTGGGCGTGGTCGCTGCGCTACTTCTCGCGGTATCGCACGACCTACCAGGCGCGCGCGTTCACCAACAAGACCACCGCGCTCGAGGCGATCGCGGAATCCATCGCCCGGACCGGCGACCCCGTCGGGGTCACGGTCCGCGGCGGGACCCATGCCTGGGTCGTCCTCGGCTACCGGATGACCTACGACCCGAGCGAACCGTCCAAGAAGACGCTGCTTGGGTTCTATGTCAGCGGCCCGCTCGGGTCGACGGCCGACAAGTGGCCGTATCGCTATCTGACCCTCGACCAGTTCCGCCAGTACTTCACGCGCTACCACGAGTGGCAGCGCAAGGTCATCTGGGAAGGGAAGTGGGTGATCGTCTCCCAGTGACCGCGACAAGCGGCGCGGCGCTAGGATGCGTTGCATGTACGCCGTCGTCATGGCCGGCGGCGGAGGGACGCGGCTCCATCCCCTCAGCCGGCCCGAGCGCCCCAAGCCGTTTCTGCCGCTGGTCGGCGGCGAGACGCTCATCCAGTCGACTGCTCGCCGCCTGGCCGCGCTGACCGACGACATCACGGTCGTGACCGACCGTCGCTACGAGCGGCTCGTGCGCGATCAGCTGCCGGACGCGGGCGTCCTGCTCGAACCGATGGGCCGCAACACCGCGGCCGCCATCGCGCTGGCCACCCTGGCCCTCGATCGGCCGGCCGATGCGGTCATGCTGGTGGTGCCCGCCGACGCCCATATCGATCCCGGCCGGGAGGGGGTCTACCAGGGCGTGCTGGAGACGGCGGCCGACCTCCTGGCGACCGGTGCGTTCGGCATCGACGACCCGCTCGTGACGCTCGGCACCCAGATCACCCGTCCGGCGATCGAGTACGGCTACCTCCTGCCCGATCTCGCGCGGGCGGGAGTCGTCGGCGTCGGCGGCGCAGCCGTCCGCGCGTATCCCCTCAAGGCCTTCGAGGAGAAGCCGAAGCCGGCCCGCGCGGAGGACTTGTTCGAACGAACGGAGGGTGCCGCCTGGAACGCGGGCATCTTCCTGTGGCGCCGGCGGGCCATCCGGGCGGCGCTCATGCGCTACACGGGCCTCGTCCAGTCGCTCGAGCCGATGATCGCCGCCGCGCCGCTCCTCGAGCGCGCCTATGAATCCATCCAGGCCGCCCTGTCGATCGACCACGCGGTCATGGAGGGTGCCGCCCGCAACGGCCAGGTGGTGATGGCCGCCATGGACGTCGGCTGGTCCGACCTCGGGTCGTGGACGGCGCTCCTCGCCGCCATCGGCGCCCGTGGCGAGGGCACGGTCGTCCAGGCCGGCGAGACGGTGGAGGTCGATGATGACGACCTCGTCGTGCGCCGCGTCGATGGCCGGCTGGGGGTCATCGCGCCGGCGGAGCGCGGTAGCATGACCGCCACGCAGCCGATCGCGGTGCTGCGGGGGACCGCAGCGGACATCGACGTGGTCCGGGACCTCATCGCGCGATGCTCTGAAGGGGGAGGCTGAGTGACCACGAGTGCCCGGGTCGGGGTCCCGACCGACATCGTGTTCGGCACCGATGGGTGGCGTGCGCGCATCGCCGACGACTTCACGTTCACGAACGTGCGCCGCTGTGCCGATGGCGTCGCCCACTACGTCACCGAGCGCGGCGACGCGGCCAAGGGGGTCGTGATCGCGTTCGATCGGCGGTTCGCCTCGGAGCACTTCGCCGCGG
>DAIUES010000107.1:0-7934 GCA_036844985.1 Candidatus Limnocylindrales bacterium
CGTTCTCGAAGATGTCGTAAACGATCACCCGGACGAGCTTGCCCGGTGCGCCTTGCACGTCCGATGCGAGGACGTAGACCTGGGTGAACACGTTGTAGGACGAGATCGTCGTGATGACGATCACGAACAGCAGGACCGGGGCGAGCAATGGCAGCGTGATGTGGCGGAACTGCTGCCAGGCGCTCGCGCCGTCGACGGCCGCCGCCTCCTGGTAGAGGCGCGGGATGGCCCGCATCCCGACCAGCAGGATGATCATGTTGTAGCCGAGCTGCTTCCAGACCGACAGGATGACGACGGCCGCGAGGGCCAGGTTCGAATCGCTGAGCCACGGTTGTCGCCCGACGCCGACGACGCCCAGCGCCGCGTTCAGGATCCCGTGCTGGTAGTTGAAGATCTCGCGCCAGCCGAGCGTGACCGGGACCATCGGGATGAGCACCGGCGCGAAGTACAGGAGCTCGATGGCTCCACCGATCCGGCCGCGGATGGCACGGGCCAGGAATGACGCCAGAATGAGCGCGATGAGGACCGAGAAGACGGTCGTAGCGACCGCGAAGATCGTCGTGTTGGCGAACGCCTGGCGGAAGTTGTCGTCATCGAGGAGCTGGATGTAGTTGTCAAGGCCGACGAACTTGTCGGCCGGCTTGATGAGCTTCCAGTCGAACAGGCTCATCAGGATCGCCTGTCCGGTCGGGATGACCCGCAGATAGAAGAACAGCGCCATCACCGGCGCGAGCACGAGGAAGACGAATCGATAGCGTGCCCACGTCCTCGGTGGGACGCGTCGGACCGCGGCCAGGGGGCTGTTCATCGGTCGACCCTCGGGGTGTGTCGGCCAGGTGATGGGTGGGCGTCGCGGCGCTCGCCGCGACGCCCACCTGCGGGACCTCAGCCGTCGAAGTGGCCGTTGTCCTTCAGGATCTGGTTGGTTTCCTCGGCCCACGTGTCAAGGAGGGCCTTGATCTTGTCCGGGTTGCCCGCGAGGTTGGCAAAGTCGGCGTAGGCCTCCACCAGGTGGGTGGCAAGCTTCGTTTCGATCTCGTCGAACTCGGGAATCGCCGGGGTCGTCGTGAGCTGGAACCCGTCGGGTCGCTTGAGGAAGCCCTCGAACGTCGGGTTCTCCTTGAGGAACGCGTCCAGGTCGAGATCCTGGCGGGCTGGAAGCCAACCGGAGATTTTCACCAGGTTGATCTGCTGGTCCTGCTCGCGCAGGAACCGGACGAACTCCCACGAGCACGCCGCGTTCGGCGCCCCGGCCGGGACGAACGCGCCCTCGACGGTGAGGATGTCGCCGACCGGCGGATGGGTCGTCGCGTAGTGCCCGACGAGGTCGGGCGCCGACGTGGCGATCTCGGGGATGACCCACGACTCGCGCAGCAGCTGCGCCGTGGCCTTCGTCTCGAACGCCTTCGCGTCGTGCTCGATGTTCGGGGAATCGACGCCGTCCCGCAGGAAGTCGACATACATCTGGAGGAGCTTCACGCCCTCCGGACCGTTGTACTCGGCCTGCCACTTGCCGGGGTTGGTCTCGCGGATCAGGGTCTTGCCGTACTGCAGCAGCAGGATCCAGAACTTCTCCGCGACACCGCTGCCCTGGCCGCTCAGACGGAGGGTCAGGCCCGACCGCTCGGTCGCACCGGAGGCGTCCTTCTTGGCCAGCTTGGTCGCGTTGGCGATGAGCTCGTCCATCGTCGTGGGCGGCCCGCTGATGCCGGCCTCGGCATACATGTCGGTGTTGTAGTAGAGCCCGGTCCCACCGGTGAAGAGCGGCACGCCCCAGATGTTGTCGGCGTACGTGCTGTCCTTGACGACGGCCTCGTGATAGCCGCCGCCGGTGATCTCGGCCTTGAGATCGTCCGGCACCGGGGCGAGCAGGCCCTCGTCGATGAAGCGCGCGAGGAAGTTGGTCGTCCGGATGACGACGTCACCCGCGGTGTTCGACGGGATGGCCGTCGTGAGCTTCTGCTCGAAGCCACGCAGGTCCGTGCTGAACACGGTGAAATCGACGTTGGGGTGGGTCGCCTTGAAGGCCGCACCGGCCTGCTTGTAGACCTCGTCGACCTCCGGATAGCCGCCCCAGACGTTCAGGGTGATCGGCGCGTCGCCGCAGGCGTTGGTCGCAGCCTGACTTCCGGATGGGGCGGCGCCGCTAGCCGCGGCAGTCGCTGGAGCCGGTGTCGTGGTCCCGGTCCCACAGGCGCCGAGGACGATCGCGAGCGACGACGCGACGGCCAGGGCCTTGATCCACGTGCGAGGTTGTCTCATGCCTCCTCCTCCTGGTGCGTTGACGATGGTGACTGGTGAGAGCGAACGCAAGGGCAGTGGCCTCCTTGGTGCCGCACTGACATCGACGGCGTTGGAGCCGGGCGGATCGGGTGATCCGACGGCGTGGGCGCGATCCTCCGTTAGCGGGCTTCCTGCCCGGGCTGGGTCGATCGTCTCGGGTGGGGTGTCGCGCCGGTCGGCCAGCGCCCGAGACCGAACGAGGTGGACGGGGGTCGTTTGAAGCGGGAGGGGTCGAGGGCGGCCATGCGCGTCATCAGCAGCTCGCCGGCCTCGATGACATGGGTCCGCACCGCGCTCTCGAGCAGCTCGGGATCACGCACATCGATGGCTTCGGCGATCGGGGCGTGCTGGGCGATGAGGGTCGGTGCGTCGGCCGACGAGATCTGGTTGGTCAGGACGATCCGCCGCGACAGGGCCTGCAGCGTCTCGAGCTGGCTGAGCAGCATCGCGTGCCCGCACCGCGCGAACACCGAGCGGTGGAAGGCGACGTCCGCGTCGGCGACCTGGACCGGGTCTCCCGTCTGGACGGCATCGCGCAACACGTCGAACGCGGCCTGGACATCTCGCTGGATGGCCGGGTCCGTGCCCGCGCCCTCGAGCGCCAGACGCGCGGCGTACGGCTCGAGCAGCGCCCGCATGCTGGTGATCTCCCAGGTCGCGCGAACGGACAGTTGCGAGACGAATACGCCGCGCCGCGGGACGATGTCGATCAGCCCGCCGTCGGCGAGGGTGCGCAGCGCTTCGCGGACGGTCCCCCGCGAGGTCTCGAGCTGTGCGGCGAGGGCGACCTCGGGCAGCCTTGCGCCGGGCGCGAGCTCGCCCCGCACGATGGCGTCCTTGATGTACGAGGCGACGGCCGTCGTCAACGTCTCGGGCCGCTGGAGGCTCATGGGTGGGGCGATCCCTCCGTGGTCCTGATTGTCCGACAGTAAATCATCAGACACTCGCGCCGCAAGACGTTTCACCACCTTCGGAGAGTCCGGTTCACGGACGGCGATCGGGGTCATCGGGGGGGGACGGGCGGATCGCGTCTAGAGGTTCGGGATGCGCAGGCGATAGCGCTCGGTGACGGCGACGTTGGCTTCGTCGCCGCCGGGGCTGTTTCCGCTGCGCCACACCGGCGCCTCGATGCCCCGCCCGGCCAGGTCGGCGATCGCCTCGAGGACGATCGCGTTGAGGGTGAACGCGTTGACCATCGTGGACACCGGCCCGACCTTCTCGCTCACGCCGTCGATGCGCATGACCGCGTCACCGAGCGGCATCTTGGTGTCGACCACGATGTCCGCCAGGTCGCACAGGTCCTGCCCGCTCGGGTGTCGACTCGGGTGTCCCTGGGGCAGGCCACGCTGGTTGGCGACCGAGGTGATCGCGATGCTGGTCATGCCGCGCTCGCGCGCGATCAGCGCGCTGTCGATGGTCGCCGAGTTGATGCCATACGCGTTGACGATGATGAGCACGTCGCCGGCGCCCATCTCGGCGTGGTGCAGGATGGCCCGGGCGTAGCCGGGCGTGCGCTCGATGGCCATCGAACGCGCGGCACCGTGGCCCAGGTAGAAGCCATCATCGAGGAACGACACGACGCAGGCCAGGCCGCCGGCACGCGAGAACAGCTCCTCGGCGCCGATCTGGGAGTGGCCACCCGGCCCGATCACGTAGATCAGCCGATCGTCGGCGATCCGATCCGCGATGGCCTTGCCGGCCCGCATGATCGCCTCGCCCTCCTCGGCCGCGATCCGGGCCAGCAGGGTCGTCGCCTCGTCGAGGTATGTCGCGTGGATCGGTCCAGCCATCGGTTGCCTCCAGGTGGTCAGCTTGGTCGGGAATCGGGCGGGGCACCGGACGCCAGTCCGACGACCTCGTCGACGAGCCGCTCGCCCTCGCCGGGCGCGAGCACACTCGCATTCGGTTCGTATCCACCGACCGCGAAGGCATCGGCGGTCGGGATGTATCCGACCGTGCCGTCCGACAGCGCCGCGATGCAGGTCCGCTCGGGCCCGAGAGCGTCGCGGATCCGCTGGCCGAGGGCGACGAACAACTCACCCTGGACGCCGACATGGAGCAGCGGCCCGAGCGCGAGGGCACTGATCCGCAGGCGGACGGGTCCATCCCGATCGGCGGCCGACGCCTGGCTCGCGACGAGCTCGGCATAGGCGGCCGCAACGAGGGCGTGGTAGCTCGCGTCGGCACCGAGGCCCGCGGCGGTCACGGCGCGGGCGGTCTCTCGGGCCAGCGCGGCCGCCGCGTTGGCCGCGGCCATCGCCGGGAGTGCCTTCCGCTCCAGCTCGACGATGCGCGAAGCGCCCCACGCCCTGTCCGACGACTGCGGCGTGAGGGTCGCCCTGACGTCCAGCACGCAGTCGGCGAGCAGGGTCCCGTAGCGCTCGGCGGAGGCGAAGGTCCGCCAGGGGACGACGACCCCGACCATGCTGCCCTCGGGCGAGTAGCCGCCCGGGTTGACGTCACCCTGCGGACCGGTCGAGAAGATCGTCACGCCGCCCACGGCATCGTCGATCCGTTGGCACAGGACGCCCGGGTAGTCGGCGCTGTACAGGGTGTTGTCGGGGCCGAGCGTGGTCGGGTGGCAGCCGTAGTTGACGTGGGTCGCGATGGCGTGCCCGCTGGCGTCCTCGAACACGGTCACGGTCACGCGGTCATCGAGCGGACCGCCGCCCGGGCGGCGGTTCGCACCGATCCCGTCGACATGCCCGATGCCGACGGCGGCGACGGCATCGCGTCGGTCGTCCCAGGCACGGGCGACGACCTCGATCATGGCGTCCCCGATCGCCCGTTCTGCGGCCGAGGGTTCGGCCTGTGATGGGCCGCTGTGGGTGTGCGTTCCGACCAGCTGCAGTCGTTCACGCGGGATGCCGGTCCGGGCGAGGACGCCGGCAGCGACCTGGTCCTGCAGGCGCGGTTCGACCTGGAGCAGGTCGGCCACCATCAGCGCGACGGCCGTGCCGTCGGCCCCCTCGGCGACCAGTGCCCGGGCGTGGAGTGGGTCGTGGACGCCGGTCGCGCCGCTCGGGCGGGCCTCATAGCCGTCCATCTGCATGCCCAGCGGCGGGGTGATGTCGATACGCGCGGCGCCGACCTTCATCGCGCGCCTCCGCCGAGCTCGACCGCCCGGCCCGTCCGGTCCGCCGCATAGGCGGCCGTGATGATCTCGACCGCAGCCCGACCGTCGTCGCCGGTCACCAGCGGAGGCCGACCCGTCCGGACGGCATCCGCGAAATCGCGGTACTGGCGCAGGTAGCCCTGGGCGTTCGTGCCCCAGGTCTGTGTCGCGGACGACCCGCCCTCGTCGGGCGTGGCGTCGGCTGTCGGCGGGGACACCCCGGGAACGTCCCACTCGACGGGCTCCTCCCCGACCAGGCGCACGTGGCCGCGCTCGCCGTAGACGCGCAACTCGACCGGGAACTCCGGTGCGGCACAGGTCGTGGCCACGATCGTGCCAAGCGTCCCGTCCTCGAACCGCAGGCTGACCGCGGCCGTGTCCTCCGCCTCCATGGCGTGGCCGAGGGTCGCCACATGGGCGGCCACCGATCGCACCGGCCCGCCGATCCAGCGGACGAGATCGACCATGTGGATCGCCTGGTTCATGAGCACCCCGCCGTCGAGTTCCCGAGTGCCGCGCCAGGGGGCGCCGTCGTAGTACGTCTGGGGCCGGTGATAGAGCCCCTCCGCGATGATCAGCGAGCGCCGGCCGAGCGCCTCCCCCTCGACCGCGGCCTTGAGCGCGCGGACCGTCGGCTCGAATCGGCGCTGCGAGACCGTGGCCACCACCAGACCCCGCTTGCGACCGGTCGTCACGACCGCCTGGGCGTCGGCGACCGTCAGCGCGATGGGCTTCTCGACGAGCACGTGCTTGCCGCTGCGCAATGCGGCCAACGCCTGCGACGGATGCAGTCCCGATGGTGTCGCGATGGTGACCGCATCGACATCGGCGCGCTCGAGCAGGTCCTCGAGCCGTGTCGACCACGGCACGCCGTGGGCCTCGCCGACGGCCCGGGCGCGATCCGTCGAGCCGCTCACGACACCAGCAAGCTCGAGACCATCAAGCGCCGAGATGGCTTCGAGGTGCTGGGTCGAGATCGCTCCCGCTCCCACGAGCCCGATGCGGATCGGGTCGCAGTCGGTCATGGGCGGACCGCCGCGACCTTGGCGACCGCGGCGGCGACATCGTCGAGGTCGGCGTGAGTGCCCATCAGGATCGGCATCGAGAACATCAGGATCTCATCGGTCTCGGCCCGCTCGGCGTTGGGACATGGCCCGGGCTCCGTGCCGCCGAGGCGGACGATCTCGTCGCGGACCGCCTGGTTGCGGTTGAGCGGCGTGTACCCGCCGAAGACCGGGACGCCCTCGGCTCGGAGCGCCTCGGCGAAATCCGGCTTGGGCAGACCGCCGTCGGCGGCCCCCAGCCAGCGCCAGTGGTAGGAGTACCAGCTGTGGGCGGTGACACCGTCAGGCACCTTGAGCGGCACGACACCGGGGATCATCCGCAGGCGGTCCGACAGGTAGGCCGCCGCCTCGGTGCGATGGGCCTGCTGCGCCGGCATCCGCTTCATCTGCTCCAGGAGGACGGCTGCCTGGAACTCGGTCATGCGCAGGTTCCAGCCAAGGCGGACGTGCTCGTACCACTCCCCGCCCCGGCGACGGCCGACGTTGCGATACGACCACAACAGCTCGTCGAGGGCCGCGTCGTTGGTCGTCATCATCCCGCCCTCGCCGGCGTTGATCGGCTTGGACGACTGGAAGCTGAACGTCCCGATGTCGCCGATGGCCCCGACCGGCGTGCCACGCCAGGCGGCGCCGTGGGCCTGTGCGGCATCCTCGATGACGCGCAGTCCGTGGCGCTTGGCGGCGGCCATCACGCCGTCCATATCGGCCGGCGAGCCCGCGTGGTGGACCGGGATGATGGCCTTCGTCCGGGGCGACACCGCAGCGTCGATGAGCGACGGGTCGATGAGCAGCGTCTCCGGATCGACGTCGACGAAGACCGGGATGGCCCCGATCATGAGCGCGGCGCTGGCGGTGGCGATGAACGTGTACGGCGGGACCAGCACCTCGTCACCGGGTCCGATGTCGAGTGCCTTGAGCGCGACCGACAGGGCCATCGTGCCGTTGACGCAGGACACGCCGTAGCGGGCGGCCTGGAGCGCCGCGAACTCGACTTCGAGCTGCTTGACGAACGTCCCATCGATCGATCCCCAGACCCCGGAGCGCAGGGCGGCGAGGAGCGCCGCCTCCTCTTCCGGGCCGAATACCGGCCAGCCGCCGAACGGCGTGGTGCGGACGGGGGAGCCTCCATGGATCGCGAGCGTGGACATCGACGGACTCCTGTGGACGGATCGGCCGCGACCGGCCGATCGGCTAGGGCTTGGCGAGGCGGACGGCATCCTCGTCGACGAACAACAGGGCATCGGGATGGGTCCGCAGCACGGACGCCGGGCAGGCGGTCGTGATCGGCCCATCGAGCGTCGCCGCGATGGCGGCGGCCTTCTGTGACCCCGGCACGGCCAGCGAGATGACACGGGAGGCACGGAGCGCCGACATCGTGACGGTGAGCGCGAGGCGGGGCACGTCCTCGAACCGCTCGAACGCACCGTCGCGGACCTGCTGGTGGCGACTCGTGTCGTCGATGTCGACCGGCT
>DAIUES010000108.1:0-7924 GCA_036844985.1 Candidatus Limnocylindrales bacterium
CAGCCACCAGGGCATGTTCACGCTGCCCGCCCAACGACAGCTGCCGAACCTCGTCATCGCCTCGCCCAGGGACGAGCAGGAGCTCCGCGCGCTCCTGCGCACGGGCCTCGCTTACGACGGTCCGTTCGCCCTGCACTACCCCCGTGATCCGGGGTTCGGGCTCGCCCCGATCGAGCCGGCCATCGTGCCCATCGGCCAGGCCGAGACCCTGCGCGAGGGCCGCGACATCCTGTTCGTCGGCTTCGGACCGATCGTCGCACGAGCGATGGAGGCGGCCGCGGCCCTCGAGGCCGACGGTTGGTCGGTCGGCGTCATCAACGCCCGATTCGCCAAGCCGCTCGATCGCCAGCGCATCCTCGACGCGGCGCGCGGCAAGCGTCTCGTGGTGACGTTCGAGGAAAGCGTGGCCACCGGCGGGTTCGGCAGCGCGGTGCTCGAGCTGCTCGAGGAGGCGCGGCTCGCCGACCTGGCCTATCGCGACGTCCCTGTCCGGATCGTCGGCATCCCTGCCGACCGCTTCGTCGATCACGGTTCGGTGTCCGATCTGCGACGCGTGCTCCGCCTCGACGCCGCGGGCCTCGTCGCGCAGGTCCGCGAGACGTTGACCGCGCTGCACCTGTCGCCGGGTCGGTCGACCTCGGACGTGGCGTAGGACCGGACCACCGCATCCAGCCCATGCGCAGCCTCCCGGCCACGGCCTGGCGCCACCCGTCGGCGGTGCTGCTCGTCGTCCAGCTGCTGGGCGTCCTGCTCTACCCGTTCATGGGCGAGTCGCCGACCGGCCGGGCGATGCTGTCGCTGTTCGCGCTGGTCGTCCTGGTGCTCGCCGTCCGGGCAGTGCGCGCGACGCCGGCCTGGTCGTGGGCGCTGATCGGTCTCGGCGCGCCGGTCGCGATCCTGACGGTGCTCGAAGCGGTCGCGCCGACCAACCAGACCATCCTGCTCTGGTCGTCGCTCCTGCACGCCACGTTCTACCTGTACACCACGTACGGATTCATCCGCTACATGTTCCTCGACCGTCATGTATCGCCCGACGAGCTGTTCGCGACCGGAGCCACGTTCACGGTCGTGGCCTGGGCCTTTGCCTACCTGTATGTCGCGATCCAGATCGTGTGGCCCGGCTCGTTCCTGGCGGCGGTGGACCCGGCCGCACCCCGGACCTGGGTCGAGCTGCTGTTCCTGTCGTTCACGACCCTCACCAGCACCGGCTTGTCCGACGTCGTGCCGGTCCTGCCCCACGCGCGAGCGGTCGTGATGATCGAGCAGGTCGCTGGCCTGATGTACGTCGCGCTCGTCATCTCGCGCATCGTCGGGCTGACCATCGCCCGCGAGCGCGGGTGAGTCCCGGTGCAGCGGGCTGTGCCACGATAGGGTGGTGAAGCCGGCCGTCGCCGCCCGCCCGAAGAAGGTCCGCCTCGATCAGCTGCTCGTCGAGCGTGGTCTGGTCGAATCACGTAGTCGCGCGCAGGCGCTCGTCCTGGCGGGCAAGGTGCGGGTCGGCGTGGGCGACGGGGCCCGGCTCGACCACAAGCCCGGTGATCCGCTCGATCCGGCGGTGACCATCGAGGTCGCCCGGCCGGAGCCGTATGTGAGTCGCGGCGGGCACAAGCTGGCGGCCGCGCTCGACGCGTTCGGGATCGATCCGAGCGGCATGACGGCGCTCGATGTCGGTGCATCGACCGGCGGCTTCACCGATGTGCTGCTGCAGCGCGGCGCCCGCCACGTCCACGCCGTCGATGTCGGTCGTGGCCAACTTGCCGAATCGCTGCGTCATGATCCGCGCGTCACGTCGCGGGAGCGGCTCAACGCGCGGACGCTGACGGCCACGACCTTTGCCGGTCCGATCGATCTGGCGGTCATCGACGTGTCGTTCATCTCGCTCGACAAGGTCCTCGGGCCGGTCGCCACGACGCTCGCCCCGCGCGGCGCCATCGTCGCCTTGGTCAAGCCGCAGTTCGAGGCGGGCAAGGGGCGGACAGACCACGGGGTCGTGCGCGATCCGGCCATCCACCGCGAGGTGCTGGACCGTATCACCGCGTCCGCGGCGGCCCTCGGCCTGGGGACGCGCGCGCTCATCGCCTCGCCGATCGTCGGCCCGGAGGGCAACCGCGAGTTCCTCGTCCACCTCGCGGTCGGCCCGTCCTGCGCCGACATCCCGCAGCGGATCGCCGAGGTCGGCGCGGCATGACCGTCGAGCGCATCGGCTTCGCGTACAACCCGACGAGCGAGGCAGCCGTCGAGCTCAGCGCCCGCGCGTCGGGCTGGTGCCGCGTCCGCAGCATCGACGAATGGCAGTCGCAATCGAGCGACTACGACACGCTCCTGCGCGAGCTGCCGACCACCGACGCGCTCGTCGTGCTCGGCGGCGATGGCACGTTCCTGCGCGCGGCGCGGGCCGTGGCCGACGTGGACGTGCCGCTCGTCGGCATCAACCTCGGCAAGGTCGGGTTCCTCTCCAAGGCCGAGGCGGGCGACCTCGAGCCGGTCCTCGAGCGCATCGTCGAGGGCGACTTCACGATCGATGAACGGATGGTGCTCGAGGCACGCATCCTGCGCGGCGGGGAGGGCGAGGGGGAGCGCCACGTGGCCCTCAACGACGTGGTCGTCGCCCGTGGGGCGCTCGCCCGCGTCTGCCGGCTTGACGTGAGCGTCGATGACATCCACCTCGCGACGTTCATCGCCGATGGCCTGGTGATGGCCAGCCCGACCGGCTCGACCGGCTACTCGTTCTCGGCCGGCGGCCCGATCATCGACCCGGTCAGTCGCAACCTCGTGGTGACACCGATCGCGGCCTACCTGTCGGCCTTCCGGTCGGTGGTCGTCGGGCCGGACCAGGTCGTGCGCTGCCGGATCGTCGATGCCCATGAAGCGCTCGTGTCGATCGATGGCCGCGAGGACCTGGGCGTGGCGGTCGGCGACGTCGTCGAGGTGCGGGCGGTCGATCGGCCGATCCGCTTCCTCGAGCCGCGCGGTTCGCTGTCGTTCTGGGACCTGCTCCGCCACAAGGTCGAGCTGCTGCCGTCGTGAGCGCGGACCGTCCTGACCCGACGTCCCCGGGCCGGCTGCTCGAGCTGGCGGTCACCGACCTCGCGCTCATCGACCGCCTGCGGCTCGGGTTCGATGCCGGCTTCAACGTCATCACCGGCGAGACCGGGGCGGGCAAGAGCCTGCTGATCGACGCGCTCGGGCTGGCGCTCGGGGCGCGCGCCGACACCAGCCTGGTCCGCCACGGCGCCGACACGGCCCGCGTCGAGGCCCTGTTCGACCGGCTGCCGGAGCCGCTCATCGCCGTGCGCGAGGTCGGTGCCAGCGGTCGGTCCACGGCGCGGCTCGATGACGCCACCGTCACCGCCGCTCGGCTCGCCGATGAAGTCGGTGCCCTCGTCGAGGTCCACGGGCAGCACGACCAGGGGCGCCTGCTCGACGAGCGCTGGCAGCGTGACCTGCTCGACGCGTTCGGTGGGCACGGGCAGTTGCGCAGCACGATGGCCGCCGCGGTCGATCGCTGGCGCGAGAACCGGGCCGCGCTCGACGCTGCCGCGCTCGATCCGCGCGAGGTCGCCCGCCGCATCGACCTGCTCGACCACGAGGCGGCCGAGATCACCGCGGCCAGGCTGCGCTCCGGTGAGGCGGACGAGATCCGCAACCGGTTGACGGCCGCGCAGCATGGCGAGGCCATCGCCCGGGGCGCGGCCACGCTCCATGCCGCGCTCACCGACGAGGGCGCCGGGGCGCGCGACACGACGGCGGTCGCCCTGCACGAGGCGCGCGGCCTGGCCCGGCTCGATCCGCGGTTCGAGCCGCTGGGGGAACGCCTGGCGGGGCTCGAGGCCGAGTTGGCCGACGTGGCCGACGAGGCACGCAGACTGGCCGACGACGTCGATCATGACCCGGCGGCCGTGGCCGAGCTGGACGAGCGCCTCGGGATCATCCACGGGCTCCTGCGCCGGTACGGTGACGACGAGGCGGCCGTCATCGCGCACGGTGAGGGGGCGGCGCTGGAAGCCGACCGACTGCGCGGCCTCGACGAGGAACGGGCGCGCCGCGAGCGCGCCGATGCCGAGCGGCTTGCCGAGGTCGCGGCGGCGGGCATGGCCCTGTCCACGGCGCGGCGGCGCACGGCCGACGCCCTGGGGCGGTCGGTGGCGACCGTGCTCGAGGAGCTGGGGTTCGCGGCCGGCGTGTTCGAGGTGGCCGTCGGGACGCGGACGGCGGGGGCGGGGGAGGCGGCCGTGGAGGTCGACGGCGATGCCGTGGCGTTCGACCCCAGCGGCATCGACCAGGTCGTCTATCGGCTCGCGCCCAACCCGGGCGAGCCCGCCCGGCCGCTGGCCCGCATCGCCTCGGGCGGGGAGCTGTCGCGCGTGGCGCTCGCGGTCAAGCGGGTGCTGGCCGAGGCGGACGCGACGCCGACGCTGGTGTTCGACGAGGTCGACACCGGGATCGGCGGACGGAGCGCGGACCCGATCGGTCGCAGTCTGTGGGGGCTCGCGCGGCGACACCAGGTCCTGTGCGTCACGCACCTCCCGCAGATCGCCGCCCACGCCGATGCCCACTACCGGATCGTGAAGCGCGAACGGGCCGGCCGGACCATCACCGAGGTCGACCGGCTCGATCGCGAAGGGCGCATCGTCGAGCTGGCCGCGATGCTCGGTGGCGGGCCGGGCGATGGGGCGGCCATGGCCTCGGCACGCGAGCTGCTCGATCGAGCCGAGAGCGCCCACGCGGAGCCGGTCGGCGCCGGCCGACCCGACCGCGGGGCCTGAGCCGGCTGATGGACCTCGATCGGGCGATCGAGGACTACCTCGCGTATCTCGACGTCGAGCGCGGCCTCGCGCCGGCCACCATCCGCGCCTATCGCGGCGATCTGCGCGATTTCGCCGCGTCGACGGCCGCCGACACGGACGACGGTCAAGGCTGGGACCGGGCGCCCGATGCGGCCCTGCGCTATCTCGCGGCCCGGACCCGCCGCGGCCGGCCCGGCGAGACAAGCCTGGCTCCCACCAGCCTCCGTCGGCGTGCCGCCGCGCTGAAGGGCTTCTATCGGTTCGCGTACGGCGAGGGCCTCATCCCGATCGATGTCGCGATGCATCTCGACCTGCCGCGCCAGAGCCGTCGCCTGCCGGACACGCTCGATGTGGAGGAGGTCGACCGGCTGCTCGAGGCCGCGTCGGGCGGCGGGCTGCGCGATCGGGCGTTGCTGGAGCTGCTGTACGCGGCCGGGCTGCGGGTGAGCGAGGCCATCGGGCTCGACCGCGAGGACCTGTCGCTCGACGGCGCATTCGTGCGGGTGATCGGCAAGGGCGACAAGGAGCGGCTCGTGCCGATCGGCGAGGTGTCGATCGACTGGTTGGCGGCCTGGCTCGACGGACCTCGAGCGGACCTGCTGCACATCAGCCACGTCATCGCAGCGCGAGGCGGACCGTTGTTCCTGGGCGACCGGGGCCGGCGTCTGGCACGCCAGCAGGCGTGGGCGGCCGTGGGCCGCGCCGCGCGTCGGGCGGGGCTCGACGGCAAGGTCAGTCCGCATACGTTGCGCCATTCGTTCGCCACGCATCTGCTCGAGGGAGGTGCGGATCTGCGGGTCGTCCAGGAGTTGCTCGGGCATGCGAGTATCTCCACGACGCAGCTGTACACGCATCTCACCGGGGAACGCATCCGCGACGTCTATCGCCGGGCCCATCCACGGGCCTGAGCCAGGAGGGATAGCCAACGATGAGCTACGCCGACGACCTGCTCTCGGCCGGCGAACGGGTCATGCATCGCGAGAAGCAGCACTGGTTCGTGTTCGTGTGGGGCGCCCGCTACACCATCCTCGCGGTCATCGTCGGCATCGTCCTCGCGATCTTCGGGAACTCCCTGACGTCGCCGGCCCGCGACATCCTCAACATCGTGGCGATCGTCCTGTTCGTCGGCGGGGTGGCGCTGCTGGCCTGGACGACGCTGCGTTACCTCAACCAGGAGTACGTCCTCACCAACCGGCGGGTCATCCAGGTCGATGGCGTCCTCAACAAGCGTTCGATCGATTCGTCGCTCGAGAAGATCAACGACGCGGTCCTGACCCAGTCGGTCTTCGGGCGGATGTTCGGCTTCGGCGACCTCGAGGTGCTGACCGCATCGGAGAGCGGGATCTCGAAGTTCCGGATGTTGGTGAACCCGGTCGCGTTCAAGAAGGCGATGCTCGACGCCAAGCACGAGTACGAGCTCGATGTCGCCGGCCGCTATCCGGGTGGTCCGCCGCTGCGGACCGAGCCCGCGCCGATGACGCCGACGACGTCCGCACCGGTGATGACGACTACCGCGCCGATGGCAGCCGGACCGGACGACACGGTCTCGACGGCGGTCCCGCGCCCGACCGCCCAGCTCACGTCCGACGAGGTCACCCGCACGTTGGCCAACCTCGCCGACCTGCGCGATCGCGGCGCCATCAGCGCCGACGAGTACGAGCACAAGAAGGACGACCTGCTCAGTCGCCTGTAGCGCTGAACGTCATCGCGCGACTGTCGTCCGCGTCCGGACGGTCCGCCCGGCTACCATACGCGGGACCCCTAGAGGTGCTGCTTGGACGAACGTACCCTCGCCTCGATCATCGTCGTCGCGATCATGCTGCTGGTGGGCTTCCCGGTCCACGAGTTCGCGCATGCCTTGGCCGCCTACCGCCTCGGTGACAGCACGGCCCGGTTCATGGGCCGCCTGACGCTCAACCCGATCGCCCACTTCGATCCGTTGGGCGGGATCCTGCTGGCGGTGACGTTCATCGGGTCGGGATTCGGGTTCGGCTGGGCGAAGCCGACTCCTGTCAACCCGGCCAACCTTCAGGGCGGCAATCGGGGCGAGGCCATCGTGGCCGCGGCCGGCCCCATCTCCAACCTGATCCTGGCCGTCATCGTGGCGCTCCCGCTGCGCTATCTCGAGGCGAACCCCGAGCTGCTCGTGTCGGTGCCCGACCTCGTGTACCTCTCGATGCAGCTGTTCATCTTCATCAACCTGGTCCTGATGGTGTTCAACCTGCTGCCGATCCCGCCGCTCGACGGATCGAAGGTGCTGTTCGCCTTCCTGTCCCCGCGCCAGACCTGGCAGTGGCGCCCGATCCTCGAGCAGTACGGGTTCATCCTGCTGCTGATCCTGTTCTTCGTGCCGCCCGGCAACTCGATCGGCGCACGCGTGCTCGGACCGATCCTCGATGGGCTCTTCAGCCTCCTGGTGGGCCGCTAAGGTCCGCCAGTTCCGGGCGCATCGTCGGGCCAGCGTGTCCGCCGCTGAGCGCACCGGACTGGCTGCCTGGCTGTCCCGCCCGCAACTCGAGCTGTTCGACGCGATGCACATCGCCGATCGGCGCCACGGGCTCGACGTCGTCGCCACGCTCCGGTCAGACGGCGTGGACGACCCCGAGCTCATCCTCGCCGGCCTGCTCCACGACGCCGGCAAGGGCGACACCGGCATCTGGCCACGGGTGGCCTACTCGCTGGGGCAGGCGTACGGTGGCTGGGTCTGGAGCGTGGCCGGATCGGTGCCCGGCTTCGGGCCAGCGTTGACCCGCCTGCGCGAGCATGCCGAGGTGTCGGCCCGCCTGGCGGCCGAGGCCGGCTGCTCGCCGCGGACCGTCGAGCTGATCCGCCATCAGGACGCCCCGATCGACCCTGATGCGGGTCGACGGCTGCAGCTCGCCGACGAGGCCAACTGATGGCCCCCGACGTCCCCGACACCCGCTCACCGGGCTCACTGGGCACGCCGGGCTCGTCCGGATCGCCGGGCGTGCCGGTGATGGATCGGGAACCACCCACACGGCCGGCCGTCCGGTTCGACGCCGCTGGTGGCCGTCCCGAGGCCGCCACCCAGGTGCAGCTCGCCGCGTTCGACGGACCGCTTGCGTTGCTGCTGTCGCTCATCGAGGCACGCCAGCTCGACGTGTTGACCGTGCCGC
>DAIUES010000109.1:0-7910 GCA_036844985.1 Candidatus Limnocylindrales bacterium
ACGCCGTCATGAGGACCGCGGTCAGCCAGAGCGCGAACCGCGAGGCAGGTCGGCGATGGGCCGCGTCAGCGCGCGATGACGACCGTCGCGCCGGTATGCATCGCCACATGCTCGGACACACTCCCCTGCAGGAGCCGGGACACGGCGTTGAGGCCGCGCGACCCCACGACCACGGTGTCGAAGTGGCCACTTGCCGCGATCCGCTCGATGGCCTTGGCCGGGTCGCCGGCCGGCTCGAGCATCTCGGCATCGACGCCGTGCTCGCCAAGGATCTGGCGAGCTTCCAGCAGCTGCTCGGCGTGGGCGGTCCGGTCATCCCACGGGTCCATCGGGATCCGGGCCGGATGCAGCGGGACGACGCTGACGACCGAGAGCGCCCCGTCGAACTTCTTGGTGAGATCGATCGCGAGCTCCAGTGCTCGCTTGGCGGGCGGCTGTCCGTCGTAGGCGACCAGGATGTTCTTCATGCCCGAGCTCCTCCCGAGGTCAACGTCATCAGGACCGGGCCGCCAGCGGCGAGGCCGGCGGCCCCGGTCACGGCTGCCTCATGGCCCACCCGGGTCCACTCAGGCACCGTTCGATGACGATCGTCGCGCGCAGCGGCGGGAAGCGACAGGGCCGGGCGACACCAACGCACCGGGCGGACCGGCCCATCACTCGGGTCGCGCGCTCAGGTCCGCCCGAGGTGCTCCAGCAGACGCCCGCCGTCGTCCCAGGCGTTCGGGTCCGACCGGCGCACGCGTTCGGCCTCGACCCGGGCGAGGGCTGCGAACGGCGTCTCCATCCCGGTCAGCAGGTGCGCCCGCCGGTAGCGCGATGTGGCGTCCCGCAGGAACGCGGCGTACCGGGCGAGGGGGGTCGCCTCAGCCAGCATCGCCTCGAACCCTGGCACGTAATCGACGGTGACGAGCAGACGTCCGAAGAACGCCCCGACGGCATCGGCGCCCTCGTCCCAGCCCTGGGAGTGACCGCCTCGACGGAGCAGCGGGGCAGACGACTCGAAGCTCACGATGACGGTGTCGTCGATGACGTCGGCGACGCATCGCCCGCCGAACGCGAGGTACTCGTTCGACACCCCGAGCCGGTCGGTGATCCGGATCTCGCCCCACGAGAACTCGGTGCGCAGCGGCATCTTCGAGCGACGGGTGATGTCGCGGCGGCTGCCACGAGCCGACGTGCTCGCCCAGAACTCGACGAACTCAGGGTCGTAGTGCTCGAAGGTCGGCGTGCGCCGGAGGGCGACGATGAGCGACGCCGGCCCGGGCCGATCGGGCAGGTCGGGGTCAGCCAGGAAGCCCCAGCCGGCCAACCGCCGCGCCGCGACCTGGAGCGTGGCGTCGTCCGCGCCGCGCGCCACCGGTTCGGGAGCCCTGATCGCGGTGTCGAGCGTCATCGATGGACCCCTTGAGCGCCGACGGCTTCCCCGTCGAGCAGCGGCAGCAGGAACCGCTCCTCGCGCTCGAGGTGGGCATCGAGCATGGTCCCTAGTGCGAGCAGATCGCGTTCCACCACGCGGGCATGGTCGAGATCGGCGTGTCCGAGCTCGACCAGCCGATCGCGGACCCGGCCCGCCAGGCGGGCGATCTGGCGATGGTCGAACCGGATCGAACGGGTCGCCCAGTCGGTGCCCGCCAGCTCGTCGAGCTGCGGATAGAGCCAACCCTCCTCCCACGCCATGTGCGGCGTCAGCACGAGATCGATCCAGCGACAGGCATGACGCACCTGCTCGACCGCCTCCGGCCGGGGCCCCTCGCCCAGCGCGATCGCCGCCTCCCGGATCTGGTCGATGCCGGGGCGGAGCTCGACGTGCTCGTGCTCGGCGAACGCACGCGTGGCATGACTGGCGAAGGCGGTGCGCGTCATGGCTGGATTCCTCGTGCGAAGGATGTCCACGCAACGATGCGCCCGGTGGCCCACCGAGCCCAGTGCCGAGCGACCCATCCCCGAGGGTCGGGATGGCCCGTCGGGGATGCCCACCGGGGTTCGGGCCGGGCGGCTCGCCCGATGGTGACTTGTGGCCCGTGAACGGCGCCTCCCCCGCCACCGACCATCGTCCTCGAGGAGGTCCACCATGGGAACCCGGTCGCCGCATCGCCGAACGAGCGTCGAAGGGCGTGTCCTCACGGTCGAGGCCGGCCAGGTGGTCTGTCCACGTCGCGGGATCGTCGACCTGGAGGTGTGCTGGGTGTGCCCGGCCTACCGCGGTCTGAGTACCGGCCATTTCGAGGGGGTCCTGTGCGGGACCGGATCCGGTCTCATGGCCACGGTCGGCAGCTGGCTGCCGGCGCTGGCCGGCGACGCGAACCGCTGACGAGCCGGCCATGACGCTCGAAGCGGATCCCGTCGCGGAACTCGCCGCCCTGGGGATCGCCACGGACCTGTCACCCGCCGCGCGCCAGCGGCTGGCCGCGATCGCCCGCATCGAGGAGCTGCCGGCCGGCCGGACGGTGTTGCGCGAAGGCCAGCCGACACTCGAGCTCGGGGTCGTGCTCGATGGGCGCGTCGCGCTCCAGACCCACCTGTCCGGGCGGGCGGACCTCACCCTCATGACACTCGATCGGGGCGACATCTTCGGCTGGTCCGCGGCGCTCGGCGATCCGTCGACATCGTCGGTCGTCGCGCAGGTCCCGACGCGTGCCGTGCTGCTCGAGCGCGATGGCCTGCTCGACGCGCTCGCCGCCGATCCCGAGTTCGCGGCCGCCATCTATCGGCGGCTCTTCCAGGCCGTGACCAGCCGCCTCGTGGCGACCCGCCTGCAGCTCCTCGACCTGTATGCCACTGCCGAGGAGCGTGCATGACCACCCTGCCGGACGCGCCCGTCGTCGACGACGTCACGCGATTCCTGCCACGAGCCGAGCTCGGACGCCTGTTCGGCGCGCTGCAGGCGACCGGTCGCGCCGTCATCGGCCCGACGGTCCGGGAGAACGCCGTCACCTACGACGAGATCGACGATCCGGCCGAGCTGCCGCTGGGCTGGACCGCGGACACGGGGCCCGGGACCTACCGCCTCGCCCACGACGAGCGCGAGCGGGCGTTCGATTACGGCATCGGCCCGACGGCGTGGAAACGCTACACGCACCCGGCCCGCATCCCGCTCACGACCAGCGTCCCGACCCCGCTCGGCCCGACGGTCGCCGCGGTCAGACCCGACGCACCACCGCTCGCCTTCGTCGGCGTGCGTGCCTGCGAGCTCGCCGCCCTGCGCATCCAGGACCGGGTCATGCGAGCCGGCCCGGCCGGTGACGTCGATCACGCGGCCCGACGCGATGCGGCCCTCGTCGTGGCCGTGGAGTGCGCCGTCGCCGGTTCGACCTGCTTCTGCACCTCGATGGGGACCGGCCCCGAGGTCGGCGAGGGTGCCGACGTCGTGTTGTCCGAGCTCGACGAGGGGTTCGTCGTGCGGGCCGAAAGCGGGGCCGGCCAGACCGTCGTCGACGCGCTCCGCCTCGAGGTTGCGAGCGGCGACCAGACTGGCCGTGCGAGGGCCCAGGTCGCGGCACTGCGCGACAGCATCGGGGACCCGGTGCCGACCGCCGGTCTTCCTGAACGACTGCGCGCCGCGATCGACCACCCGCACTGGGCCGACATCGCCGAGCGCTGTCTGGCTTGCACCAACTGCACGCTCGTCTGTCCGACCTGCTTCTGCACGAGCGTCGGCGTCGCGTCCGACCTCGACGGCCAGGCGGCCACGACCGACCGAACCTGGGACAGCTGTTTCAGCCTGGGGTTCGGGCGGGTCGCAGGCGACGCCAACTTCCGGCCGCGGGTCGCCGACCGGTATCGCCAGTGGCTCACCCACAAGTTCTCGACCTGGTGGGACCAGTTCGGATCGTCGGGCTGCGTCGGGTGTGGCCGCTGCATCGCCTGGTGTCCGGTCGGCATCGACGTCCGCGCGGAACTGCTCGCCGTGGCCCCGCCGCACGCCCCGGCCGGACCGATCCCGTGGCCGCTCGCCCCGCCCGAGGGGCACGCCCCGGCGCCGCTGGCGACCGTCGAACCGGCCCGCTACGTCGAGACCGAGATCGCCGATGTCCGCCGCGAGACGACCGACACGGTCACGCTGCGCCTGGCGACCGACGATCCGGCGCTGCTCGCTGCACGTCCCGGCCAGTTCGTGATGGTCGCCCAGCCAGCCCAGTCCGTACCGCCGATCTCGATCTCGCGGATCCTGCCCGACGCCCTCGAGCTGACCATCCGCAACGTGGGGCCGGCGACGGCCGGCCTGGCCGCTGCGCGTCCAGGCGGACGCTTCTCGCTGCGCGGCCCGATGGGTCGGCCGTGGCCGATCGAGGAGGCACACGGTCGCGACGTCGTCATCGTCGCGGGCGGGATCGGCCTGGCGCCCCTGCGCCCGGTGCTCGATGCGGTCCTGCGCGAGCGGGCGCGGTTCGGAGCCGTGCGCATCTTCCACGGTGCCCGGACGCCGGCCGATCGCCTGTTCGCGACGGAGCTGGCGGCGTTGGCCGGGCGGGTGGATGTCGAATTCGCCGAGATCGTCGATCGCGCCGGGCCCGACTGGCTCGGCCGGGTCGGGGTCGTCACCCAGCTGTTCCAGCACGCGACCTGGGACGGGGCCGGCGCCAGCGCGTTCATCTGCGGCCCCGACCGGATGATGCAGGCGACCGTCCGCGGGCTGGCCGCCCATGGCCTCACGGCCGATCGGACGTGGGTCACCCTCGAGCGAAACATGGCCTGCGGCGTCGGGCTGTGCGGCCACTGCCAGCTCGGCCCGTACTTCGTGTGCCGCGACGGGCCGGTCTTCTCGGTCGCCGAGCTCGGCGACGCGTTCACCACGGAGGGCCTGTGATGACGCTCGCGGCATCGACCTCCGGACGGACCGCGGTCCCCGCTCGGCCGCGCATCGCCGTCGTCAAGTTCGCCTCGTGCGACGGCTGTCAGCTGACGCTGCTCGATCTCGAGGACGAGTTGCTGGCGATCGCCGAACGGGTCGATCTGGTCGAGTTCGCCGAGGCGACCTCACAACGCTCATCCGGCCCGTACGACGTGCTGTTCGTCGAGGGCTCGGTCAGCACCCCGGAACAGGCCGAGGAGATCGTCCGGCTGCGCGCGGCGTCGACCCTGCTGGTGACCATCGGCGCCTGTGCGACCTCGGGCGGCATCCAGGCGCTGCGCAACTGGGCCGATCACGACCTGGTGCGCCAGCTCGTCTACCCCGACCCGTCATTCGTCGAGTCGCTAGCCACGGCCACGCCGATCGCCGACCACGTCGCCGTCGATGCGGAGATCCGCGGCTGCCCGATCTCGCCGGCACAGCTGCGCGAGTTCGTCACGGCCCTGCTCGTGGGTCGTCGCCCCGGCCTGCCCGATGAAGCGGTGTGTGCCGAGTGCAAGCGGCGCGGCATCGTGTGCGTCGCGGTCGCCCGTGGCATCACCTGCCTCGGACCGGTGACGCGTACCGGCTGCGGCGCCCTGTGCCCGGCCTACGGGCGTGGCTGCTACGGCTGCTTCGGTCCACGCGAGTCGGCCAATGGAGCGGGGCTCGCCAGCTGGCTCGAGCGCGACCAGGTCCCGGCCGAGATCGCCCGCTCGTTCGCGCTGTTCAACGCCTGGTCGCCGCCGTTCCGCGCCGTCATCGACGCGGCCGGCGGACCACCCGGCCCGATCGACGGCACGCCGCCCCCGGAGGCCATCGATGCACACGACTGAACAGCTCAGCGGCGGTCCGGACGTGGCCGACCTGACGATCGACGTCCGCAACCTCACCCGGGTCGAGGGCGAAGGCTCGCTCCACCTGCAGGTGCGCGACGGCGTCGTCGAGTCGGCCCGGCTCGAGATCTTCGAGGCACCCCGCTACTTCGAGCGGCTGGTGGTCGGGCGGACGATGGACGAGGTGATCGACATCGTCACCCGGATCTGCGGCATCTGTCCGGTCGCCTACCAGATGACCGCGGTCCACGCCGCCGAATCGGCATTCGAGATCGACATCGACCCGGCGGTGGCCGCCCTCCGCCGACTGTTCTACTGCGGCGAATGGATCGAGAGCCACGCGCTCCACCTGTACCTCCTGCACCTGCCCGATTTCCTCGGCTACCCGAGCGCGCTGGACCTTGCCCGCGACCACCGGTCGGCGGTCGAGGACGGCCTCCGGCTGAAGCGTGCCGGCAACCGGATCGTGGCCACCATCGGGGGACGGGCGATCCACCCGGTGTCGGTTCGCGTCGGGGGCTTCTCGCGGATCCTGCGGCGCGACGAGATCCGTGCGCTGCGCGGCGACCTCGACGAGGCGCTCGAGCTGGCGGAAGCGACGATCGACCTGGTCGCCACGCTCCAGCCACCGCCGTTCCGGCGCGACATGCGACTGGTCGCCCTGCGCGACCCGGCGGCCTACCCGATGAACCACGGCCGGATCGTGTCGAACGACGGGATCGATCTTGCCGCCGACGCATGGGAGACGATGTTCGACGAGCGCCAGGTGGCCTGGTCGCATGCCCTCCAGGCGCACGCCTCGGACGGTCGGCCGTACCTGCTCGGGCCGTCGGCCCGGGTCACGCTCGACGCCGAGCGGCTCCATCCGCGCGCCGCGGCCGCGCTCGACCGCCTCGGGCTGGCGGACGAGATCGCCCACGAACCCCATTGGAGCATCGCCGCCCGGGCGGTCGAGCTCGTCCACGCCGTGGCCGAGGCGATCGACATCGTGGCGGCCTACGAACCACCGCTCGAGGCCGCCGTGGCATGGCGTCCTCGGGCGGGCCGAGCCGCGTGGGCGACGGAGGCCCCGCGCGGGATGTTGTTCCAGCGCTTCGAGCTCGATGAGCGTGGCTGCGTCACGGACGCCCGGATCGTGCCACCGACCAGCCAGAACCAGGCGGCCATCGAAGCCGACCTGGCCGCCTTCGCTCCGACGGTCCTCAGCCGGCCGCGGGCGGAGGTGACCCACCTGATGGAGCAGCTGATCCGCAGCTACGACCCGTGCATCAGCTGTGCCACCCATTTCCTGGACGTCCAGGTGGAGGAACTGTCATGACTGCCCTGTTGCCGGCGGGGCCATTCGCCCCGGAACCGGACGTCACCGAGCTCAGCCCGGAGGTCCATCACGTCGCGACGATCCGGGTCGAGATCCTGGCCTGCGGGGCGCCCGACCGGGGCGACGACGGCGCGGCCATCGCGGCCGTCGCCCGCCTCGCCGACGCCCTGCCCGACGACGTGCGCATCCGCGTCGTCGGTCAGCTCGACATCGACGACCTGCTGGCGGTGCCGGCGGGGGCCGGGGCGATCGTCGTCGACACGGCGGTCGGCATCGATCCGGGCTGGATCGTCGAGATCCCGTTCCGTGGCCTGGCCGGGCGCGAATCGGGCATCCGGCCCCGGTCGTCGCACGCCCTGTCGATCCCGGAGACCATCGGCGTCGCGTCGATGATCCGCGGACGACCGCTCGAGGGCATCGTGGTCGCCATCGGCGGCGTCGATTTCGGGCTCGGTGATTCGCTGAGCTGGCCGGTGATCGCCGGCATGGACGCGTTCACGATGGCCATCGCCGACGCGGTCCGGCGCGTCCGCGACTCGGTCGCGCTGGTCCCTGTCCCGCGTCGCTGATCCGCGTCGCCGATCGCGGGCGCGAATCCGGGCGACCGACCTGGCGGGCGGGCCCCCTCGACCCGCCCGCCGCGATCGACGAACCGCTCAGATGCGGCCGCGCGGCACCGTGTGCCAATACGTCTTGTTGAAGACGATCTTGCCGAGGTGCCACAGCTGGTTCGGGCGCGGCGGCCGCGGCGGATGGTCGTAGTCGAACCGCAGCATCGTGCCCTTGCCGTCACCGATCTCGAAGAAGCACATGACCCGGCCTTCGTAGTCGGCATGCTTGCCGGCGGGCTCGCGGCCTTCGACCGACGCGACGATCCGCTCGGTCACGACCGGCGCCTCGAAGTGGGCGGTCGAGCCGGCCTTCG
>DAIUES010000110.1:0-7864 GCA_036844985.1 Candidatus Limnocylindrales bacterium
CGCCAACGCACCGATCGACACGCGTCCGCCGTCGAGGATCTTGAGGAACGTCCGGAACCCGTCGCCCTGTTCGCCGAGCAGGTTCGCGGTCGGGATGCGCGCCCCGTCGAACAGGAGTTCGCCGGTCGCCGACGCGTGCAGGCCGAGCTTGTCCTCCAGCCGCCCGATACTGAACCCGGGTGTGTCGGCGGGCACGATGAACGCGCTGATCTCGGGGCGGCCCGCGGCATCGGCCCCGGTCTTGGCGGTCACGATGTACGTGCCCGCCTGACCGGCGTTGGTGATGAACCGCTTCGACCCGTCGAGGACCCACGTCCCGCCATCGGGGCCGTCCTCGTGGTGCGCCGTCGTGCGCGTGCCACCCGCGTCGGAGCCGGCCCCGGGCTCGGTCAGACCGTAGCCGCCGAGTACCCGGCCGCTGGCCATCGGGACCAGCCAGGTCGACTTCTGCTCGGGCGTACCGGCGAGGTGCAGCGGCCCGCAGCCGAGGCTCGTGTGGGCCGCCACGATCAGCCCGAGCGAGCCCCACACCCGGCCGATCTCCTCGACCGCGATGGCGTAGGCGAGATAGTCGAGGCCGGCCCCGCCTTCGTCCTCCGGGATCGGGATGCCGAGCCAGCCAAGCTCGCCGATGCGCCGGACGATGTCGACCGGGAATCGACGCTCGCGCTCGTGCTCCTCGACGACCGGGGCGACCTCGGTCGTCATGAACTCGCGGACCGTATCGCGCAGCAGCGCGTGCTCGGCGGAAAGGTCGAGGTCCATCGGGCCGAGCCTACCATCACAGCACGTCGGCGGTGCCGGTGCTAGCCTTCGGCCACGATGACCGAGCCGCGCCCCGCGCCCCGCGCGAGCGGGGGCCCGTCGCCCATAGCGCCCGCCGACCACGACGGGACCGCCACCGTCGTCGACGCGGTCGCCGGGTCGTCGACCCTCCGGCGCGAGCTCCTCCTCCGTCTGCGCCATGACGGCCCGAGCTCGCCGGAGCGCCTGGCGGCCGCCCTCGGGGTCAGCCGGACGGGCGTGCTCCAACAGCTCCACGGCCTCGAGGGGGCCGGGCTGGTGGCGCGCGAGGCGATCCGCCACGGCGTAGGCCGGCCGCGCCATGTGTACGACATCACGCCGGCGGCACAGGACCTCTTTCCGACGAACTACGACGGGCTGGCCAGCGGGCTGCTGGCGGCCATCCACGCCATCGGTGGCGACGACCTGATCGATGACGTGTTCGAGGAGCGCAAGCGGCTGACCCGTGACCGCGTCCGGCGGCGGATCGCCGAGCGCGTGTCGGATGACGCGTCGCTGGTCGAGCGCACCCGCGAGCTGGCGGTCATCCAGGACGAGCAGGGCTACCTCGCAGAGGCCGTGGTCGGAGCTGACGGGGTCATCCGCCTGGTCGAGCGCAACTGCGCCATCCACCGCGTGGCCGCCGACCATGCCGCCGCGTGCCAGGCGGAGCTCGACCTGTTCCGCGAGATCCTCGGCACGAGTGTCGTCCGCGAGACGCACATCGCCGCAGGCGACCGGTGCTGTACCTACCGGGTCGGCGGCACGACGGACTGATCGCGCGGCTCCCGGTGCTAGCGTGCACCACCAGAAGGTCCGGTCTGCTCGACGCAAGCGTTCGGTCCCGCGCACAATCGCGCTCAACCTCAGGGGGAGACAGCGATGGGGGACGTTCGTACCACCTCGGCGACGGCGCGCGCGGACGTCACGCTCCAGCGCGTCGGGCGTGAGGCGATCCTGCATGACGGACTGGCCGGACGTGCGCACGTCATCAATGCCTCGGCCGCTCGGGTCTGGGAGCTGTGCGATGGACGGCCGTTCGACGAATTGCTGACCGCTTTCGCCGCCCCGTACGGCTTGGATTCGGATGATGTCCGTGCCGATGTCGAGCGGGTCCTGACCGGGTTCCGCGATCTTGGCTTGCTGGAACCGGTCGCGCCGTGATCCACGCGTCCGCCGTTGCCCCGGCACGTTCTGGAAGTCCCGGGCGCTATGCGATCCAGGGCGTCGACCTTGTCGTCGAGGGTGACGTCCGCCCGGCCATCGATGCGGTCGCCGAGTCCTACGCCGCGTTTGCGACGACGGATCGGCCGAATCTCGGCGGGGAGGATCCGGTCCGCATCGCGGCGTGGCACGAGGGCGGGCGCTACCGCCTGGCCGACCACCGCGGTCGCGAGGCCACCGTAGACGACGAGGTCGGTGCCGTCCTCGGCCTCCTGGACCGAGTGGTCGAGGCCGTGCTCGACCGCCTCGCGACGCGCGGGATCATGGGGACCCACGCCGGCGTCGTCAGTATCGGCGGTCGAGCGGTCCTGCTGTCCGGTCGGAGTGGGTCGGGCAAGACCACGCTCACCCTGGGGCTGATCCGACGAGGCGCCGTCTGGCTGACCGACGAGGTCGCCCTTGTCGCGCCGGACGACAGGACGGTGCTCCCATACCCGCGAGCGCTGCACGTCGGTCCGGGCACGGCCGACCTGCTGTCCGAACTCTCATTCCTGCGCGCGCGACCCCGGTCTGTGCTCGGCGGCGAGAGTGAATGGTCCGTGTCGGCCGACGACCTCGAGATCGCCTTTGGCGCTCGGTTGGGCGGCCCGTCGCGCCTCGCGCTCGTGGTCCTGCTCGATGGCCACCCGGACCCCACGCGCGGTCCCGAGATCCGCCCGATCTCGCCGGCCCTCGCGAGCATGGAGCTGCTGCGCGGCACGCCAGCTGCGGTCCGCGACTTCGACGGCACCTTGCGGCGGTTGTCGGGGATCGTCGAGCGCGTGCCGACCGTGCGCCTGCGCGCCGGTGAGCTGGATCGCACGGCGCTGGCCGTCGGCGACTGGCTGGCCACGCTGTCATGAGCAGCACTGACGTGGTGGCGATCACCCGCCATGGATCGCTCGAGGAGCATCGGGCCGTCGGCACGACCACGTGGGTCACCGCCAGCGGCACAAGCATGGAACCGCTGATCCCTGCCGGCAGTCGGTTGCTTGTCGAATTCGGGCGCCGACCCCCAGCTGTCGGCTCCGTGATCGTGTTCCGTCGTGGGGATCGCGTGCTCGCCCATCGACTCGTCGCGCGCCGCTCGCGATCTGCCGGCGACGTGCTGGTGGCACGGGGCGACAACGAGGCGTTCTTCGACCCCGACCTGTCCGGATCGGACGTCCTCGGCATCGTTCGCACGGTCATCCGCCCGGATGGTCGCCTGGCCGCTTCAGCCATCGGGCGACGCCGGGGGTTGTTGATCGCCCGCGTCTCCCATCCGAGCGGTCGGGCCGCAGGCGTCGGTGTTCGCGCCCTGCGGCGGGGTTGGGTCTCAGAAAGCATGCGCCGCGCCGGCCAAGGCGCGGTGATCTCCCTGTCCCGGGTCCCGACCCGGGTGATCACGGCCCTGATGCCCCGGTTCGACCGGGAGGTTCGGCGGGAAGGAGGTGACAGCACATGACATACGAGAGCCCTGAGATCGTCGCCAGCTACTCGGAGGAGGAGCTGACCGCGGAAGCGGCCGTGGCGATGACGTACGGCACCCAGACCGAGGTCTTCAGCTGATCGTCCATCCCAGGAGGGAACTACCCATGACCTATGAAACCCCCGAGATCGTCGCCAGCTACTCGGAAGAGGAGCTGACCGTCGAGGCTGCCGTTGCGATGCAGTACGGCATCGTGGAACGGCCTGTCTAGTCTTCATTCACTCGAGCGGGGGCGCCGACGCCCCCGCTCGATGCTCAGCCCATCGACCCAGAGGACCCATGACCCCGGCGATCGAGACGGAGCACCTGACGAAGCGCTTCCGGAGCGCCCGTCGACTGCGCTCGACGGTGCTGGGTGGAGTGCAGGAACCCGACCGTCTCGCCGTCGACGATGTCACCCTGTCCATCCCGCCCGGCGAAGTGTTCGGCCTGCTCGGCCAGAACGGTGCCGGCAAGACCACCCTCGTCCGGATGATCACCACCCTGCTCCTGCCGACATCGGGATGGGCACGGATCGATGGCCTCGACGTGACTCGCTCGGCGCGCGCGGTCCGGTCCCGGATCGGCCTCGTCAACGGTGATGAGCGCTCCTTCTACTGGCGTCTGACGGGGCGACAGAACCTCGACTTCTTCGCGGCGCTACGCCACCTCGATGCGACCGCGACCACCGCGGCGATCGACCGGCTGGCCTCCCGCCTCGGCATGAACGAGCACCTCGATCGCCCGTTCGGCACGCTGTCGACGGGCCAGCGCCAGGCGCTGGCCATCGCGCGCGGGCTCCTCGACCAGCCCTCCATCCTGATCATGGACGAACCCACCCGCTCGCTCGACCCGATCTCAGCTGCGCGACTGCGGCAGTTCGTCGCCGACGTCGTCGTCGGCGAACTCGGACGCACGGTCGTCCTGGCGACCCACTCGATGCCCGAGGCCGAGGAGCTGTGCGACCGCTTGGCGTTCATCCAGGACGGGCGCATCGTCACCACGGGTACGGTCGCGGAACTGCGTCGGACCATCGGTTATGGCACCCGCTGCGAACTGCGGCTGCGAGATCTGCCGGCCGACCCCGCGATCCTCCTGAGCGGACTTGCCGGCGTCGCAGCCATGACGTCGCGCGCGCTGGAGCCGGGCACTCACGACGGCGCGACCGTGGTCATCCGCCTCAACCTGACATCGATCGACGCCCTGGCCGACCTGCTCCGGGTCCTGGTCGGGGCCGGCGTGGCGATCCTCGCCTGCGAAACGGGCGAGCTGTCGCTCGAGGAGATCTACATCCGGACGTTGGGGGCGCCTCCCGGCGTGGCACATGCCGCCATCCCGGTCCCGGCCCGATGACTTCCGGCGCGCGGCCTCTTCCCTCGTTCGCCCAGGCCACGCTCGTCCCGCGGGCATTTTTCCGGCGAGATCGGCGGATCGAGACGAGCTACCGCGCCGGGCTGATCCTGCGCGTTGCGTCCGCGGTGGTCACGGTGGGCATCTTCTTCTTCCTGAGGTGGACCTTCGATGCGGCCGCCCCGTCGCTGACCGCTGTCGGAGGGAGCTACTTCGGGTTCGTGCTGCTGGGGATCGTCGCCCAGGAATTCCTCAGCGCCGCCGTTGGCACCTTCGGTGGAGCCATCCGTGAAAGCCAGACGACTGGCACACTCGAACTCATGTTGCTCGGCCCATCGAGGCTCGTCACGCTCCTGACCTCGTCAACGCTGTGGCTGCAGGCGTCCGCGGGTCTCGGAGCGCTCGCCTATCTCGTGCTGGGCGTGCTCCTCGGTGTCGACCTGGCGAGGACGAACGTGCCGGCGGCCCTCCTTGGGTTGCTCGTCATGGTCGTCGGCTTCACCGGCATGGGATTCCTCGCTGGGGCGACCGTGCTCGTGATCAAGCGCGGGAATCCGGTCGGCTGGGCGTTGCGAGGTGCGTCGGTCGTCCTGGGCGGCACGTTCTATCCCGTTGCCGTCCTGCCCCCGGCATTGCAGGTTGTGGGAACACTCCTGCCGATCACCCACGGCCTGGCGGTCCTGCGTGGCGCGATGCTGGAAGGCCTGGGGGTCGTCGAGCTCGCCGGCTCGTTGGGAGCGCTGGCCATCGTCGCCGCACTGTGGCTGGCCATCGGTCTCGTCGCGTTCGGGCTCGCCATCCGGCGCGCTCGGACGGACGGCAGCCTGGCCCAGTACTGACCCGCCCGTGCCGACCGACCCACTCGCCCATCTCCCCGCCGAGGAGCAGGTGCTGTGCCTTGCCGCGCGGACGTCCCTCGAAGGCGGTGCACGCGAGCGGCTCGCCGCCGTCGTCGCGAGCGGCATCGACTGGGAGCGGCTCTGGGCGCTCGCCCATCTTCACGAGGTCGTGCCCCTCGTGTCGACGACGGTGCCACTCGCAGCGGGCGACGCCGTCCCAGCAGCGTGGCGGGCGCGCGTCACCAAGCGCCGACACGTGACGCTCGGCGCCAATGCACGGCTGGCGCAGGTCCTGCTCGCGACCCTGCGGGCGCTCGGGGCCGCAGGGATCGAGGCCATGCCCGTCAAGGGGCTCGTGGTGGCGGAGCAGCTGTACGGCGACATCGGCGCGCGCCCGTGTGCCGATCTCGATGTCCTCGTCCGCCCGACCGACATGCCGGCGGCGCGCGCAGTGTTACGCGGCGAGGGCTTCGCGCAACGCGCCGAGCCGCGCTACAAGGCCCTTGTCCACCAGTTCCACGATCCGGCCTGGCAGCTCGGCCGGGGCAGCGATGCGATCCGCCTCGAACTGCACTGGGCCCTGTGGGCGGACAGCGAGCGGCGGATGGGAACGGACGGGCTGTGGCAGCGTGCCGTCGACGCGACGCTGCAGCGTCGGTCGATCCGCAGCCTGGCGCCCGAAGACATGCTCCTACACCTCGCGATCCATCGGACCCGTTCGGACCTGCTCCTGCGCTGGGTGGCCGACGTCGCCGAAGTGCTTCGTCGCCAAGGTGCCAGCCTCGATTGGGACGCCTATCTGGAACGGGCGGGCCAGGCTGGGGGACGGACGGCAAGTGCTGTGATCCTTGCTCTGGCCCGTGACCTGCTCGACGCGCCCGTGCCGGAGCCGGTGATGGCGCGGCTCGCCGTGGGATGGCCCAAACGGGCCATCCTTGAGTTGACCTGCGGCCGACGCGCACTGTTCCGCGCCGCGCCCGAGGGCGACGTCAGGCAGCAGCCACATCTCGCCGTTCGCGCGTTCGAGGAGGACGGACTCACGCGCATCGTCGGGGGGCTCACTGGCAGCGCGCTTCGGCCGCTCCGTGAGGCGCTCCACGATGCGGGACTCGTGCGCGTGCGTCGCCGCATGGCATAGGCGCCGTGCGCACCAGCGCCTACGCCTCTTCGCGCTCGACCGTGACGCGCGCGGCGGGCTCCACCCCTGCCGCGGGGACATCCGAGACGTTGGGCACGAACGACGCCGCCATCGACGTCTCGGCCGCCTGGATCTGGTCTTCGACCGACAGGATCCCGAGTCGCCCGAGTTGGGCCATCTCATCGCGGATGTAGGTCTTGAGCATTTCCGGGCCGTCGGTGTTGATGGTGAACCGGACCTCGTTGCGCCGCAGCGTGTCGAAGATCCAGCGGAACTCGTCCCAGCCCGACACGACGCGCGTGTTGAGGTTGGAGCTCGGGCACAGCTCGAGCACGATGCCGCGGTCGCGGATCATCGCCATGGCCCGGGGGTCGTAGGCTGCCTTCACCCCGTGGCCGATGCGGTCGGGCTCGAGCAGCTCGACGACGCGCGCCACCTCGTCGACCGGGCCTGATTCACCGGTGTGGACCGTCAGCCCGAGACCGTACTGGCGGGCTCGCCGGAACAGCCGCCGATAGTCGGCCACGCGGAAGGTCGACGCTTCCGGTCCGGCGATGTCGATGCCGACCACGCCCCGATCGCGCCACGAGATCGCCTTCTCCGCGATGATCTCGTTGAGCTCGTAGGGGAACGCCCGATCGAGACAGAAGATCAGGCCGGGCTTGATCGGGTACTCGAGGGTCGCGCGATCCATGCCGCGCACGGCGGCCGCGATGATGTGGTCGAGGTCCTGCTCACCGCCGCGGTTGCGCTTCATCGGGTTGAAGCGCAGCTCCATGGTGGTGACGTTGTTCTTGCGGTAGGCGCCGCCAACGACCTCGTAGACGGCGCGCTCGACGGCGATCGGCGAGCTCTGGATCAGCTCCGTCCAGTGGAACAGCTGGAGGTACCCGTCGAAGCTCCGACTGCGGCGCGACACGGTGATCATGTCGCGGAACTCCCAGTAGTCCTTCGTCGGGAGCTTGATCCCCTGCGCGTGGGCGATGCCCCACATGATCGCGGGGGTCACCGCCCCGCCGAGATGGCAGTGCAGCTCCGCCAGCTGGACCTTGCGAGGAAGCGACCGGACCACGATCCGAGGATACCGCGTGGACCGCAGCG
>DAIUES010000111.1:0-7839 GCA_036844985.1 Candidatus Limnocylindrales bacterium
CGGCCAGACCATCGCCGAGTTCTCTGGCAAGAACCTGCTGCAAGGCGAGCCGGAGCCTGATTGGGAGGCGGACTGGGATACCGAAGGCGGAGAGGCTTACGTCGCCGGAGCCTACGTAAGCTCAGTCCGGCTCTTCACAAAGGGCTTCACATGTGGTGTATGCGAACTGCGTCTTGACGCCGACCAACTCGCGCTCGCCGACTTGGCGACGGTGGACCTCACAGATGACGACGCAGATCTGGAGTCGGCCACCGAGTACTTCACTCGTCAGCTAGCCGAAGATGCGTGGGACGACTACTAGCCGGATTGATCACACGAGGTCACTCCAGACATAACTCACCTTATCGGAAGTACTGTCAACGTCCCATCGACGCCTCGAGGACCCGTGATGCGGTTCTCAGCCCAGGTCGGCCGGTGACGGCATGGACACCAGGTGCCCTGCGCCACGGCGCAGCCGTTCGTCGAGCGTCACCAACGGCGCCTCGCTGATCGCCGCGAGCGCGATGTACTCGGCGTCGTACGTCTTGGCCCAGCCGAGGGTTCGGGCGATGTCCCACGCCCGCTCCGAGAGGCCGTCGGGCCGGCTGTAGGTGATCGGCAACGCGTCAGCCACCCTGACGGCAGCGCGTCCGTGGGCCTCGGGGATCTCGGACCGGTACGCCAGGTCCGCCAGGACCGAGGTCACTTCCGAGGCGAGCAACGGCGGCGCCAGGAGTTCGTGACCGTCGAGCGGGCCGAGCGAGCCTCCGGAGAGCGCGAGCTGGACGATCACCGTGGCGTCGACGACCAGGCGCATGCTCAGTGGCCGATCCGAGACCGTCTGACCGCCGTGACGACGTCGGGCATCGGTCCGCCCCACGTCGTCGTCGTCCACGCCGGCGGTAACGGGCCGGTCTCGGCCGAGCGGCCGAGGATGGCCGCCAGATCCTCCTCCTCGAGGACGTGCTGCGTGCCGACCTTGCGAGCCGGGAGCTTGCCCTCTCGGATCCAGCGCCGAATCGTCTCGGGGTTGCGGCCCGCCCGGCGTGCGGCTTCGGGAACGGTGATCATCGTTGTTGCATACTACAACATGTCCGCCGCGAAGGCGTCCTCAGACGTTGCTGCCGGTCACGATGACCAGCGCCGCTCCGTCGGGCTTCGGTGCGGCGAGCAGACCGGCCCACGACGCCGCCGCAGCTCCCTCCACCGTGATCCCGAGCGCTTCGGTCAGCTCGGCCTGGGCCGCGCGCAGGGCGGCCTCGTCGACCGTGTGCATCGCGTCCACGCGGCCGGCCATCAGCGCGACCGCCCGCGGGATCGCCACCCGCGACGCGATGCCGTCGGCGTACGTCGCCGCCGCGTCGCCGTCGATCGGCCGACCGGCCTCGAAGCTGCGGGTCATCGCCGCCGCACCCTCGGCCTGGACGCCGACCACCCGACATCCGCCGGCCGCGTGGCGCAGCCACGACCCGACGCCGTTGATGAGCGCGCCGTTGCCGACCGGCACCGACGCCACCGCGAGGCGCGGCAGACGACCGGCCTCGATCGCATCGGTCAGCTCGACCGCCAGCGTCGCCGCGCCCGTCGAGATGCGAACGTCGTCGCCGTCGACGAGCAGCTCGAGGCCATGCTCGAGGGCGTGACGCTCGGAGGCGCTCCGGGCGTCGTCGAAATCCTCGCCCGACTCGAGCACGGTCGCGCCGAGTCCACGCATCCGGGCGATCTTGGCCCGATTGGCGTTGCGCGACGTGAACACGATCGCCGGCACGCCCACCGAGCGAGCCGCATAGGCGACGCCCTGACCGAAGTTGCCGGCCGAGGCCACGACGACGGCCCGCCCAGGCCCGATCCTCCCCTCCCCCGCCAACGCATGGACGGCCACCCACGTCCCGCGCCCCTTGAACGAGCGGATCGGATTGACCGTCTCGACCTTGACCACGACCGGTGCGCCGAGCCGTGCAGTCAGCCCGTCATGGACGAACTGGGCCGAGGCGGTGAACACCGGATCGATGGTGTCGAGAGCGGCGCGGATCGCGGCCGGAGACAGCTCCGGGACGTCGACGATCGGCGATGCGTCCATCGACCGATGATGCCACGGCCGAAGCCGCGGGATCAGGGCTCGAGCGCCGGCAGCAACGGATCGAGGTAGGGCGCCAGCGCGGCGGCGAACGGCGTCGTCATGTGGTGGCCGTCGCGGTAGATGAGCACGCGCCCGATGATGACCGGGCACGGATCGGTCGGGCACAGCCACGGGCTCGGGTCGATGAACGTCGCTCCGGCGCGCTCGGCGACCCGGCGCTCGGTCATCGTTCGCTTCGGGGCAAGCGCCTTGGACGCCGGCGTGGCGCAGGCCAGCGCGTCATCGAGGTGGTCCGACAGGCAGACCGGCGGGTCGCCCGCCGGGTTCGGGGTGTCGCCGATGACGACCACCTGCCGGGCCGTCGTCGCGATCGCGTCGATCGAGCGCTGGAGGCCGACGGCCCACAGGTCGTCGCGGGTCGTGGAGGGAACCTGCGCCCCATCGACCAGGAGCTGACCCGCGCGACTGTCGGAGATGACGACCATGTCCGGTCGGTCGGTGCGGATACGCTCGAGCACGGCGTCGCGCCACGTGGCGCATTCGGTGTACTCGCGCTTGAGGGTGGTGTGGTAGACGGGCAGGTCGGCCGCCGGGCAGGCCGACTTCGTCAGCGACACCAGCCGCCAGCCGTGTTCGTGCGCGAGTCGGTCGAGCGTCGGAAACCACTGCGCGGCGTGCGAATCGCCGATGAGGAACACCGTGTGGGTCGACTCGGTCGCGCCGAACTCGCACGTGGCGGGTTTCGTCTCGCCCGATTCAGCGTGGCAGCCGACGCCGTACACGGCGGGGATGTCGGCGCGGACGTTCGCGAGCGACGGCACGAGGTCGGCGGGCACGGGGCCGGACGGGGTGGGCGGCAGCGTCGCGGCGGGCGCGGCGGGCGATGACGGCCCTGGTGACCCGGACGACGCATGGGGTGACGCGGTCGCTGGCGGCGGCAGCGTCGGGAGGACCACCTCGACCGGGGTCCGTGCCTCCGCCACGGTCGGGGGCGCCACGACCCGCCCGGATCCGAGCGCGACCGCGGCGACCACCACGCTCATCGCCCCGGCGACCGCCAGCTGACGGCTGGGACGCAGGAGCGCCAGGCCGCCGCCCCGGATCGGGTCCTCGATCCAGCGCCGGCTGGCGGCCGCGAGGACGAACGTCAGCCCGAGGAGGACGACCCGCGTGACGCCCGGCAACGGCGCGCCGATCGCCGCTGCGGGCAGGACCAGCAACGGCCAATGCCACAGGTACAGCGAGTAGGAGATGTCCCCGACCCACTGCATCGGTGGCAGCGAGAGCAGGCGCGAAGCCGGCCCGAGCGGCTGACGGATCCCGCCGGCGATCACGAGCGCCCCGCCCCCGACCGGTAGCAGCGCGGCGGTTCCCGGGAACGGCGTGTCGAGGCCGAGCGTGATCCCGCCCACGACGATGAGCACCAGACCGACCACCACCGATGTCGTGGCGACCGGCGCCGGCAGCCGGGCGAGCCGCCCGACGGCGAGGGCCAGCGCAGCCCCGACGGCGAGCTCCCAGGCACGCGCCGGCAGGAGGAAGAAGGCCAACGGGGCATCGCTCGAGGTCCAGGCCAGCGACAGCGCCATCGAGCCGACTGCGACCGCGATCACCGCGATCGAGATCCGCCGCAGGCTCGCCCGGGCGCCGGCGGCGAACAGGAGCAGCGCCGGCCAGAAGAGATAGAACTGTTCCTCGACCCCGAGCGACCAGAAGTGCAGCAGCGGCGATGGATCGAGCTCTGCCTGGAGGTAGTCAGTGGCCTGCGCGGCGAACCGGATGTTGCTCAGGTAGACGGCTGCGGCGGCCCCGTCGCCCGCGACGTCGACGACCCGCAGCGGAGGGAGCAGGACCGCCGACGCGACGACGGTCGCGACGATGACGACCAGGGCTGCAGGCAGGAGCCGCCGCGCCCGTCGTGCATAGAAGGCCGGGAGCGACACGGTCCCCGTCGTGCGCAGCTCACGGACGATGAGGCCGGTGATGAGGAAGCCCGACACGACGAAGAAGACGTCGACCCCGATATACCCACCGGGCATCCCCGGGAGCCGGGCGTGGTAGGCGAGGACCAGGAGCACCGCGACGGCCCGCAATCCCTGGATGTCGGGGCGAAAGCCGCCGGCGGCGTGCTGCGGGGACGGGCGTGACACGTCCCGCATGGTACCCGCCATCGGGCCTCGACTCCCCGGGCGTGCGGGACACACGAAAACGCCCGAAGGAACCTCGATCACTAGATGGCCCAACCAATGTAAACACCGGTCAGATCACTAGATGTCCGTGGCCCCTTCAGGCAAGACCTACTGTACGCGACCGCCCGTTACCGCGACAACCCACTTATCCACGAGATTCATCGCAGATGCGTGGTTCTGACGAGGGTTGTCCACCGCGTATCCACGGTCAGGTCTCCAGCGGCCACGCCGACGCCCCATCCAGCACGGGCAGCCCCTCCGCATCGACCCGGATGTCGAACGCCGGCGATCCGTCGTCGGCCTCCAGTCGCCAGACGCCGGTGTCGACGCGGGTGACGGCCCAGCGCCCGACATGGGGCTCGAGGGCGTCGTCGACCCATACGCCAGCGGCCGCGGCGGTGCCGCCGACCGCGATCGCGCGGAACTGCCCCCGGAGCCCTACGGCCGCGGTCACGGGTGAGCCGGCGACCAGCAGCACGTGACCGACCCTCCAGCCGAGCGTGATGTGGCGCACCCCGTCTGCCGAGACGACGTTGCCGTGGATGGACGAGCCGTCGGGTCCTGGGTGCATCGTCAGCAGTCCCGCCACGCTGGCGATCTCCAGCCGGGTCGGCGCGCCATCCGTCGACTCCTCCAGGAGGACCGTCCGGACGCGTCCTTCGGCGGTTCGGATCACCTCACGCCAGCGCGTCCCGCGCGCACCCGCAGCGGACGTCCAGGTGACCGCTTCTCCTGCGTCCGCCCGGCCGTGGCCGCCGATCCGGCGCGGCGCCATCCGGCGCTCAGGCCCGCGGCGGACGCGTCGAGGCGGGAAGGCCGCTCCCCGTCGACGTCGGAACGTGGCCGTTGCCCGTCCCATCCGCGCCGTCGATCGCCGCAGTCCAGTGCCCGGCGACGGCAGTCAGCTCGCCGGCAAGCGACGGCGCGACCCGGCCATGGATGCGCACATCCCGCTCGCCGTACTCGATCTCGACCGTGCCGCGCTCGCGCACGCGGGCGAGCAGCTCGCCGGCCGCGTACGGGATGCGGACGTCGGTGTCGACCCACAGCGAGGCGAGGACCACGGCGATCTCGGCTCGCAAGGCGTCCATCCCGAACCCGGTCAGCGCCGAGACGAGGACGGCTCCCGCGATGACCGGCGCCGTGCCCGAGCCATCGAGCGCGGCTCGTTCCACGAGATCGGCCTTGTTGAGGACCAACAGCCGCGGCTTGTCGCCGGCCCCGAGCTCGTCGAGGACCGTCTGGACGGTGGCTCGGTGCTCCTCGATGTGGGCGTCCGCGGCGTCGACCACCTCGAGCAGGACGTCGGCTCGGTTGACCTCCTCGAGCGTGGCCCGGAACGCGTCGACGAGCTGGTGGGGCAGCTTGTGGATGAACCCGACCGTGTCGGTCACGATCACGGTCTGACCGTCTCCGAGCTTCACCTGGCGGCTCGTCGGATCGAGCGTCGCGAACAGCTTGTCCTCGGCCTTGGCCACTTCGCTGCCGACCAGCGTGTTGAGCAGCGTGGATTTGCCCGCGTTCGTGTAGCCGACGATGCCGACGGTCGGCCACAACCGCCGGTCGCGGCCACGCGCGGCGGTCGAGCGCTGCTGGCGGACCTGCTCGACGCGGTCCTTCATCTTGGCGATGCGGGTGCGGATGATCCGCCGGTCGGTCTCGAGCTGGCTCTCGCCGGGTCCGCGCGAACCGATGCCGCCCTGGGTGCGCGACAGGTGGGTCCACATCTTCGTCAGGCGCGGCAGCTGGTACTCGAGCTGGGCGAGCTCGACCTGGAGACGACCCTCGTGGGTCTGCGCGTGCAGCGCGAAGATGTCGAGGATGAGCCGGCTGCGGTCGATGACCTTGACCCGCAGCAGCTCCTCCAGCGCCCGCTGCTGGGCCGGCGACAGCTCGTCGTCGGCGATCAGCAGACCGAACCCGGTCTCGCGCCTGGCCCCGGCCAGTTCCTCGGCCTTGCCCTTGCCGATGTACCAGTTGGGGTCGACGTGACGACGGTTCTGCCACTCGGCACCCACGACCTCGGCGCCCGCGGTCGTGGCGAGATTCGCCAGCTCAGCGAGCGAATCCTGGGCAGTCCAGCCATCCCCGGCGCCGGTGTCGACGGCGATCAGGAAGGCCTTCTCGGTGGGGGTCTCGAGGTCAATGAGGTGGGCCATGGGCGTGCAGGATAGCGCGATGGTCCCATCGGGGCCCGTCCGCAGACCCATCCGTCCCATATCGGCGACAGCAGGCGACGGCGACCATCGGTGCCGTGACGCACCACCCCTCCCCCGCCGTCCCGATCGGCTGGCTGCGCGCGACCCTGCCCGGTCGTGACCTGCCACTGCCGGAGACCGGCGCACGTCGCACGGCCATCCGGGCCGTCGCCGTCCTCGCGCTGGCGGCGACCGGTGCCTACCTCGTGTGGCGAGCGTCGTCGACCATCGCCCTCGACGTCTGGTGGCTATCGATCCCGCTCTTCCTGCTCGAGGTCCACGCCGCGCTCGGCCTGGGGCTCTTCACGTTCTCCCTGTGGGACGTGGACCGGCTTCCCGTCAGTCACTCCGTGACCACATCACCCGGCCGCGTCGCGCTGCTGATCCCGACCTACAACGAGGGGCTCGAGGTCCTCATGCCGACCGTCGCCGCGGCGATGGCCATGCACGTCGAGCACGAGACGTGGCTGCTCGACGACGGCGACCGGCCCGCGGTGGCGCGACTGGCCGAGGAGCTCGGCGCGCACTACCTCACCCGCCCGACCCACGAGCACGCCAAGGCCGGCAACCTCAACCACGCCCTGACGGTCATCGACGTCGACTACATCGCGGTGCTCGACGCCGACCACGTCACGCCGCCGCACTTCCTGACCCGCACCCTCGGCTACTTCGACGACCCGGCCGTCGCGCTGGTCCAGACGCCCCAGGAGTTCTACAACGTCGACTCGTTCGAGCATGAATCAGGCGGCGTCAACCGGGCAGCGAGCGACGCCCCCGCCGACAGCGGACAACGGTTCCACGAACAGGTCCTGTTCTACCGGATCCTGCAGCCAGGCAAGAACCGCTGGGGTGGCGCGTTCTGGTGCGGGACCGGGGCCGTGCTCCGCGTCGCCGCCCTGCGCGACGTGGGCGGCGTGGCCACCGACACCATCACCGAGGACATCCACACCACGATCCGGATGCACCGCCGCGGCTGGCGGACCGTCTACCACAACGAGGTCCTCGCCCGGGGCCTGGCCGCTTCCGACGCGGCGACCTACCAGCTCCAGCGCCATCGCTGGGGTACCGGTGCGATGCAGGTGTTGCGGACCGAGAACCCCCTCATCGTGTCCGGCCTGACCATCCCGCAGCGCCTGACCTACGCCGCGACCCTGCTGGGCTGGTTCGATGCCTGGCGGTCACTCGGGTACCTGATCCTGCCGGTCGTCGTCATCCTGACCGGGGCGGTACCGATCACGGCCGATCCGGTCACGTTCGCTGTCGCCTTCGGGTCGGTGTTCCTGCTCGACCAGCTCGCGTTGCGGGTCCTGTCGCGGGGCTGTCATCGGCCGTTGCTGTCGATCCTGTTCGAGTTCGTGCGGATGACGCCTAACCTTTTGGCGACACTCACCCT
>DAIUES010000112.1:0-7812 GCA_036844985.1 Candidatus Limnocylindrales bacterium
ACGCGGCCGATCGCGACGCGACCCTCGGCAGGATCCGGGCCAGCGCCGATCTCGCCGCCGTCGCCGACGCGGACCTGGTCATCGAAGCGGTGTTCGAGGACCTCGAGGTCAAGTCGGGCCTGTGGCGCGAGCTCGACCGTCACGCCCCCGCGGGTGCGATCTTCGCCTCGAACACGAGCTCGATCGCGATCCATCGACTCGCCGCCGCGGTCCGTCGCGAGCGCCGCCCGGCATTCCTCGGGATGCACTTCTTCAGTCCGGTGCCGGTCATGCCGCTGATCGAGCTGATCCGCTCCGACGCGACCGACGACGCGACTGTGGCCACGGTCCGCGACCTGGCCGCCGCGCTCGGCAAGCAGGTCATCGTCTCCGCCGACACCCCCGGCTTCATCGTCAATCGGGTCCTCATGCCGCTGCTGGCCGAGGCCATGCGGGCGCTCGAACAGGGCGTCGCCAGCGCCGAGGACATCGACGCGGGCGCGCGAGTCGGCCTGAACCACCCGATGGGACCGCTCGAGCTTGCCGACTTCATCGGCCTCGACGTCTGCCTCGGCATCATGCGCGTGCTCGAGGATGGCCTGGGCCAGGACCACGTCCGGCCACCGCAGGTGCTCCTCGACCTCGTCGCCGCCGGCCATCTCGGGCAGAAGACCGGGCGGGGCTTCTACACCTACCCGCGGACCTGACCGTCGGCCGGGGCGACCTCGAGCAGGACGCGCTCGAGCGTCTCGAGATCGAAGGGCTTGGCCAGCAGCCGGACGCGATGCTCGGACGCGAACGCCTCGAGCGCCGGATTCAGCACGTCGCCGCTCATCATCACGAACCGCTCGGTCAGGTCGGGCCGGGCGGCCGCGATCCGCTCGAAGGCGGCGATGCCTGACTGGCCGTCGAGCTGGTGGTCGACCAACAAAGCGGCCAGGGCGCCGTCGCCGACGCGCTCGACGGCCTCGTCGGTGGTGGCGGAAACGACCGCTCGATAGCCCAGCGAGCGAAGGGCCTGGTCGAGGAACGTCCGGATCGAGGGCTCGTCATCGAGCACGAGCACCCGTCCGTGTGACCCGGTCGGCTCGGCCTGGTCGTCCGCCTGATCCGCGGGCGCCGCGGGCCCGACCGGCGCTGCCGATGGCGGCGCGACGACGATCTCGGGCGACGTGGCCCGCACCGGCAGGTCGAACGTGAACGCCGCACCGTGCCCCCAGGCCGACGGCACGTAGCGCAGCTCACCGCCGTGCGATCGGACGATGCCGTACGACACCGGCAGTCCGAGGCCGGTGCCGTCCGCCGGCGGCTTGGTCGTGAAGAACGCCTCGAACACGCGGCCCGCGTCCTCCGGCGCGACGCCCGACCCGTCGTCCATGACCGTGATGCGGACCCGCGCATCGGTCGGCGGGCCCTCCCGCCGGGCGCTGATCCCGAGCCGCGAGCCGCCACCGTGGCGGATGGCGTAGATGGCGTTGTGGGTGAGGTTCACGAGGACCTGCTGGATCTGCCCGCGATCGAGCTCGACCGGCGGCAGATCGTCGGGAAGGTCGACCTCGACCGCGATCGGACCGTAGCCGAGGCTGTAGGACTGCAGGGTGAGCACGCTGTCGACGAGCGCCCGGATCGACGTGGGGTGACGTTCGGGCGGTCGCTGTCGAGCGAAGTCAAGCAGATTCTGGACGATGCGCCGCGTCCGGGTCGCTTCCTCGACGAGCAGGTCCGCGTTGTGGCGAAGACCGTCCGGCAGGGTCGGATCGCGCCGGATCAGCTGGCTGAAGCCAAGGATCGACGCGAGCGGATTGTTGAGTTCGTGGGCCACCCCCGATACGAGCTGTCCGGTCGCTTCCATCTTCTGGGCCTGGATCAGCTCGGACTGCAGTCGTTCCTGGTCGGTGAGATCGTGGATCCGCACGAGCAGGCGCGACTCGCCGGCGAGCTCGATCGACGCGATGACCGCCTCCTCGGGGAAGTGGCTGCCGTCGCGCCGGATGCCGACCGCTCGGACCGTCGTCGAGCCACCGACCCGGGCGGCCGCCGTGACCGGATCGGCGCCGCCGGGATCGGCGACGGTCAGCTCGCCGCTGTGACGACCGAGCAGCCACTCGCGTTGGGCGGCGAACAGACGGACGGCCGCGTCGTTGGCGTCGACGATCGTGCCGTCGGTCAGGGTGACGAGGATGGCGTCCGGCGATTCCTCGAACATCGTTCGGTAGCGCCGCTCCGAATCGACCAGCCGATCACGCAGCCGGAAGTTCTCGAGCGAGATCGATGCGATCGTGGCGACCCGTTCGAGCGCCCCGCGGTCGAGGTCGAGCTCGGCGACCGGGCGATCGAAGTAGACCGCGATGCCGCCACCGACGGCGTCACCCACCCGGATCGGGATGCCGGCGTAGGCCACGATGCCCGCCTCGCCGGCGATCTCGACGATCTCGGGCGCGATGACGCCGACGGCGAACGACTCGACGAAGGCACCCTCGCCGGCGCGCCAGCGGCGGATGGCCGGGCGCAGACCCGGTCGATCGTCAGCGAGTCGCTCGGTGAGGGCCGGCTGGAGGTCGACGAGGCGGTTCGTCGCGAACGACTCCCCGTCCGCCGCGAGGATCGCGTACGCGGCCCCGGCCCCGCCCAGCGCGGCGTTGATGAGGCGACCCGACCGCTCGGCCAGCTCCTCGAGCGTCTGGACGTGGCTGCCCACGCGGGTGAGTTCATCGAGGCGCCGCAGTCGGGTGGTCGTCGCCCGTTCGGCGTCGGCCCGCCGGACGACCTCCTCGACGAGTCGGGCGTTCTCGAGACTGCGGGCGACAGTCGCCGCGATCAGCAGCGTGGCGCCATCCGACGGCAGCGGGACGTCGGGGTCGGTCCAGCCGATGGTCAGCAGTCCGACGAGCTCATCCTCGCGGTGGAGGCCGACGACCAGCAGCGAGCGGATCCCGGTCTCGAGGAAGGCGCGGCGGGTGGCCGGCGTCAGTGGCAGTCGATCGACTGGACCCTTGACGACCCGACCCGGCGCCGCGACGGCGCGGATGACCGGAACGTCGCTCCATGGGACATCGACGATGCCCGCAAGTCGCGCCGGGAAATCCTGGCCGGCCAGCAGCCGCCCGGCCTTGCCCTGGGCAACGACGATGCCGCCGTGATCGGCTCGCGTGGTCGAGGCGATGACCTCGAGCGCACGTTGCGCGACCGTCTCCCGTGATCGCGTCTCGCCCGTCGCCGAGGTGAGTGACCCGAGGCTTGCGAGCTCGCGCTCGAGGCCGACGGCGTCGGTCATGTCGCGCCGCACGCTGAGGATGCCGACGGCCTCGCCGTCGCGACCGTCGACTCGGCTCATGACCGCGTCGATCACGATCTCGTGGCCGACCAGCCGACCGAGCCGCGGACGGTCGGTCACGCGACCGCGCCACGTCCCGCGCTCGATGGCCATGCCCCGCGCGGCGGCGGTGCTCGTGCCGGCCACGACGGTCGAGTCGAACAGGTCCTCGATCGGCACGCCGAGTGCTTCTGCGGCGGCGATGCCGTACAGCTTGCTGGCCGCGTCGTTCCAGACGACGACCCGCCGATGGACGTCGGTCACGGTGATGGCGTCGGCCATGATCCGCGCGATGTCGGCGATGCCCGGCAGCACGTCGAGGGGCGTGACCTCGTCGTGCCGCCCCTCGAGCGCGTCAGCGTGTCGCACCCGGCTATCCTAGCCCGCGTGGATGCCACCCTGACCGACGAGGAGCGACTGCTCCAGGCCACGGCCCGCGAGTTCGCCGAGCGGGAGGTCGGTCCGGGAGCCATCGAGCGTGACGAGGCGGAACGCTACGACCGCTCGCTGTTCCGGGCGATGGGTTCGCTGGGCCTGACCGCGGCGCCGTTCGCCGAGTCGGTCGGCGGTGCCGGGTTCTCGTACGTCGGCTGGACGCTGGTCATGGAGGAGCTCGGGGCGGTCGACATGGCGATGGCCGTGTCGCTGTCGGTGCACATCCTGTCGCAGTACCCGGTGGTCACCTGGGGCACCGACGAGCAGCGCGCACGGTGGCTACCGGCCATGCAGGCGGGCGAGGCGCTCGGTGCGTTCGCGTTGACCGAGCCCCACGCCGGGTCCGATGCGGCGGCCCTGCGAACGCGCGCCGAACGCCATGGCGACACCTATCGGCTGACCGGCACGAAGATCTGGATCTCCAACGCGCCCGAGGCGGAGCGCTATCTCGTCTTCGCCACGCTCGACCCGACGGCCGGCCCGCGCGGGATCACCGCGTTCCTGGTCGAGAAGGGCAGCCCCGGGTTCCGGTTCGGCGCTCACGAGCGGAAGATGGGCATCCGGGCGTGTCCCGCGGCGGAACTCGTGTTCGAGGACTGCGAGGTCCCGATCGCGAATCGTCTGGGCGGCGAAGGGGAGGGCTATCGGATCGCCCTGTCGGCGCTGAGCGAAGGCCGCATCTCCATCGCCGCGGCGTGCGTGGGGCTGGCCCGTGCGGGTGTCGAGGCCGCGGCCCGCTACCTCGGTGAGCGTCAGGCGTTCGGCGGCGTGCTGGCCGATCAACAGGGCCTGCGGTTCATGCTCGCCGAGATGGCCCGCGACGTGGCTGCGGCACGCGCGTTGACCCGCGCCGCGGCGGCTGCCAAGGACCGCGGCGAGCCGCTCGCCGAGGTCTCGTCGCTGGCCAAGTGGACGGCCTCGGATACGGCGATGCGGGTCGCGACCGACGCGGTCCAGCTGTTCGGCGCGAGCGGCTATTCGCGTGAGACGGGGATGGAGCGGCTGATGCGCGACGCGAAGGGCGCCCAGATCTACGAGGGCACCAACCAGATCCACCGCGAGATCGTGGCGGGCGAGGTCCTCAAGCGCGCGGGTCGGGAGGCGTAGCCCCGCGGGGCCGGGCGCCCGGGCTGTGCCGTGCCCGCCGGGCCGCCGCCCCCTCACTGCCCGCTGCCTGCCTTTCCTGACAGATCGGCGCCGGGTGCCGCTTCGGCAGGCGGCGTGACCGGATTCCGGGTCGATCGCCGGGTTCCGCGGGCGCCACCGAGCGCGGTTCGTGCTCGCCGTTCCGGTCAGACCGCGGTCGAACGCGCCGGGTCGGGGCGACAGGCCGTCGAAGCGCCGCCGCGTGCCGTTCTGGCAGGAAACTCAGCGCGTCGACGCGGCCGACCGGGTCGCGGAGCCAGCGCCGGATGCCTCGGCCGTCGAGCGGGAACTTCGCGCGCAGCACCCCGGCGTGGGCAGCGAGTGCTCGTCGGTTCGTGCGACTGTCGGCCACCACCACCCAGCTGCTGACCGCCAGTGCATCCCACCCGAACCGCGTTCCGATCTCGCGGGCGAGTCGACGGCGCTGGTCCATCGATCCGAGCAACCCGCTCACCTCGACGATCTCGGTCTTCAGCTCGATGACGAGGAGCATCCGCCGACCCGGGTGCCACGCGAGGATATCGATGATCCCCCGTTCGCCGGAGATCGAGAACGACACTTCGGGCTCGAACTGCCAGCCATCGAGGCTGCCGATCAGCGCAGCTATCGATTCATGCATCGCCGCATGGCGCGCGTCGAGGAGCCGGCCGACATCGGCGCCCTGCCAGCGCACGATCATGTCGAGCCTCCCCCCGAGTGCTTCGGCCACGCGTCGGAGCGTGGCGATCGGCATGGAGCCGAGACGGCCATGTTCGATGCGGGCGACCGTCGTGGCCGACGTGCCAGCCCGCCCGGCGAGGTCGGATCGCCGCCAGTGGCGGCGTTGTCGGAGCGCCCGGAACACGCTCCCGATCCGCTGATCATCCACGGCCCCGAGTCTGTCCGGCAGCCCTCACCTGCGGCTCATCGCGACGTCCGGCGTAGACTCCCGATCATGGATCAGCAGCCCAACGGTCAGACCTACATCGTCAGCGCGGCCCGCACCCCGATCGGCAAGTTCGGCGGGGCGCTCAGCACGGTCCCGGCGATCGAGCTCGGCGGGGTCGCCATCCGTGCGGCGGTCGAGCGCGCCGGCCTCGATCCGGCCACGGTCGAGGTCGATGACGTGCTGATGGGCCAGGTGCTCCAGGCGGGTGTCGGCCAGGCGCCCGCCCGCCAGGCCGCGCTCCGCGCCGGCCTGCCCGACACGACGAGCGCCACGACCATCAATCGCGTGTGCGGCTCGGGCCTCAAGTCGATCATGCTCGCGGCCTCCGAGATCCGCGCCGGCGACGCGGAGCTGGTGATCGCCGGTGGGATGGAGTCGATGAACCAGGCGCCGTACGTCCTGCCGGGCGCGCGGTTCGGCCTTCGCCTCGGCGACGCGACGCTTATCGACTCGACCGTGCATGACGGGCTGTGGTGCGGCATCGAGGACTGCCACATGGGCACCCATGCCGAGCGCGTCGCGATCCGCGACCACGTCAGCCGCGAGGACCAGGATGGATTCGCGCTGGCGAGCCACCAGAAGGCCATCGCCGCCATCGATGGCGGGCGGTTCGATGCCGAGATCGTCCCCGTCACCGTCCCGGATGCGAAGGGTCGCGAGACCGTCGTCACGACCGATGAAGGCCCGCGCCGCGACACCACGGCCGAAGCACTGGCTCGGCTCAAGCCGGCCTTCGCGCTGCCCGACGGCGACGACCGCGGCGACGCGACCGAAGGCACGGTCACCGCCGGCAACGCGCCGGGCATCACCGACGGCGCCGCCGCCACGGTCGTCGCCAGCGAGCGGGCCGTCGATCGTCTCGGCCTGACGCCGTTGGCACGGATCGTCGGCTACGCCCAGGCAGAGGTCGCACCCAAGTGGTTGTTCCTCGCCCCCGTGGCGGGCGTCCGCCGGCTCCTCGACCGGATCGAGCTGCCGATCGAGGCGTTCGACCTGATCGAGATCAACGAAGCCTTCGCCGCCCAGACCCTGGCCGACGGCCGCGAGCTCGGGTTCGACTGGGACAAGGTCAACGTCAACGGTGGCGCGATCGCTCTCGGCCACCCCATCGGCGCGAGCGGCGCCCGGATCGTGGCGACGCTGCTCCACGAACTGGACCGACGCAAGGGTCGCTACGGTCTCGCCACGCTGTGCCTGGGTGGCGGCGGCTCGGTCGCCATGGCCGTCGAGCGCGTGGACGGCGATCGATAAGGCGGCGAAACGGCCGCGATCAGCACGGAGGTACCGACGATGACCAGCATGGACGACACGGTCGCCGAGACGACGGTCGCGCTGAACGGCCCGGAGCGCGAGCTGCTGCGGACGGCGCTCGGGTTGCTGATCGCCACGCTCGGACGCGAGGAGGCCGACGAGTTGCGCGCCGCGCAGGCACTCCTCGCACGGCTGGACGCTTCGGCCTGACACGGCCCGCGGCGCCGCCAGCTGGACGCGAACCCGAGATCGGATTCGACGAGTTCCAGCGCATCTACGGCGCGATCCGTCCCCTGTCGCCGGCGGAGGCAGCGAGGCTGTTCGCCGGTGCGCCGTTTCGGTGGTGGATCGCGGGCGGCTGGTCGGTCGAGCTCGGCAGCGAGCAGCGCCGCTTGCACGAGGACATCGAGATCGCGGTCCCGCGACGTGACCTGGCCGCACTTCGGGAGTGGCTGCACGACTACCACCTGTGGGACACCTTCCAAGGTGGGCTCCATCACCTTCCGCCCGGCGACGCGCTCGCAGACGATCGCGATCAGTTGTGGCTCCGACGGGACGCGTACTCGCCCTGGATCGCCGATCTCATGCTCACTCCGGTCGACGGTGACACCTGGACCTACAAGCGGGACGATCGCGTGCGGCGACCGCTCGACGAGGTGATCCGGTCCGGGACCGACGGTGTCCCGTACCAGCGCCCGGAGGTCACGCTGCTGTACAAGGCGCGCCGACGCCTCGATAAGGATGAGCAGGACTTCGGAGC
>DAIUES010000113.1:0-7758 GCA_036844985.1 Candidatus Limnocylindrales bacterium
GCACCGCCGACGCCCCTGGCCATGGCCAAGGGTGACGCGAGGAGGCTCACCAGGACGACGACGGTTACCGCGACTGCTGTCAGTCGATGCGGCCGCAGGGCAGGGCTGATGTGGCCGGGGCGGGGGGAACGCACTGGCTTGATCCTCCATGTCGGGCACGGACCTGGGGTCGAGGGCCCATCCTACCCCTGACCATCGCGCCCGAACCGCCCGATTCGTCAGCTCGTCGGCAGGGTTCGGTTCGTCCTCGCGGTCTCGGTGCGCCCGTGCACCGCTTTTGATGAGCGCGGGGTGAGCGCGTCCGGCGAGGATGCGTGCCCATGACCGGCCACCCCAGCGTCGTCACTCGACTGGACCGGCTCACGCCCGACCAGCGCGCAGCGGCGACGGCAGCACCGGGGCCGGTCCTGTGCGTGGCGCCGGCTGGGTCGGGCAAGACTACGACGCTGGTCGCGCGGATCGCGTGGCTCGTCGACGGTGGCTGGCCACCGGCTGCGGTCGCGGCGATCACGTTCAACAAGCGGGCGGCCGAGGAGCTCGGCGAGCGGCTCGATGCGGCCGTGGCGCCCCTCGGGATCGCCGCCGGGACGATCCGGGTCCGGACCTTCCATGCCCTCGGACGCGAGATCCTGCGCGACGCCGGGCGGCCGGTCGAGCCACTGCTGGACCGGTCCGAACTGCTCGAGTCGCTGTGGCCCGGCCTCACGGCCAGCGACTACGGCCGACTCGATACGGCGTTCTCGCGGCTGAAGCTCGACCTCGGCGTGACCGCCCAGGAGATCGCCGCCGATCCGGAGCCAGGCCCGGTCGCTGCCGCGTTCGTCGCGTACGAGCGGGCGATCGCGGACGCAGGCGGGCTCGATTTCGACGATCTCGTGCGGGGCGCGCTCGACGCCCTCGAGGCGGAGCCGGATCTGCTCGCCCGTTGGCGCCAACGGTGCGGACAGCTGTTGGTCGACGAGGTCCAGGACGTCGATCGGTCGCAGCTTCGGCTCGCGCTCACGCTGCCCGCTCCGGCGAACCGCATCTTCCTCGTCGGCGACGACGATCAATCGATCTACGGCTGGCGGCTGGCCGACGTCCGCCGGGTGCTCCAGCTCGATGCGTCGTTGGCCGGACTGGTACGCGTCGACCTCGAGGTCAACCATCGCTGTCCGGTGCCCGTCGTCGACCGTGCCGTCCGCCTCATCGGGCACAACCGCGAGCGGTTCGACAAGACCATCCGGGCACGACCCGGGGCCGCCGGCCAGGTGATCCTGGCCCCCGACCGCGACGACGAACCATGGCGGACAGAGCGGTTGATGCGCTCGTGGCCCGACGATGACGGGACGCGGGCGATCCTTGCTCGGACCAATCGCGAGCTCCAGCCCGCCGTGGTCGTGGCCCTGGCGCTCGGGGTGTCGTTCCGCGCCCCATCGGTGACGCTGCTGGTCGACGATCCGGGGCTGGATGGGCTGCTCGCGCGGCTCACGCACGAGACCGACGACCGCCTGCCGCTGCTCGTCCGGGTCGGGGCGCTGCGACGGGGGCTGGGCGAGACCGGCGAGGCGGAACGGGGTCTGGCCACGGCCGTCCTGGCCTGGGCCGCGCCGTTCACGGACCTGGTGGGCTTGCTTGCCGCGATCGCCGACACTCGCGCACGCCTCCTGGAGTTGCGCCGCGACGATGCCCGACTGTCGCTCGCGACCGCCCACTCGACCAAGGGCGCGGAGTACGACCATGTCGCGGTCGTCGGCCTGGACGCGGGGCGGTTCCCAAGCGGGCGCGCTGTGACCGCGTCGGCGGAGCCGGAACGGGCGCTCGAAGAGGAACGGCGTCTCGCGTATGTCGCCTGGACCCGGGCGCGGCGCACGCTCACGCTCAGTTACGACCCGTCGAGCCCCTCTCCGTTCATGCTGGAGGCCTTTTCGGCCGACGAACTCGGCCTGGCAGTCGAAACGATCTGAGCGTCCGGTGAGGCACCACCGAACCGACATATCGCCGATCACCACGACCGTATGACGACTGCGAAGGCGCGAAGGACGGTTTGATGGCTGGGAAACCCCTGAATCGCCTCGCCCTGCACCGACATCCGCTTGAGGAACATCAGCATCACGTACGGCGCGAAGGACGGTCTGATGGCCAGCCACCCTGCAGAACGCGCATCCGGAGCCGCAGTGAGCAGGTCGATGCCCCGATCTTGGTTGCTGGCGACGCGGCACGGAGGGCGAATCCGCGGGCGACGCGCCATACGGTCGTCCTGATCGGCGTTGTTCAGGGTCGCGACGACGCGGCCGGGCCAACGGCCGGGCCAACGCCCGGGCCGCAGCGGGGTCGCCGGCCGGGCCACCGGTCAGGGCCATGGCCACGGACCGCGGCCACGACCGCGTGCATGGGCCGGGGCCACGGCCGCATGGATGGGCCGCCGGCCGGGCTCTCGGGCCTGGGCCAGATGCGCACCAGCCGCCCCGGGCATGCGCCTCAGCGCCGGTGGGCCGCCCGGTTCATCTCCCGCAACAGCCGATCGACCGACTCGAGGAACGGCTCGGTCAGCGACGGCGGCAGCACGTCGCGGATCGAATCCTTCGGGCCGTATGCGGCCCTGGCGCGCATGGCTGCCGCGCGCAACCCCGCCAGGCCGTCGTCGCGCAGCCGATCGGGCAGCGGCTCGAGGTAGGCGACCCAGCGGTCCAGGCCGCGCTCGCGGGCCGTGGCGAGCAGCCGGTCCGCATCGCGGGCAGCAGACAAGCCCAGGTCGTCGATCACGGGCAGCTCGTGCCGTGCGGGACCGGTCGTTCGGAGTCGGTCAGCCATCCTGCGGCGCGGCGGTCCCGTCGGGATCCTTGGATCCGGCCGGCGGCGCGATGAGCAACAGCGGCAGTCGCTTCCGCTCAGAACCGTTGACGAGGATGCGGAAAGAGTAGTCACCCGGCGCCGGGAACGTGAGGTTCCACAGGTCGATCGAGAAGGTCAGGGTCGCATCACGGCCGTCGCGCTGGCTGCGCGCGACCAGACTCCCGGTCGCACCGGCGACCTCGGCGCCATCCGGATCGAGCAGCACGAACCGGATGTCGTGCTCGCGTTCCGTCTCGGGCGCGGTCACCTGCAGCCCGATCACCAGCGCCAGGTGTGGGTGCCGCAACGGGAAGCGTCGCCCGCCGATGCGCGCGATCCCCCCGCCGAGGACGTGGAACTTCTGGCCCGGGATGGTCTCGGCGGCGTCGGCCAGGAAGGCGAAGTCGATGTCGGGCATGGGCGCGATGGTACGCCGTGGCGCGCTGTCAGCGGACCTTGGTCGCGGCGGTGGCCCGCTTGCGCGATGGCGTCGCTGCGACAGCCGCGCCCGCCGCGTGGCCGTTGGTCGCGCCACTGCGGTCGGGTCGCGCGCGCCCGGCTTCCTCGGCGAACGACACGTCCGACAACGGCACGAGCGGCTCGCCCCGCAGGACCCGGTCGAGATACTCACCGGTCGCCGATCCCGACGTCGCGGCGACACGCTCCGGCGTGCCCTCGGCGATGATCCGGCCGCCGCGGTCGCCGCCCTCCGGCCCCAGGTCGACGATCCAGTCGGCGGTCTTGATGACATCGAGGTTGTGCTCGATCACGAGCACCGTGTTGCCGCCGTCGACCAGGCGATGGAGGACCTCGAGCAGCTTCTCGACGTCGGCGAAGTGCAGCCCGGTCGTCGGTTCATCGAGCACGTACAGCGTCCGCCCGGTCGCCCGACGCGACAGCTCGGTCGACAGCTTGACCCGTTGCGCCTCACCACCCGACAACGTGGTCGCCGGCTGGCCGAGATGGACGTAGCCGAGCCCGACGTCGTACAGCGTCTGCAGCTTGGTCCGCACGTTCGGGACCGGGCCGAAGAACTCGAGCGCCTCGGCGATCGTCATCTCGAGCACGTCGGCGATCGACTTGCCCTTGTAGTGGATCTCCAGCGCCTCGCGGTTGTAGCGCTTGCCCTTGCACACCTCGCAGGTGACGTACACGTCGGGCAGGAACTGCATCTCGATCTTGAGGATCCCGTCGCCCTTGCAGTTCTCGCAGCGACCGCCCTTGACGTTGAACGAGAAGCGCCCCGGCGAGTAGCCCCGCACGCGGGCCTCGGGGACGGCCGCGAACAGCTCGCGGATCGGCCCGAACAGACCGGTGTAGGTGGCCGGATTCGAACGCGGCGTCCGGCCGATCGGGCTCTGGTCGATCTCGATGATCTTGTCGACATGCTCGGCGCCGGTGAGTCGATCGAAGGCGCCGACCGGCTCGCGAGAGCCGTTGAGCTCCCGGGCGAGGGCGCGGTACAGCACTTCGGTGACGAGCGTGCTCTTGCCGCTGCCGCTCACCCCGGTGACCGCGACGAACGCACCGAGCGGCACGCGCAGGTCGACATCGCGCAGGTTGTGTTCGCGCGCGCCCTTCACGACGAGGGCCTTGCCGTTGCCCTTCCGCCGCTTGGCCGGGATCGGCACCTGGCGCTCGCCACGCAGGAACGCGCCGGTGATGGAGCGTGGCTCGGCAAGCAGCTCCTCGAGCGTGCCGTTGGAGATGATCTCGCCCCCGTGCTCGCCCGCTCCGGGCCCGATGTCGACGACCCAGTCCGCTGTCCGGATCGTCTCCTCGTCATGCTCGACCACGAGGACGGTGTTGCCGAGGTCGCGCAGGCGGGTCAGGGTCGCGATGAGCTTCGCGTTGTCGCGCTGGTGGAGCCCGATCGATGGCTCGTCGAGGATGTACAGCACACCCATCAGCGTCGTCCCGATCTGGGTCGCCAGGCGGATGCGCTGGGCCTCGCCGCCCGACAACGTCACGCTCGTCCGATCCATCGTGAGGTAGTCGAGCCCGACGTCGACGAGGAACCCGAGCCGGGCGACGATCTCCTTGACGACCTGGTAGGCGATGGTCCGCTCACGCTCGTCGAGCTGGGTGCCGAGGCCGGCCGCCCAGCGCAGGGCGTCCTTGATCGACAACGTCGAGATGTCCCAGACGTTGCGATCGCCGATGGTCACTGCGAGGATCTCCGGCCGCAGCCGCTTGCCACCACACACCGGGCACGGCTTGGTGACCATGAACTTCTCGATCTCGGCCTTGATGTAGTCCGAGTCGGACTCGCGGTAGCGCCGCTCGAGGTTGGTGATGATGCCCTCGAAGTTCGCCTTGTAGGTGCTCTCCCCACGCTCGTGGCGGTAGCGTACGAGGACCCGCTCCTGGTCCTTCTTGGCGTAGAGCAGGTAGTCGAGCGCCTCCTTCGGCAGGTCACGGACGGGGGCGCCGAAGTCCCAGCCGTGCACCGTGCAGATCGCTTCGATGATCTTCATCCGCCACGAGGCGTCGGTCGACAGGAGGCCGCCGACACCCAGGGCGCCGTCGCCGAGGCTCCGGTCCGGGCGCGGGATCAACAGCGCCGGATCGATCTCGAGCTTCGTACCGAGCCCGGCACAGTTGGGGCAGGCGCCGTGGGGCGAGTTGAACGAGAACGACCGCGGCTCGAGCTCGTCGATCGTGAAGCCGTCATACGGGCAGCTGTACTTCTCGCTGTAGCGCAGCTCCTCGAAGGCGGGCGGTTCGTCACCCGCCGGCGCCGGCGCGATGAGGACGACACCCTCACCGAGACGCAGGGCCGTCTCGATCGAATCGGCCAGCCGCGAGGCGTCGGGATCCGGGATGACCTCGCCGCTCGCCGGGTCGATGGGACGGCCGTCCGCCGCCCGCGGCGCGTCGTCGGGCGCCTCGGCATGGCGGACGATGTAGCGGTCGACCACGACCTCGATCGAGTGGCGCTTGTACTTGTCGAGCGTGGGCGCGTCGGCGATGTCGTACAGCTCACCGTCGACCCGGACCCGGACGTAGCCCTGGCGGCGGGCCGTCTCGACGACCCGCTCGCCCTCGGTCTTGCGGTCCTTGATCAGCGGCCCGAGCACGAGCAGGCGGGTGCCTTCGGGCAGGGCCAGGACCTGGTCGACGATCTGCTGGACCGTCTGGCGTTCGATGGCGTGGCCGTTGGGGCAATGCGGGATGCCGATCCGCGCGAACAGCAGCCGCAGGTGGTCGTAGATCTCGGTGACCGTCCCGACCGTCGAACGAGGATTGCGCGAGGCACCCTTCTGGTCGATCGAGATGGCCGGCGACAAGCCGTCGATCTGGTCGACGTCGGGCTTCTCCATCTGGCCCAGGAACTGGCGGGCGTAGGCGCTCAGGCTCTCGACGTAGCGGCGCTGGCCCTCGGCGTAGATCGTGTCGAAGGCGAGGCTCGACTTGCCCGACCCCGACAGGCCGGTGATGACGACGAGGCGGTCGCGGGGGAAGGCGACCGTGACGTCCTTGAGGTTGTGTTCGCGCGCACCGCGCACGACGAGCTGATCCTGGGGCACGGGCGAAGTGTACCGGAAGAACGGCGTTTAGAACAGGTGTTCGTGTACCGTCGCTGATCAGCGCGCGAGGTAGGTCGCCGCGTTGGTGATCCCGCCGATGAGGCCCACGGCGATGCCCAGTGCCAATGGCATGCCGCCGACGACCGACCAGACGCCGCGCCGTCCGCGAGCCCAGGCTGCTGCGGTCAGCGCCCCGACGAGCAGGACCAGGACCGCCTTGGCGAGAATGACCGCGGGCATCCCGTACGCCACGAACAGGTCGCTCACGATCGGGTTGGCCTCGGCGGCCGGACCGTGGCGCGCGACCATGACGCTGAACGTCGCGAGGTCGAAGGCTTGGGCGAGCAGCAGGGTGGCCAAGCGCAGGAACGCCACGTTGGCCGCGCGCCCGATCCCGACGACCAGCAGCGCGGCGAGGTCGAACGCCTGCGCGGCAAGGATCGAAGCCAGACCACCGATCACCCAACAAATCTAGTCAGGAACGCCCGGGACCACATCTATCCGGACGCCGATTCCGTCGCATCGGCGCACCAGTTCCCGGTCGTGCGATGTCAGCGCCGACGCGTGGGTCGCTGGCCGGTGCGCTTGCGGATGTTGGGCGTCACCGTCCGGTCCCAGGTCGGCCGGTCACGCCAGGCGGCCGTCCGCCCGGTGTCCTCGTGCTCGTCGCGGATGCCGGGCAGCCAGTCCGCGGCCACTCCCTCCTCCTCGGGCGGCTGCCCGTCGAGCGTCTCGGCGGGCTCGTCCTCGGCGGGCAGCACGGTCACGCTCGTCACCTCGAGGATCGAGCCGGCGGTGGCCTCCGCGGCGGCGGCGGCGCGGCGGCCGCGGGCACGATCCGCGGCGCCGGTCAGGCCGCCGGTCCCCTCGCCCGCCTTCGACGCCGCCCGTTCGGCGGCCCGGGCGACGGTCACCGAGGCATCCTGCTCGAGGACGCGCAGGCGGACCTGCTGGATCTCGTCGCGGAGCGCGGCCGCTCGTTCGAATTCGAGCTCCTTCGCCGCCGCGCGCATCTCCGCCTCCATCCGGGCAACGAGCGCCTCGACCTTGACCCGGTCGGTCTCGTCGAAGGGTCGACCGCCCTCCCGCTCGGACGTGTAGACGACGGTCGACTCGGCCACCGCGCGCAACCGCTGGTTGAGGTCGTGGATGCCCTTGACGATCGTCCTCGGCTCGATGCCGTGCTCGAGGTTGTACGTCTCCTGGACGGCACGCCGGCGGTTCGTCTCGTCGATCGCGACCTGCATCGATTCGGTGACATGGTCGGCGTACATCACGACCTCGCCGCCGATGTTGCGGGCGGCGCGCCCGATCATCTGGATGAGCGACCAGGCCGAGCGGAGGAAGCCTTCCTTGTCGGCGTCGAGGATCGCCACCAGCGAGACCTCGGGCAGGTCGAGGCCCTCGCGCAGGA
>DAIUES010000114.1:0-7751 GCA_036844985.1 Candidatus Limnocylindrales bacterium
GACGGGGCGCGCCGGCGGGGCGTGGCTCGAGCTGTCGGTCGAGGCCGACATCGAGGCGGTCGAGACGATCAGCGAGATCCTCGCCCGTGTGGCCATCGGCGGGACGACCGTCGAACCGGCATTCGAGCTCGTGGACGAGGGCCTCGGCGCGCAGGTCGACGTCACCCGTCCGGCCGTCGTCCGCGGCTACGTGCCCGCGCGCGACGCGTCCGCGGCCGAGGCGGCCGCGGCCGAGGTCGGCGAGGCCCTCGGGCACCTCCAGGCGTTCGGGCTGCGGCCGATCGGGGAGCTGCGGACGCGGATCGTCCACGAGGCCGACTGGGCCGAGGCCTGGAAGGCGCACTTCCCGGTCATGCGCATCGGTCGGCGCCTGGTGATCCGACCGACCTGGCGCCGGCACCGGTCCGCCCCCGACGACGTGGTGCTCGCGCTCGACCCGGGCATGGCGTTCGGCACCGGCCTGCATCCAACGACCCGGCTGTGCCTGACGGCGCTCGAGTCGATCGCCGACCGCGGCCGGCTCGGCGCCGCTCGGGTCCTCGACGTCGGCTGTGGTTCGGGGATCCTCGCCATCGCTGCCTTGCGCCTCGGAGCCGAGCGGGCGGTCGGCCTCGATACCGATCCGATCGCCATCGAGGCGACCCGGGCCAACGCCCGTCGCAATCGCGTCGCCCGTCGGCTCCGGGCCGACCTCGGCAGCCTGCCCAGCGGCCGTGGCCCGTTCGACGTCGTGCTCGCCAATCTCATCGCCGGCCTGCTGGTCCCGCTCGCCCCGCTGCTCCGCGACGAGGTTGCGCCCGGCGGCCTGCTGCTGGCGTCGGGCATCTTCATCGATCGCGAAGCGGAGGTCCGCGGTGCCTTCGAAGCGGCCGGACTGGTCGTCGACGAGCGTGCCGTCGAGGGTGATTGGGTGGCGCTCACCGCCCGGTGGGCCTGAGCGGTCCGGCGGACCGCGCGGGCGAACCTTCTGCCCCGCTCCTACAATCGGCGGCGATGCCCCCCAGCCTGTTTCCGCTCCTGCTGGCCACCCACATCACGCTGGCGATCGGCCTGTTCCTGCCGTCGATCCTGCTGCCGTTCGCGTTGCGCACGCGGCGGGCGACCGTCGACTCCGAGCATGGCCTCGTGCGCGGGTTGCTATGGGCCCAGTCCCACGGCACGGTGGTCATCGGCGCCGGCTTGGCGCTGACCGGTCTGGGGCTCATCACGGTGCTCGGTCCGTCGCTGCTCCAGCAGCCGTGGCTGCTCCTGGCGCTGGGGATCTACTTCACCAACCTCGTGATCGCGTTCTTCATCCAGCGCCCGAACCTGCGCCGCCTCATCGGCATCAAGGCCGCCTCGGACGACCGGACGTGGCTCGATCGGGCGCGACGCCAGCGCTACATCTCGTATCTCATGGCCGGGCTGGTCGGGGTGATCGGCTTCCTCATGAGCACGAAGCCGACCATCGGATGACGGCCGACGCCGACGCCGTCGCGGACTGCCTCTTCTGCCGCATCGTCGCGGGTGACATCGGGGCGACCCGGGTCTACGACGACGACCTGGTCATCGCCATCCGTGACATCGCCCCGCGCGCACCGACCCACATCCTGATCATGCCCCGCCGCCACATCGCCTCCGCGCTCGAGCTGACCGACGCCGACGCGCCGACGATCGGACGCATCCATGCGGTCGCCGCGGACCTCGCCCGGAGCGAGGGCATCGCCGAGGCCGGCTACCGGCTCGTGACCAACGTCGGGCGGTGGGGTGGCCAGACCGTCGACCACCTGCACGTCCACCTGCTGGGCGGACGGGCGTTCGACTGGCCGCCCGGTTGAGCCCGCTACGACGCGTGCGGCGCGGGATCGGCCGGGCCGTCCTCGGTTTCGCCGTCCTCGGCCTCGCCATGGCCGTCGCCGGTTGCGGACCGGGCGGCGGTGTCGCGCTGGAGACCTTTCCGGCCGGCTCGCTGGGACCGACCGGCACGGTCGGACCGGCGGTCGTCCAGACACGCGGCGAGCTGGTCCGTGCCCTTGGGCAGCACAACCTCGTGCTCCAGGATTCGCAGGCCCCGTTCCGGCCGCCGGAGGACCGACGGTTCACCGAGACGCCGCGGGCGCTCTACCAGGTGATCCTCCCGGACGCCCCGACCCAGGGGTTCATCGTCGTGTACGACTTCGCCGACCCGACCGCTGCGGCCGAGGCGGCCGCCGAGCAGGCGCGCTACCTCGCGACCGGCCCGGCCCGGGTGCAATCGGCCTTCGGGACGCGCCACGTCATGCGCCTCGTCGGGTCGACGGTCGTGCTGTACTCGTGGGTGCCCGACGGGGTCGAGGACCCGCGCCAGCCGGACATCCAGGTCGCCCTCGAGACGGTCGGGGTCGGCGTGCCGATCCCGTCCTGAGGGGCTCCGGCTAGCGGTCGGTGACCGGCAGCGGTGCGTCCGATGCCGCCCAGTGGCGGACCGGATCGCGCCGGATCTTGAGCGTGTGGGTCCGCGGGAAGTCGTCGGCGGGCCACGACCGCCAGCCCGCGACCCGCTGATTCGGCCCCAGCGTGGCGTTGGCCGCGCGGATCGCGGCGTCAACCCGCGCCCGCCCGACGGCGGGCTCCTCGTCGGCGACCTCGAGCACGACCGCCTCGATGCGACCCGGGCTGGTCTCGACGACGACGGTGTCGCGCAGGCCGGCGATGCGCAAGGCGTTCTCGATGTCCTCGGGGTACACGTTGAAGCCGTTGGGCAGCACGATGATGTCCTTGATCCGGCCGCTCAGGATGAGCCGGCCCTCGGGGTCGAGGTGGCCGAGGTCACCGGTCTTGTACCAGCCGTCGTCGGTGAAGGCCTCGGCGGTCAGCTCTGGAGCGTTCCAGTAGCCGCCGAACACCGTCCGGCCGCGGAACTGGATCTCGCCCCCGTCGCTCAGGCGCATGTCGATGCCCTCCGGCGGGCGGCCGACGGTGCCGAGACCGTGATCGTCGAGGGTGGTGCAGGTGCCGGTCCCGGTCTCGGTCGCGCCGTAACCCTGCAGGACGGTCACGCCGAGGTCCTCCCAGGCCAGCTGCAGGGCCGGCGGCAGGAAGGCGCCTGAGGACACGAACAGCCGGAACTCGCCGCCGAGCTGCGCGTGGATGCTGCGGAACAGGAGGCGTCGCACGCCCGCCGGCAGGTGCCGCGCGACCCGCCGCAGTCGAGCGACGGTGGCGGTCCGGCCGCGCTTGGCCACCTCCCGCTCGATCGCGCTCCAGAACAGGTCGAGCACCTGCGGCACGACGATCATGCTGGTGACCCGATGGTCCCGCAGGGCCTCGAAGATGACCCGCGGGTTGCGGCTGCGCACGTACAGCACGTCGGCCCCGACATCGAGCGCGTAGTACAGGCCGACCGCCTGTTCGAGCAGATGGGACAGCGGCAGCAACGACACGATGCGGTGGTCCATCGGGGGCACGATCCGGTGGAACGACTCGATCGAGGCGACGACGTTGTCGTGGGTCAGCACCACGCCCTTGGGCGTGCCGGTCGTGCCGCTCGTGAACACGAGCTCGAAGACCTCGCCCTCGAGCGGCCGCTTCCAGGCGGCCTGGCGCGCCTCCCAGTCCGGCGAGAACGACGGGTCGTCCGGCTCCGGTTCCGCGGTCAGCGCGTCGACCGTCGTCGTCGGGAAGTCCGCCAGGCCGGCCTCCCGCGGGTCCGGGGCGTCGCGCCCCGTGCCGAGGACCAGGTGGCGCGCCCCGGAGGCACGCACGATGCCCTCGACCGCATCGGCCGACATGCGCAGGTCGAGCGGCACGATGACGAGACGGGCGTGCATCGCCCCGAAGTACGCCGCGGGCAGTTCGGGGGTGGAGGGGCTCCAGGTCAGGATCCGGTCGCCGGGCTCGAGGTCGAGCGCCCGCAACCGCCAGGCGGCGATCCGTGCTCGCCGGTCGAGCTCGCGGTAGGTCCAGCTGGTCGTGGTCCCGTCGTCTCGCCGCAGGCGGAGCGCGGGCCGCTCGCCGTACCGACTGACCGCCCGGTCGAGCAGGTCGATGAGGGTCGCCACGTGGGGGATGCTACGCGTCCCGCGCGGGGCGCATCGGCCCGATGGCCGGGTGCTACGGTTCGGGCGTCGACCAGGCCCGTCTCTGACGGAGGCACGCCCGCATGGTCCCGGTCCTGACCTTCGGCCCACTCACGGTCTCCACCCACGACGTCTTCACGGTCCTCGGGCTGCTCGTCGGGCTCGCCATCTACTACCGCGAGCTCTCGCGGAGAGGCTGGCTCGATGACACGATCGTGTGGATCTCGCTGGCGGCCATCGTCGGCGGCGCGATCGGGGCGCGGACGATCACTGCCTGGGAGCATCTCGACTACTACACCGCTGCCGCGGCCGCGAGTCTGCCGCTGACCGAACTGATCGAGAACAGCGGCAAGAGCATCATCGGCGCAGTCGCCGGTGGCTACCTCGGTACGACGCTGGCGAAGCGCTGGTTCAGCTACACCCGCTCGACCGGCGACTGTTACGTGCTGGCCATCCCGGTCGCGACCGCCATCGGGCGGGTGGGCTGTTTCCTGACCGAACTGCCCCTCGGGACGCCGACGACCCTGCCGTGGGGTGTATCGATCGACCCGGCCGTCGCGGCGGGCTTCGCCGCGTGCCCCGGCTGCACCCTGCCGATGCATCCGTCGATGCTGTACGAGATCGCCTTCAACCTCGTGGCGGTCGTCATGATCTGGCGCTATCGCGATCGGGTGCCGATCCCCGGCGACGCGCTGAAGCTCTACCTGCTGGCGGCAGCGATCTTCCGGTTCCTCGTCGAATCCGTTCGCGCCAACCCGCCGCAGGCCCTCGGCCTGAGCGGGCCGCAGTGGGTCCTCATCCCGCTCGTCGTGATGCTCCTCGCCTTCTTCGCCCGACGCCTGCGGTCGGGTGCGTATCGCGTGCCGCGGCCGCCGCTGCCGGTCCCGAGCCTGGAGGTGCGGGCGTGATGCGCGGTAGCAGCGGCGGTGCGTCGGGACCGGGCGACCCGCCCACGCCCACGAGCGGCACGGACGACATCAGTCGGACACATCGGATCGACGCGCTCGCCGCGTACTTCCGGCTCCATCGCCCGACCTACGCGGAGGCCAGCCTGCGTCGGGCGGCCCTCGACGCGGGGTACGAGGTGCGCGACGTTGACGCGGCCTGGGCCGTCACCGCCGAGCCGGCTCCCGTCCGCGGCCGGGCCGCCGGCGTGCCGGCGCTCGTCACGATCGGGTATCTGGTCGTGAGCTTCGGCGCCACTGCGTTCGCGGCCGCAGTCCCCGGCACGAGCGGTTTCGCCGTCGTCGTTCCCGCGGTGGCCCTCGTGGCCGGCATCGCGGCGTGGCTCGCGCTGCGCGGAACCCATCCGGAAGTCGCCCGGGGCCTGCGGATGGGCGTGATCCTGGCCGTCGTCCTGCCCGTGGTGATCGCGCTGGTCGTCCTCGGCGTGTGCCTCGTCGTCGTGCTCGGCGGTCGGTCGCTGACCGGCTGAGCTGTCACATCCCGCACGTCCGTTCGATGGAGGGTGAACCCATGACCGCACCACCACCCAGCGAACCGCCGGCCCGACCGGCGGGTTGGGACGCTGCCACCGAGGATCGGATCGATCGCCTGACCGCCTACTTCGTCGAGCACGAGGGCGGCTACACGCTGGACGCGTTGCGCGCCGCTGCCGGCGACGCGGGATTCACGGCCGACGAGATCGAGCAGGCCGGCCGGCGCACGGCGACGCACCGGGAGGTCGCGCAGGCCTCGCGACCGATCCGGACCCGAGCGCGCTGGATCGTCCTCGGGGCGTACCTCATCGCGTATGCGCTGCTGGCGTGGGCGTTGCTCAGTGCCCCGAACCTCGACTCCTATGGGACCGGCGAGATCGCTCTCTTCATCCTGACGATCGCGCTCGTGATCGCCCTGGTCGTCTCGATCGTCTGGGTGAACCGCCGGCGTCTGCCGGTCCGGCTCGAAGGAGCGCTCGCCGGGATCCTGGTCCTGCCGCTCGTGATCCTCTTCGCCATCACCGGGTTGTGCGTGGTCACGGCCCGGCCGTTCGGGGTGGTCTGATGACACTGGCCCTGCGTCCGTACACGCCCCTGCGCATGGTCCTGACCGTGTGCGGCCATTGCTTCAGCGACGATCCCGACCGTGACATCGACTACGAGACGGACATCCTCCAGGGCAACCTCGTGGCGATGGACGGCGCGGTCTACCTGCGACGGACCTGCCGCCGCGGCCACGGCGAGGTGACCAGCCTGTACGAGGAGGACGTCCGCGTCTGGGAGGACCTCCAGCAGTGGCGGATCCCGACCCGTGAGATCGTCCCCGACCGGGCCGGGAACACGCGGCCGATCCCGATGGGCTACCTCGATGGCCTCGGCGACCTGCAGACCCAGCACAGCTGCGTGCTGCTGGTCGACGTGACGGAGACGTGCAACCTCGAGTGCCCGACCTGCTTCGCCATCAGCGCGCCGGGGGTCGGGCGGCACGCGCCGCGCAACGAGGTCCTCCGCACGCTCGACGCGGCGATCGCCCGCGAAGGCGGTCGGATCGATGCGCTCATGCTGTCCGGTGGCGAGCCGACCGTCCATCCCGCCATCCTCGACCTGATCGAAGCGGCCGTCGAGCGGAACGTGACCCGGGTCATCCTCAACACGAACGGGATCCGGATCGCCCGGGACGACGCCTTCCTGCATGCCCTCGAACGGCTCCGCGATCGGGTCGAGATCTACCTTCAGTTCGACGGTTTCCGCGAATCGACCTATCGCTGGCATCGCGGCGAGGACCTCCGCCCGATCAAGGACGCCGCCATTCGCCGACTGACGGACGCGCGCATCTTCACGACCCTCGCCGTGGCCGTCGCGAAGGGCGTCAACGACGACGAGGTCGGCTCGATCCTGGACCTCGTGTTCGACACGGACTACCTCTCCGGCGTGGCCATCCAGCCGATGTTCACCGCCGGTCGGGCCAACCCGCTCGATCCGATGGACCGGGCCACGACGACCGGCACCATCGCCCGGTTCGCCGAGCAGACCGGCGGCCGGGTCAGCGCCGATGACTTCATCGCGCTGCCCTGCTCCCATCCCGACTGCGCCTCGCTGACCTACTTCGTCCGGCGGGACGACGGCACCTACCGCTCGGTCGTGAACATGATCGGGCGGGACCAGCTCAAGGACCGGCTGGTCCTCATCGGCAACCGGATCGCCCCGGACGACGCCCTGTGGGACGCACTCACGCGGCTGATGTCGGAGACGGCGATGGTCAGCCGACCGGAGCTGATCGATCACCTGCTCGACATCTGCGAGGTCTGCGACCTGGGCGTGTCGGGCTTCGTCAAGACCCTTGGCCGTTGGGTCATGGACCGCTCCGACGTGCCCGTCGAGATGATCGCCAAGCGGGTGAAACGGATCAGCATCAAGACGTTCATGGATCCCTGGACGATGAACGTCGAGCGGCTGCAGCAGTGCTGCGTCCACGTCGGCTCGACCGGCGTCGACGAGCCGGTGCGCATCCCGTTCTGTGCGCGCCAGACGTTCGGGGCGCTCCGTCGGCGGACGTCGGGCGGCATGGTCGCCGCACGCGACCTGCCGATGGCCGATGCCGCCGCCCAGCTCGGGTTCGTGTCGTGAGGGCCGAGGTCCCGCCCGTCGATGGAGCGGTCGGTCCGTGGTCGTATCCGCGGCGCGTCCTCAGCCGGCCCGAGAAGTACGAGCGCATGGCGTTCACGTTCTGCCGGATGGGCACGGTCGGCCTCATCGCGTGGGCCATCGGGCCGGC
>DAIUES010000115.1:0-7023 GCA_036844985.1 Candidatus Limnocylindrales bacterium
GGACATCAAAGGTGCCCGACGGGCTGGCGGTCGTGACAAGCGACCTGTCACAATGGCCCGCGAGGATCCGGGACGGCGAGCGGGGAGTCATGGGGGCGCCTCGCTCGCGCCAATTCCCTGGACGGGGCCACCGGATCGTGATCGACCAGCCCGCCGACCACGGAGGCCAGACCCGCCCGATGCTCCGCATCGTCCACACCGCGGATGTCCATCTCGGCGCTCGCCACGATGACCTCGGCGAGCAGGCCAGCGCCCAGCGCGAACGGCAGTTCGCCTCATTCGTCGCCGCGATCGATCTGGCGCTGGCCGAGAAGGTGGACCTGTTCCTGGTCGCCGGCGACCTGTTCGACAGCAACGTCCAGCCGCGTCGATCGGTCGAGCGGGTGGCCGCCCAGCTCAAGCGTCTGGCAGCCGCCAAGATCCGGACGGTCATCATCCCGGGCACCCACGACTGCTACGACCGAGCGTCGATCTACCGGGCCTACGACCTCAAGGCGCTGGCCGGCAGCACCCACGACGACGACTGGGTGTCGGTCCTCACGCCGGGCAACCCGTCGGTCCACCTGGCTGCCTGCGACGCCGTCGTCTACGGACCGGTGTTCGGGATGAAGCGCGCGCCCCACAGCCCGTTGCGCGACCTCGACGTCGCGGCCGATGGCACAGCGGCCACCTGGAAGATCGGGATGATCCACGGGTCGGTCGCCATCCCGGGCAAGACCGAACGGGACGACGTCGTCATCACCACCGACGAGATCGCCGCGAGCGGTCTCGATTACCTCGCGCTCGGGCACTGGCACTCCGCCCAGCAGTCGAAGGCGGGCGGCGTCACGTACGCGTATGCCGGCGCGCCGGAGGCGGTCGCCCTCGATCAGGACCGGGCGGGCAAGGTGCTCCTCGTCGAGCTCGAGTCGACGACGGCCGGTCGGTCGGTCACCGTCACCGAGCGGCAGGTCGGCCGGACCCGTTTCGCCAAGCTCGACGTCGACGCCGCGTCGATCGCGTCGCAGCCCGAGCTCATCGACCAGCTCGTCCGCCAGGCCGACCCCGACCTCGTGCTCGATACGCGGATCGTCGGCGTCCGGCCCGACGAGCTCGACCTGCATCTCGATGAGATCGAGACGGCGCTCGCGCCGTCGTTCCTCAAGGTCCGCGTCCGCGACGTCAGCATCCCCGCCCTGACCGAGGGATCGCTGCCGTCGGCCGACACGATCGCCGGCGCATTCATCCGCGACCTGGAGGCGCGCATCGCCGAGCTGGAGGCCAGCCCGGCGGATGGCGCGCCGGACCGCTCCGACGAGGCGGCCGAGCTGCGGGACGCGTTGCGCCTCGGTCGGCTGCTGCTCGCTGGGCACGAGGTCGCCCTGTGAGGATCCGCCGCCTCCAGGTCCGCGACCTGCGTCGCTATCGCGAACTCGACATCGACTTGGCGCCGGGCGTGACCGTCGTCCGCGGCCCCAACGAGGCGGGCAAGACCACCATCCAGCGCGCCATCGAGCTGGCCCTCACCCGGCGGGTGACGAGCAGCGCCGCCGACCTCGAATCGCTCCGCCCGTGGGACGCCGGTGCCGACGCCCGGACCTGGATCGGCCTCGAGTTCGAGCAGGACGAGGAGGACGGCCGACGGGCCAGCGGCACCCTCGAGAAGACGTTCGGTGGCCAGAAGGGCACGGTCGAGCTGCGCTACGACGGCCAGACCGTGTCCGACCCGACCCTCGCCGACCAGGTCCTGGCCGAGCTGTCCGGCATCCCGACCGAGGCCTTCTTCCGCTCCACCGCGTCGGTCCGGCACCATGAGTTGAGCGACGTTGCGCGTGACGAGAGCGCGCTCCGTGACCGGCTCCAGGCAAGCATCAGCGGCGCCGATCGCGGGACCGGACGGGCCAAGAAGAAGCTCGAGCGCGCGCTCCACGAGCTGACGACCAAGGGCGACAAGAACCCCGGACGACTCAAGGTGGCCGAGGCCGCGGTCGCCTCCACGGCGGCGTCGGTCGAGGCTGGCGAGCTCGCCTTGGGCCAGCTCGAGCGCGACCGCGACAGCCTGTCGGGCGCCCGGGAACGGCGGGCCGCCGCCGAGGGCACGCTGGCGGAGCGCCGCAGTCTGCTCGAGAAGGCGCGCCAGGCCGAACGGTTCCAAGCCGAGCGGACCGCCGCGAAGGAGCGCTTCGATCGGTTCCGTGAAGCGGTCACCGTGTCGGCCGAGCTGGACGGGCTGGCCCAGACCCATCCCTCGCCCAACCCGCTGCCGGTCGTCCGCCAGTCGGTCGAACGGCTGCGTGGCCTCGATACCCGGATGCGCGAGCTGCGCGCGGCGCTGGCGGGCGAGGTCGAGGTGCGCTTCGATGTCGCGCCGGAGCCGACCTGGCGACCGTTGTCGCGCTGGGGCCTGTTGCTCGTCCTCCTCGGGATCATCGTGGCGGGCGCCACGTTCGTGCTCGATCTGACCGGCGTCGCCAAGCTCGGGCTGGCACCGAACTACCTTGCCGCCGCGATCGTCGGCATCGGCCTCATCCTCGCCCTCGTCGCCTTCTGGCTGCGGCGTGGCTCGGCCATGCAGGAGCAGCTCCGCGATGTCGAGATCGATCGGCGGCTGCGCGGCCGCTCCGAGATGGAGGCCGAGCTGAAGCAGGCGGAAGCGGACAGCGAGCAACAGCTCGGTGCCCTCGGTCTCGACGACCTGCCGGCCGCCGAGGACCTGCTCGCCCGCGAGGAGGCCCACGTCGCGCGGATGGATCAGCTCGAGGCCCAGCTCGATGGGCTCGTCGGCAACGCCCCGCGCGAGACCCTCGGTACCCGACGGGATGCCGCCGCGCTCGAGATCGAGCAGAAGACGGCCGCGCTCGAGGGACTCGGTCCGATCGCCCGGGAGCCACGGGCCAGGGAGCGTCTCGAGGTCGAGGTGCGCGACCAGGAGGCCGCGCTCGAGCGTGCTCGCGACGACGAGGCCAACGCCCGCGCCCGGGTCGACAACAACGCGGTCGATGCCGAGCAGGTGGCGGCCGAAAGCGAGCGCCTGGCGATGTGGCGGGAGCAGCTCGGCGTCTTGCAGCGCCGCCACCGCGTACTCGAATCGACGCTCCGCGCGATCGAGCGGGCCGAGGTCGCAACGATGAAGACCGCGACGCGCTACCTCGAGGGCCACATGGTCCGCGACGTCTCGACGGTGACTGGCGGCCGATATCGCCGGGTGCGCGTCGACGACAAGAGCCTCGACATCGATGTCCATGCCCCCGAGCGGGGTGACTGGGTACCCGTCGGATCACTCAGCCAGGGCACGCTCGATCTGGTCTATCTCACGGCCCGACTCGGCCTGGTACGCCTGGTGACCGGCGACCGGCGGCCGCCGCTCGTGTTCGACGATCCATTCGTCACGCTCGATGACGTGCGAGCCACCCGGGCGCTCGCTCTGCTCAAGCGGGTGGCGGCCGATTTCCAGATCATCTACCTGACCACGTCGGACCGATACGACGCGGCAGCCGACGCGGTCGTCGAGTTGCCCGGCCCGACCGCCGTCGACGACGCCGTCGAGGATCCGTCCCTGGCGCCGGCCCAGCCGACGTCCGGTGAGGCCAGCGCCTGATCCTCGACCTGCCGGCTGGCACGCTCACCGTGGTGCTCGGCCTGGCCGCCGCCGCCGCGTGGGGTGCCGGCGACTTCGGCGGCGGTCTGGCCAGCCGGCGGTCCCCGGTGTTCGGTGTCGTGCTCGTGTCCCAGCTCACGGGCATGGCCCTCTCGCTGGCCCTCGCCCTGGTCGGAGGCGAGACGTTCCCGGTCGGTCGCGACCTGCTGTTGTGCGTCGTCGCCGGCGTGTTCGGCGGTGTCGGCATCACGGCGCTGTACCGGGGCCTGGCCGTCGGCCGGATGGGCATCGTGGCGCCGGTCACGGGCGTCCTGGCGGCGGTCATCCCGGTCGGCGCGGGGGTCGTGTTCGAGGGCATCCCGGCACCGCTCGTGCAAGTCGGGATCGCCGTCGCGGTGGTCGCAGTCGTGCTCGTGTCGCGCGTCGCGGACGAGGGCGGCGGTCGAGCCGGACTGCCCGAGGCACTTGTCGCGGGCGTCTCGATCGGCCTGTTCGGCGTCGTCATCTCGGCCCTGTCGGACGGCAACGTGTTCGCGTCGTTGACGGACATCCGCATCGTCCATGCGGCGCTGGTCGTGGGCGCCATCGTCGTCGCGCGCCAGGCGTGGCGCCCGGGTCGGTCGATGCTGCCGGCGCTCGCGCTCGTCGGCGTCCTCGACATGGTCGGCAACAGCTGCTACCTGCTGGCCGTGCAGACCGGGTTGCTGGCCGTCGCCTCCGTCCTGTCCGCTTTGTATCCGGTGTCGACGGTCATCCTCGCCGCGATCTTCCTGCGCGAACGGGTCACCCGCGAGCACACGATCGGGATCGTGCTGGCGGGCCTGGCGGTCGCGCTCATCGGGGCCGGCTCGGCCACGTAGACTCGTCCGATGGACGACACGCCCCCGATCCCGACGCCCTCGGCCCTCCCGGCCGCCCCGGACCCGCCCATCGAACCGGCGTGGTTCGTGGAAGCGACCTATGCGCCCGATGGCGCCGAGACCCGAACGCCGTTCCGGGCCGAACACCTCGCGCGGTCCCGGGAGCTGCTCGCGGCCGGGACATACGCGGCGGTCGGCGCGTTCGCCGACGTGTCGGCCTCGATCATCATTCTTCGCGCGCCATCGGAGGCGGCCGCGCTCGCGATCGTCAGCGAGGACGTGTACCTGCGCAACGGGGTCTGGATCGAACTCCGTGCCCGGGCGTTCGGGCTGGTCAGCCGGGGGTCATAGCGGCAGGCGACCCGGGACGCGGACACGAACGCGCTCGATCGTCAGGGCGGCGAGGTCGTCCGGGTCCGTCAGGACGGCGACGGACGCGAACCCCTCCCCGGCGAGATCGCCACGCTCGACCATCGAGCGGACGGCTCCGGCCTGACGCTCGACGACCGCGGGATCGACCACCCGCGAACGGCCGGCGTTGCGCGCCTGGCTGAGCGTCGGGTCGATGTCCAGCACGACGGCGACGGTCGAGATCCCGGCACGGCGCGCTCGCTCGAGCAGCTGACGGCGGTGCGCCCGCTGCACGTTGGTCGCATCGATGACGGTGAGCTGGCCCGCCGCGAGGCGGCGCTCGAGCGTGCGGTGGAGGATCCGAAAGGCGACCGCCGACGCCGACTGATCCGCGGCATCGCCCGACACGACCTCGCGCAGCGCATCCGACGACAGGACCTCGTCGGCATCGAACAAGCGCGCGGCGAGGGTCGACTTGCCGGCTCCGGCCGAGCCGATCAGGACGACCAGCGACGGGTCCGGGATCACGAGGACGGGCAAGTGTCTGCTGCTGAGGGGGTGTGGGGCGATCGGGCGGACGGTCAGGACGTGCGCCGCCGGACCTCGTAGCCGCCCTCGGCGGCGCGAAGCTCGTACGCCGGCTGGTCGTAGACCGACGGACCACGCTGCACGTATCCGTCGGCGAGGCGGAAACGAGAGCCGTGCCACGGGCACTGGACGCAGCCGTCGACGAGCCTGCCCTGGTCGAGCGGACCGCCGGCGTGGGCGCACACGTTGTGCAACGCCTGGATCGTGGATCCGCTCCGGACGACGACCAGATCGTTGCTGCCGGCCTTCATCTTCGTCGGCGTCGCCTCGGGCATGAGCTCGAGGTCGGTGATCCCACCGGTATCGAGGCGGATCCACTTGGTGCCCGAGCCGCGGAAGGCGTGGCGGTCGACCATGTTGCCGGTCACGTACACGACGTCACCGCCGACGAAGGCGCCAGCGGTCACGATGAGGAACCCGACGATCGACAGCGCGATCGGGAGCGTGCGATCGACTGGAGCGCCGGCTCGCAGCGCGATCGACCCGAGCAACACCACGATCGCCACGACCATGAGCGTCGCGTGGAGGGTGGCCCTGGTCAGGGCGGTCCCGTCGGTGTCGCTGTAGTCGGCCATGCCGCTGACGGCCGCGGCCAGCATGGTCAGGACCGTCGCGACAAGGGTGATGTCGGCGGCGGTCGGCTGGCCGACCAGGTCGAGGATGACGGCACCGACGAGCAGGCCGATCGGGATGTCGGTGATGGCGGCGTGGAGCGGATGTCCGAGCCAGCGGCCGTTGAGGAAGTCGCGGATCGGGAGCATCGGGCGGAACAGCGCGGCCAGCCAACGGCGGTTGAATGCACCGAACGGCTTCGCCCAGCCGTCGTTGATCGCGACGAGTCGAGCCAGTAGTCGTGCCACGGTCGAACCTCCTGGGCATGGTCGACGCTCGATCCATCGTCGCCGGCGACCGGCCCTTGGGGCCGGCCACCCGCATCCGTGGCCGCCGCGTCGACGCGCGCGCTCGTCCGAGGGTACGCCCTCGCCAGTGGCCGTGGATGTGGCCAGTGGTCGCAGATGTCCGACGTTCTCCACAGGTCGTCCACATCCGTGGGAAATCCGGGGATAAGGGACCGATGGTTCGGCCGAAGTTCGTGGATAAGGCCGTTGCCCCTGGGCCAGCCGCACCGGTACATTTCGTCTTGCCCGAAGGGGCAGGTGCGAACCGCCAGACCGCACCGGGGAGTGATCCTCGGGACGGTCCCGGGAACCGGGTTCGAGGGCCGCAAGGCCAGCGAATGAGGGTCTCGGGCGGAGCGTAAGGACTCTGGACTTGTTTCGGAGCCGTTACGAGCCGACAGGCCGGTCCTCCCACCAGTTCCTTCGGGCGCTTTCGTGTGCGCGGCGCGGGAGTTCCGTGGCCCCGTGGCCCCGTGGCGGTGCGCGGCACGGGATCCGTGCCAGGGTCGCAGCGCAGCCGCGGTTCGTGGCGCCACGCCGCCGCGCCCGCGAACCGTCCGCCGTCAAGGGCCACGCCGCCCGCGGCGTCTCGCGGCGGGCGAGTCCGCCAGATCCCCGCCACCTGACGATTAGGCGCGGTCGGTTGCCCCGGAAGCGCGTGATCGGCCACCCAAGGGCGGTCGGCCGTGCGTGATTTGTGCGTGCAGGACCGACAAGTCGATCCCAGATGGCCGCGAGGCCGATTCGG
>DAIUES010000115.1:7033-7710 GCA_036844985.1 Candidatus Limnocylindrales bacterium
CCGGGCAGGGATTTGGCGGACTTCGTTGCCCAAGCCCCGACCGGATCCTTCGTCGCCCAGCCCTCGGCCGAATCGCTTTCGCCCGATCCGGGCGCCGAGCCCGCAACGAGCGATGCCGGGCTCGTGTCGAGTACGCTCCCGCGCGTGACCCCTGCGTCGAGTGTCCCGGTCCCGCCGCGCCCGCCGCGCCCGACCGACCCCGACGCGGCCGCAACCGCGCCTGACGACCCCGCCCACGACCCAAACCGGCCCACCCAGGACTGGCGCGTCCTCCTCGTGGTGTTCTGGTTGACGTCGATGGTCGAGGGGCTCGGTGTCAGCCAGATCTTCGCGCTGGTGCCGTCGTACCTGCGCGAGATGGGCGTCCCCGAGGCCGACCGGCTCGCGTTCGTCGGGCTGTTCAGCGCGCTGATCTTCGTGGTCGGCATGCCGCTCGTGCCGCTGTGGGGGGTGTGGGCCGACAAGTACAGCCGCAAGGCGGTCATCGTCCGGAGCGCGCTGGTCGAGGCGGTCGTGTTCGCCGGTGTCGCCCTGTCGCGGGAGCCGTGGCAGCTGGCCCTGAGCATGCTGCTCATCGGTTTTCAGCTCGGCAACACGGGGGTCATGCTGGCCGGCATCCGGGACGTCACGCCGCGTCGCCGGCTCGGCACGGTCATGGGCATCTTCGGCGCGTCGAG
>DAIUES010000116.1:0-7658 GCA_036844985.1 Candidatus Limnocylindrales bacterium
CAGGGCGATCCGGGCTCGTCGCGCTTCTACCTGTCGCTCGATGACGACCTCATGAAGCGGTTCGCCTCCGATCGGGTGACCGGGCTCATGGAACGGCTCGGACTCGAGGAGGACGTGGCCATCGAGTCGCGCCTCGTGTCGAAGACCATCGAGAGCGCCCAATCCCGGGTCGAGGGCTTCAACTTCGACATCCGCAAGCGCGTCGTCGAGTTCGACGACGTCATCAACAAGCAGCGCGAGACGATCTACGCCGAGCGCGACAAGGTCCTCCACAACGAGGACCTGACCGACACCGTGCGGACGTTCCTCGACGACGAGCTTGATTCGCTCGTCGCGCAGCACCTCGCCGGCGAGGACCCCGGGGCCTGGGACCTGGACGGCCTGTCGGCGGCACTGGGCGCGATCGGCCTCGGCGGCGAGCCGACATCCGCCGACACGTTGTGGGACAAGGGCGGCCGCGAGGCCATCGCCGAGTACCTGCGTGAGGTCGTCGACGACCGGCTCGACGCCCGCGAGGCCGAGGTCGGCGAGGCCGACTGGCGCCAGGTCGAGCGGATCGTCCTGCTGCGCACCATCGATTCGCTGTGGGTCGAGCACCTGACCGAGCTGGACGACATGCGGCGCGGCATCGGCCTGCGCGGCTACGCCCAGCAGGATCCGCTCAACGAGTTCCGGCGCGAGGCGTTCGTTCTCTACGAGGAGCTGCGCGGCCTCATCCGCAACGGCGTCGCATCGTCGATCTTCCGGGTGACCGTGCAGCGCAACCCGCCGCCGACCGGGGGCGACGAGGCCGTCGCCCAGGCGCTCGCGCGTGGCGCAGCCGCCCTCCAGGGAGCCGGGTCGGGTGGCAACGGGCGTGGCACCGCGACGGGAGCGGCCCGCCCGGCAACGGTCACCGCCGGCAGCGCTGCCACGACCACGGCTGCGGGCGCCGGTCCGGCGGTGGCCGGTTCGGCCATCGTCCGCGGTGCACTCCCGGCCGCCCCGGCGGCGCGCAACATGCAGGCATCGCTCGGTGACCAGCCGCTGACCAGTAGCGCGGGGCCCAGTGGCGCCGCCGGCGGCGGTGCCCGACCCGGCTACACCCCGACCGGTGAGCGGATCGGGCGCAACGATCCGTGCTGGTGCGGCTCGGGCGCCAAGTACAAGAAGTGTCACGGCCGCTGAGCCACTGAGGCGGTGGTGCGGGCGCTGGCTCGGCTGATCGTCGTCGGGGTGGTCGCGGGCGGCGTGCTCGTTGGCTATACCGCCTACCGGATCTGGGATCAGGGCGGTCGGGATGAGCGCCGTCCCGCCGATGCCATCGTCGTGATGGGCGCCGCGCAGTACGACGGGCGCCCGTCACCGCTGTTCGCGGCCCGCCTCGATCACGCCATCGAGCTATATCGCGCCGGCATCGCGCCGCACCTGATCGTGACCGGCGGCAAGGCCGAGGGCGACCGGACCACCGAGGCCGCCAGCGCCCGCGAGTACGCCATCCGGCACGACGTGCCCGCCGAGGCGATCCTGGTCGAGGATCGGAGCCGCACGACCCTGCAGTCGATCCGCGGCGTGAAGCAGGTGATGGACGATGCCGGTCTCGCCACGGCGGTGTTCGTGTCCGATCCGAGCCACATGCTGCGCGTCCTGCGGATGGCCAGCGACGTCGGCATCGACGCCTTTGGATCACCCACCCGGACCAGCCCGCTCGAGCGCGACGCGCTGCGCACGACCGACGCGATCATCCACGAGCTGGGCGCGCTGGCGTTCTATTTCGTATCGGGCGAATCGCCCTAGACGACCGCTCGCCACGGTCGCCAGCGGCCTGCCGCCTCGTGGTCGACGACTCCGAAATACCCTCTTGGCGGTCGCGCATTGGCCGCCTATACTGGGCCAACCTGCGGATCCCGGACCGCCCGAGTCCCCCGACAGGCTGCTCCAGCGCCCCGCCCCCGCCGCCCGTGTGCCCAGCGTCGCAAATGGAGGGAGTCCGTGAAGCAGGCCGAGGAAACCGCGTTCGTCGATCTCATCGCATGCGAACGCGATTGTCGGTCGTGCAGCTATGCAGCGGCCCTCGACTGTGACGGCAATTGCGGCGTCTGTCCCCACAACAGCTACTGTCCCTGCGTGAACCCCGTCGTCGCCCGAAGCAAGACCGCGCTGCGCCTCATCGAGCTGCGCCCGATCCTGCTCCAGGATCTGCGGGTCCGGAACTAGGTGGATACCGCCGCCATCCGCGACCTGGCCGAACGGATCCGGTCGACCTCGGGGCATCTTTGACCTCGAGGCCAAGTCCGAACGCGTCTCCCAGCTCGAGGCGCTGACCCAGGAAGCCGGGTTCTGGGACGATCAACGCGGTGCCCAGAAGGTCCTGCGCGAAGCCGACGGCCTCCGCTCCGAGATCGAGACGTGGCGCGATCTGCTCGGTCGGACGGACGATCTCGAAGCCGCGGTCGAGCTCCTCGACGAAGCCCCCGATGCCGGTCTCGAGGCCGAGCTGGACCGTGACACCGCCTCGCTCGAGACCGATTTCGCCCGGGAGCGGACGGCCCTGCTGTTCTCCGGCGAGCACGACGACCGCTCCGCGATCCTGACCATCAGCGCCGGTGCGGGCGGCACCGAGGCGACCGACTGGGCCGAGATGCTGCTCCGGATGTACCTCCGCTGGGCGGAGCGTCACCGCTTCGCTACCGACATCATCGACCAGCAGGAGGGGGAGCAGGCAGGCCTCAAGAGCGTCACCGTCGAGATCAACGGTCGCCGGGCCTACGGCTGGATGCGCGCCGAGCGCGGCGTGCACCGGCTGGTCCGCATCAGCCCGTTCGATTCGCAGAAGCGACGCCAGACCACATTCGCCCTCGTCGAGGTCCTGCCGGAGGTCGACGACGACATCGAGATCGAGCTCGACTGGGACCAGATCCGGGTCGACACCTATCGGGCCCAGGGCGCCGGCGGTCAGCACGTCAACAAGACCGATTCGGCGGTCCGCCTGACCCACGCGCCGACCGGCATCGTCGTCCAGAGCCAGAACGAACGGTCGCAGACCCAGAACAAGGAGAACGCGACCAAGGTCCTCAAGGCCCGCCTCCTCGAACGTGCGCTCGAAGAGAAGGAGGCCGAGATGCGCGTCCTCCGCGGCGAACATGTCGAGGCGGGCTGGGGCAACCAGATCCGGAGCTACGTCCTCCATCCCTACCAGATGGTCAAGGACCTGCGGACCGGCCACGAGACCGGCAACACGACGGCCGTCCTCGACGGCGACCTCGACGCGTTCATGCAGGCCGAGCTGGAACGCCTCGCCACCGGCGGCGAGTGGCGCGGCGGTGACAGCGAGGGCGACGCCGCGTGACATCCGGGGCCACGGCGGGTTCGCGCTCGCGGCCTCGCTCGGCGACCGACCTCGCGTTCCGTCCCGCCCGGCCCGATGAGCTGGCCGCGTGCGCCGACATCTGGCGACAGGCCATCGATGACTACGTCGGACGACTGAACCAGCCACCGTTGCCGATCGAGAACGCGTCGGTCGTGCGGCTGTACCGGCACCTGCAGGCGACGGATCCAGAACGCTTCGTGGTCGCGACCGCGCGGTCCGGCGACGAGCGCATCGTGGCGTTCGCCTCCGCCGTCGTCCGGGAGCGGCTGTGGTACCTGTCCATGCTGTTCGTGCTGCCCGAGGCCCAGGCGACCGGGGTCGGGCGCGCGCTGCTGCGCGAGGTCGGCCCCCCGCCCGGCGGCGACATCGTCCGCGCGACCGCGACCGACACGGCCCAACCGATCAGCAACGCCCTGTACGCCTCGCTCGGGATCGTGCCACGCGTCCCGCTGCTGAACCTCGTCGGCCTGCCCGAGCGAGCCGCGGAATTCGGGGCGCTGCCCGGCGACGTGCGGGCCGTGCCGTTCGAGGCGGATGCCGGCGCAGGCGGTGACGATGCCGATCCCGTGGCCGGCCCGACCCACGAGCTCGACGCGCTCGATCGCGAGGTGCTCGGCGTGGCGCACCCGGCCGACCATGCGTTCGTCAGCGCGGAGGGCCGCCGCGGCTGGACGTACCGCGGTCCGGACGGCGCGATGCTCGGCTATGGCTATGCCGGCGAGGTCGGGCGGATCGGTCCGGTGGCAGCACGCGACACGAACCTCATCGCGCCGATCCTCGGCCACCTGGTCACGGTCATCCGGCCACGCGGCGCATTCGCCGTGTGGTTGCCGGGGAACGCCGACCGGGCGGTCACGGCGGCACTGCGGTCGGGCCTCCGCCTGGAGCCGTTCCCGGTGCTGCTGTGCTGGGATCGGCCGTTCGTCGACCTGGCGCGCTACCTGCCGACCTCGCCCGGACTGCTCTAGACCGCCCCGCACCGGACCATCGGCGGTTCGCCATGGTCCTCCCGGCCGTTTGCCGCACCCCGGGGCCGGTGGTAGCCTCGGGGCCGACGTGACTCCCCACGCCGTGCCCGCGGACGGAGTCGACGGATCGACCCTTGGACGGCGGCCGCTGAGCCGCCCGGCACCCCCGCGGAGTCGTATGTGACCATCGCCCCTGCGCCGTCGTCGGCGCGCTCGCTCCGTCGCCGCATCCTGGAGCGCGGCCGCGACCAGGCCGTCCGCGACCGGGCGGTGCTCGTCCTGCACGACGTCACGAAGCGGTACCCCAACGGCAAGATCGCGCTGCGTGACGTCGACCTCGTCATTCCCGAGGGGGACTTCGTGTTCCTCGTCGGTCCATCGGGCGCCGGCAAGTCGACGCTTATCAAGCTGCTCATCCGCGACGAGGTCGCGAGCCAGGGCGACGTCGTGCTCGATGGCCAGGACCTCGCCCGGCTGCCGCGCCGCCAGGTGCCCAGGATGCGGCGCAAGATCGGCATCATCTTCCAGGACTTCAAGCTCCTGCCGACCAAGACGGTCTGGGAGAACGTCGCCTTCGCCCTCGAGGTGACGGGCTACCCGCGCCGCCAGATCCGTCCGGCGGTCGACCGGGTGCTGGCGATCGTCGGGCTGACCGCGCAGGCGCGCCAGACCCCCTCGCAGCTGTCGGGTGGCGAGCAGCAGCGGACGGCCATCGCGCGCGCCCTGGTCCACGATCCGCGCCTGATCATCGCCGACGAGCCGACGGGCAACCTCGATCCGCTCATCAGCTGGGAGATCCTGCAGCTCCTGCTGCGCATCAACGAGCTCGGCGTGACGGTGCTCATGGCCACCCACAACGCCGAGGTCGTGACCGCCCTGCGCAAGCGGGTGGTCGCCCTCGAGGAGGGACGGGTCATCCGCGATGAGGTCGGTGGCGCCTACCACCGGGAGGACTGACCGCCCGTGATCCCGTTCCTCTATTTCAGCGTGAAGCGTGCCTGGCAGGGCTTCTGGCGCAACGCCCTCATGAGCCTCGCGGCGACGGCCACGATGGTCCTCATGCTGCTCCTGCTGGCGGGCTTCTGGATCATCCAGACCGGTCTGCTGGCCGGTCTCGAGTTCACGGAGCAGAAGGTCGAGGTCGTGGCCTACCTCCAGCCCAACACCACCGACCCGCAGGTCGCCGGGCTGCAGGACCAGATCCTGGCGATGCCCGTCGTGGAGTCGATCGACTACGTCGACCGCGACGAGGCGCTCGATCGCTTCCGCGCCTCGATGGAGGCGCAGGGTCGGACCGACCTGACCCAGTCGCTCGACAGCAACCCGCTGTTCGCCAGCCTCGAGGTCAAGCTCAAGGACCCATCGGCGGTGCGCCAGGTCGGTGAGGCGCTGCGGGCGTCTCCGCTGGTGCGCAACGTGATCAACATCGAGGACCTGGTCGACCGGGTCCTGACCGTCACGAGCATCCTGCGCACCGCCGGCACGGTCCTCCTCGTGGTCGTCGGGATCATCGTCCTGTTCATCATCGTCAATGCCATCCGGCTCGCGGTGGTCGCGCGGGCCGAGGAGATCGAGATCATGCGCCTGGTCGGCGCCTCGGATGCCTTCATCCGCTGGCCGTTCGTGTTCGAGGGCGCGTTCGTGGGCTTCCTCGGCGCGGCGGTCACGCTCGGGTTGCTGGCTGCGGTGGCGGACCCGCTCAACGGCTTCCTCGTCGAGTTCTTCCGCGTTTTGCCCCTGCGGGTCGGATCGCTGACCAGGGACCTCGTGACGCTGGTCATGGGCGCCGGGGTCGGGCTGGGCGTGCTCGGCTCGTGGGTGTCAGTCCGGACGTACCTCATCCGGTAGGGGCCGGCGGGCGTACCTTCGTGTCGGAGGGCGACCGCTCGCCATCGATGTAGGCTTGGCTGGCCTGCCATTTCCGTCACCCCTGTTTCGAGGCACCCGACAAGCCGCCATGACCGCACCCGACCCGACCCCGATCGAGGGGTCCGACCTTCCCGTCCCGATGGTCGCGGTGCCAGCCGCGGCGCCGCGACGGATCACCATCCTGCCGATCGCGGCGGCCCTCGTGGCCGTGATGGCCGGCGGCGCCCTGTTCATGTCGGGCTATTCGATGGGGCGCCAGTCCGCGGTGGAGCCGGGCACACCGGTCACGGATGCCGCTGCGTTCCGCCCCTTCTGGGACACGTTCCATACGATCACCGAGCGGTACGCCGGCGGGACCGTCGACCGTGACGCCATGGTCCAGGGCGCCATCCGGGGGATGATCGAGTCGCTCCAGGACCCGTATTCCTCGTACCTCACCTCCCAGCAGTACCGCGACAGCCTGCAGGGCATCAGCGGCGAGTTCGAGGGGATCGGCGCGGAGATCGCGACCCAGGACGCCGGGGGCGGTCAGGGCTGTTCGACGCTCGGACCGGGCTGTCGCCTCGTCATCATCTCGCCGCTGGCCGGGTCGCCCGCCCAAAAGGCAGGGCTGCAGGCGGGCGACCTCGTGCTCGGTGCCGACGGCGTCCCGTTCGACGGCCTCGACGTCGATGGCGCCCGGGACCGGATCCGCGGTCCGAAGGGAACCACGGTGCGGCTCATGATCCAGCGCGGTGACGATGGACCGTTCGTCCTCGATATCACCCGTGACGTCATCGAGCAGCGTGAGGTCGAGACGCGCGATTACGCCGACGGGACGATCGGCTACGTCCGGCTCAACGGGTTCTCGGACCGTGGCGCGATCGAGCTCGCGGACGCGCTCCGCGAGCAGGTCGCGGCCGGGCGGACGAAGCTCATCCTCGACTTGCGCGGCAATCCCGGTGGGTACGTCACCGCCGCTCGAGCCGTAGCCAGCCAGTTCATCGGTTCGGGGACGATCTTCTGGGAGCAGGCCGCCGACGGCAGCCAGGTGGCCACCGACGCGATCCCCGGCGGTGTCGCGACCGACCCCGCCATCCAGGTCGTCTGCCTCATCGACGGCGGCAGCGCCTCGGCCAGCGAGATCGTCGCGGGGGCGCTGCAGGACAGCGGTCGCGCGACGCTGGTCGGGACGACGTCGTTCGGAAAGGGCACCGTCCAGCAATGGCAGGAGCTGCCTGGCGAGGGCGGGGCGTTCCGGCTGACCGTTGCGCGCTGGCTGACGCCGTCCAAGCGCTGGATCAACGACGTCGGCATCCAGCCCGACGTGCCGGTCAGCGTCCCGACCGACGGTGGCCCCGGGGTGGACACCATCCTCGATCGCGCCCTGGAGGTCCTCGGCGTCGATGGCCCGACCAGCACGCTCCTCGACCCGGCGACCTGATCGAACTTGCCCCGATCCTGCGTGCTTGCGCTCGGGCATGGCTTCGGGT
>DAIUES010000117.1:0-7639 GCA_036844985.1 Candidatus Limnocylindrales bacterium
GCGTCGGGGTCGGGCTCGGAACCGGCGAGGGGCTGGCTGTCGGCGCCGGCGTCGGGGTCGGCATGGTGGCGTGCGTGGGCGTCGGGGCCGGCGTCGGGGTCCCAGGCGTGGGCGTGGCGGACCGCGCCCCCGGCTTCGCCGTGACTTCCCCCGCAACGGTGACAACCGCAGGATCGATCGCCGGGGACGTACCTGTCGGGGCAGCCGGCGAACCGGACGGCGTCGGGCCAGGACTCGGCGACGCAGTTCCCCGCGACGGACTCTGCGGGATGGCGTCGCCGGCGAGCGGACCGCCACTCGCGGGCGGCAGCACGATCGTCGTCGTGCCAGAGATGGTCGCGACCGAAGGCGACGGTCCCGTGAGCACGATGACCGCGACCATCAGCGCGATGACCAGGCCGAGCCCGATCCCGAGGGCGGTCTGTCGATCGAGTGCAACGATCGAGCGGATTGCGCACCTCCGATCCCGCTCCAGCGATCCGTGGAGCGCCGGCCCAGCGCCGTCCGCGAACGAAGCGCCGTCCGCGAAGGATACGCCCGTCCCGGAGTCGGCCTCAGCCCCGGGCGGCCCCGAGGACGACCGAGGCCACGGCGCCTGGCGCGTACCGCATCAGGTTGTGGCCCGAGTGGGGGAACGTCATCGACCGGATGGCAGTGCGGCCGGCCGCGACCCGCTCTGCAGAGACCATCTCGAGGGCACGCGCTCGAGAACGAACATCGTCGTCGGCCGCGACCAGCGCGACGACCGGCATGTCGAGGGCAGCCAACGTCGCCCGCGGGTCTTCGTCGAACATCGCCCGCACGCACGCCTCGAGTGCGTGGGGTCGCGTGGCGGGCACGACCCGGCCCGCATGGGTTTCGACCACCGTCGCTCGCGCCGCTCGTTCCTGATCGGCGTCCCAGGTGGCAGGGTCGAACGCCTGCCGATCCTCGAGGAACGCGGTCATCGATCGCAGCACCTCGGGCGGCTCGGCGATGCCGCGCAGGAACTCCTCGACATCGAGCCCGGTCGCCGTCTCGAGCGACTCCCAGCCACCATCGACGAGGACCGCGCCGGCGCATCGCCCACCGAGCTCGATCGCCGCGTGCGCCGCGACGCTCGCCCCGAACCCGTGACCCGCAACGACGATCCGCGCGCCCGGCGCGGCCAGGAGCCCCGAACCCTCGGCGACGGCGACGACACCGGCGGCGAGCGTGTCGAGCGCGTAGGCGTCGTCCTCGGTCGGGGCATCGGACAGGCCGTGCCCGCGCAGGTCCATCGCCACGACGCGTGCCGGACCGGCCGCCCCGCCGAGCCGGCGTGCGACCGGTGCCCACGACCAGGCCGTCTGGGCCAGACCGTGGATGAGCAGGACGCCGGGCCGATCCGGCTGGCCGGCCGGCACGTCCCAGTCCAGGAAATGCAGGCGCTCCCCATCGTCGTCGGTGACGAGGTAGCCCGCCGGCTCGAGCGATCGGTCCGGCTCGGGGACGGCGATGTCGGCCGGCGGCAGGTCCATCGGCCCTAGCATATGGCTCGATGGTCAAGCGACGACGAGGCTCCCGCAGCGCACGCGGCCGGACCGCGCGGCCCTCGCGTCATCGTTCGTTCGACGCGCTGGTGGACGAAGCCCTGGCGGCGATCCCGATGCCGTTCGCCGCGGCCCTCGACGAGGTCGCCATCGTCATCGAGGACGAACCGACGGCGCAGCAACGGACCGACAACGAGCTGGACGCCGACGACACGCTGTACGGGCTGTACGAGGGCGTGCCCCGGACCGAATGGGGCGCCGACTGGATCACGGTCCCGAACCGGATCTCGCTGTTCCGTCTGCCGCTGGAGGCGGACTTCGCCGACCCCGACGACCTCGCCGACGAGGTCTGGCTGACGGTCGTCCACGAGCTCGCCCACCACCTCGGCATCGACGACGAGCGACTGCATCAGCTGGGGGTCGACTGAGCCACTGTCCTAGGACGCCCGCCGGGGAGCGGACCGCCGCCGGCGACGAGCTCGCCGATGCGATCGACCTCCACGTTGCCGCCGGAGAACAGCACCACCACCCGTTCGCCGTCGCGAATGGTCACCCGCCCGGCGAGGACCGCCGCGAGGGCCGCGGCCCCGGCCGGCTCGAGGACCTGCTTCATCCGCTCGAGCGCGAAGCGCAGGCCCGCGAGGATCGTCGGGTCGTCGACCAGGACGATGTCGTCGAGGTGCCGGCGCGCCATCGCCATCGTCCAGCGCCCTGCGAACGGCGCCCCGAGCCCGTCGGCGACCGAGCGCGGCTGGATCGTCACGATCTCGTCCCGGTCCAGGGCGAGCGACATGGCGTTCGACGCCTCGGGCTCGACGCCGATGACCCGAGCGGACGGGCGGCGTGCCTTGATCGCGGCGGCAACCCCGCTGATGAGTCCCCCGCCACCGACCCCGACGACGACCACGTCGACGTCGGGCACGTCCTCGGCGATCTCGAGCCCGGCCGTGCCGTTGCCGGCGATGACGGCCGGATCGTCGAACGGATGCACGAGCGTGAGGCCCTCGGCGTCGCGGATGCGCTCCATCTCGGCGAAGGTCTCGCCGATGTGCGAGCCATGGAGCACGACCCTCGCCCCGTAGCCGAGGCAGGCCTCGACCTTGGATCGCACGGCCGCGTCGGGCATGACCACGGTGACCGGTACCCCGGCTGACCGACCGGCCCACGCGTAGGCCTGGCCGGCGTTCCCGGCCGACAGCGTGATGGCACCTCGCGTCCTGGCCTCGTCCGGCAACGTCGCGATCCGGTTGGTCATGCCGCGCGCCTTGAACGAGCCGGTCTTCTGGAGGTGCTCGGCCTTGGCCAGCAGGCGGCCGTCACGAAGGATGATCCCGGTCGCGCGCTCGAGCCAGTCGCCGGCGGTCACCGACGACAGGATCGGCGTGCGGTGGATCACCCCGCGGAGTCGAGCGGCCGCCGCCTCGACGTCGCCGATCGGCACGTCGAGTCGGGCGCTGTCATCGGCCTCGGGCATGCGGCCGAGTATCGCACGGCGGACGGCCTCCGCCGGGTTCGACCCTAGCGGCTGCCGGCGCCGTCGTTGGCGGTGGCCTCGTACTCGGTCGCGTGCTCGAGTCGGTCCTTGTCGGCCGTCGTGTCGAAGATCGACAGCGTCTCCTGGACCGTGCGGCCGTTCTCGTCGGCCGCTCGCTTGAGGTCCTCGAACGTGATGTTGGCCTCGCCCATCTCACGGTGGGCGTCCATGCATCCGCAGGTCAGGCACATGCTGCGGTCCTCCTTGGCTGGCGTCGTCCGCCAGGCTGTGCTGCTCCAGCCTGCACCCGGGAGGCTTGCAGATGCGACCCATCGCGGCGGACCGTCATCACGCGGTCGCGCGGGACCGTCTACTTGCGTCCTTGCGCAAGCACTGATACGCTGACCCGGATGTTGGACTACCTGCCAGTCTCCGCCGAGCCCGATCGCGAGCGGTACGCCGCCGTCGGACGCGCCCTGGCGGATCCCAAGCGCCTGTGCGTCCTCGAGTCACTCGCCATCGGCGAGCTGTCCGTCAGCGACCTCAGCATCCGGGTCGGCTGCCAGGTGCCCAACATGAGCCAGCATCTCGCGGTGCTCCGCCGAGCGGGTCTCGTGACCAGCCGGCGCGCCGGCAACACCATCCTGTATCGCCTCGCCGACCAACGGGTCCTCGAGGCCTATCGACTCATCCAGGACATCGCCCGGTAGGGCACTCGCCCCCCAAGCGAGCAGAAAGGAACAGACCCACATGGTGGACATCAAGGTCGCGACGGATGCCAATTTCGAGGAATTGGTGCTCAAGGCCGAACGACCGGTCGTCGTCGATTTCTGGGCGGCCTGGTGCGGCCCCTGCAAGATGGTCGCCCCCGAGATGGAGAAGCTCGCCGAGAAGTACGAGGGCGCGGTCGATGTCGTGAAGGTCGACGTCGACGCGAACCCGCGGCTATCGCAGGCATTCAACATCATGAGCATCCCGACCATCGCCTTCTTCAAGCCGGGCGCCCAGCCGCAGGGCGTCGTCGGGTTCCGCCCGCTCGAGCAGCTCGAGCAGCAGTTCGGCCTGACCGAGTTCGCGGCCGCGACCGCCGACTGACCACCCTCACCTGATCGCACGGCCCCGGTGATCGCCGGGGCCGTTTCGGTACCCCGGTGGCGGGGCCGCGCCAGCCGCCTCTACCCGGGGCCGGCGGTCGCTCAGGCCTCGGGCCGATCGCCGGTCAGGCGGCGGTACCCCGACAGGAACCAGGCTGCGGCCCGATCCGCCGCATGGCCATCGACCGTGGCTGGTCGCAGCTCGACCCAGCCCGGACCACGCCCTGGCACGGCGACCACGTCCGGCGTCCGCGCCGCCGCGGCGGCAACCGCGGGACCAAGCAGCACCGCGACCGATGCGCCATCTCCGGCGAGGACCGCGAAGACGAGCCCGTCGACGGACCAGCTGACCGCTCCGTCCGCCCCGACCGACGAGGTGGCGTCGGGCAGATCCTCGGCTGCGGCCGCCAGCACCTCGGCGAGGGTCACGCGCCGCTCGCCGCGGCAAGGATCGCGCGCAGATCCTCCGCGTGGTCCTCGTAGTGCTCGATGGTCTCCTCGCGAAACGTGCGGAGGTGGGTCGCATGCTTCAGCCAGCGGCTTTCGGGCACGACCGTGAGGTAGCCGCGCAACTGGCCGGGCTGCGTGCGGAACTGCTCGCGCAGCTCGTCGAGCGGGCGCTCGGCCCATGTTCGGGCGATGTCGTCGTTGACCGCCTCGGCGCCGCGCGCCGCCCAGTCGGCATCGACCCGGGCGATGGTCGGGCTCGTGTCGTTGACGGCGAGCTCCTTCGCCGCGTCGAGGGCAACTTCCTGCCACGCGAGCAGGTGCGCCATCAGGTCCCGGCCGGACCAGCCGTGGGCAGCCTCGACCGGTCGGGTCAGGGCCTCGTCGGGAAGGTCGCCGAGCGCCTCGTACGGCCCCCATCCATCGTGTTCCTCCTCGAGGAACTCCATCGCGTCGACATACATGGGCCCATGGTAGTGCGCCCGTCGTCGACGGATCGCTGACGGGGCGATGCTAGAGTCGGCCGATGCAACGGTCGGACGACCAGCCGACGGTCTTCTCGGAGCCGTCGAAGACGGGCGCGACGGGGAGCAAGGGGCCGGGTCTGGCGCTCGATGCCCCCTCGGAGGTCGCCGCGGCCACGGGCGATCTGGCCCTGCCGCCAGGGGTCGCGCGCCGGACGGGTGTCGTGTTCGTCCACGGGATCGGCACCCAGGCGCCCGCCGAGACGTTCCTCGACTGGTCCGGGCCGATCGTGGAGCTGCTCACCGACTGGCGCGCCGCGCTGCCCGAACCATCGGACGACGCCGCCGGCGCCACGCCCGACGCGGGACCGGGCCGTATCGACGATCCAGTCTGGCGTGCCGAGTTCAGCCTGAGCGCGGCATCGCCACCGTACCTCGAGATCGTGGTGCCCAGCCACGCCGACCTGCCCTCGACCACGTGGGTCCTGACCGAGGCATGGTGGGCCGCCGACCTGCGCTCGCCGGACCTCGGGCGCACCATCGACTACCTCCGGCGCCGGATGGGCCTCGTGGTCAACGGGATCGCCGCCGGGTACCGCGAACGGACACCGCAGCTGCATGACCTGGCCTTCGCCACCGACCTCATCGGACCGGGTCGCCTGCCGCTCGACTGGCGGATCATCGACCGGCTCGACTACGTGCAGTCGAGGACGTTCGGGGCGCGGCCGGTCGGCTGGTTCGTCGGCGGCATCGGGGCCCTGGCCCTGGCCGGCTACGACCTGTTGCGGCGCGTCCCGGTCCAGTTGATCCGCGACTTCGCCGCGCGGCGGATGATCGATTCCTTCATCGTCGACTGGTTCGGCGACCTGCCGGTCCTGCTCGACGACGCGGTCCAGTCGGCCAACGTCCGCGCCCGCCTGGCGCGCTCGATCGAACGGCTCATCGCCGACGGCTGCGACGCCGTCGTCATCGTGGCCCATTCGGGCGGCGCGCTGGTCAGCTTCGAGACCCTGCTCGACCCCGCGTATGCCCACCTCAAGGTCGACAAGCTGATCACCCTCGGCCAGGGGCTCGGGCTCGCGTGGCGCCTCGCCGCGGACCCCGACGATCACGAGATCACGCCCGGCAACCGCGTCGTCGGGAACCTCGCCAAGGTCCGGCCGGGGCTCCGCTGGGTCGATGTGTGGGCCTCGTTCGACCCCGCCCCCGCCGGCCCGCTGCCGTCGCGCGGCGGCCTCCTCGCCGAGGAGACGCGTGACCGCACGATTGCCGCGTCGGGCGCGCCGTCGCCGGTCCCGCCGCCAGCGGTCACGCCGGTCGAGACCGGGGAAGGCGATGGGGAGCGATGGCTGGTGCGCGCGCCGGTGACCCTGCCGGGCGCTGCCGCGCCACCGATCCCGTCGCCGACGACCATCGTCGTCGAGAGTCGCCCGGTGACCAACGAGATGAACGTCCTGACGGACCACGGCGGCTACTGGGCGAACCCCGAGGGGTTCCTGATCCCGCTCGTCCGCCACCTCGACGCGGCTCGCGGGGATGCCGCCGCGTCGCGCTTCTATCGGGATCGGGCCGACCGGGCACGGCGCATCGTCTGGCGCCGCCAACGGGTGTCGGCCCTGGCGGCGTGGGGCTGGCTGTGCTCGATGGCGACGATCGCGACGGTGCTGATCCTGGTCATCCTCGAGATCGCCGGCGACCGGCGCCTGACGCGAGCCGGCGACGAGATCGCCGCGGCATTCGACCTGGTGCCCGGCAGCGAGCTCGTGACCGGGCCGGTGTCGTGGTTCGGGCGGATCGTCGGGGGCCTCTTCGGATGGGTCGGTCTCGATGACCTGGCGCGCGGACTTGGCAGCCTCGGGCCGATCATCCTGGCGATGGCGCTGGCGGTGTTCCTGTTCTATGCCCTCGTCCGGGTCGGCCTCGCCCGCTGGCACGACTGGGACGGGCGGGAGCGCCGCGCGATGCACCCCGAGACGCCGCGACTCCCGGATCGCTCGAAGGCCCTGGGTGAGGCGCTCCTGCTGGTCGGCGGGGTGATCGCGCTGGTGCTCGCCTCGTTCGGTTGGGGCCCGGCGGCGGCTCTGGTCCTGATGTTGGCCGCCGCAGCGGGGCTCATCGTGTGGGTCCGCCGGCCGTTCCGTGAGACGCCCGCCGAGGCCGCACCCGGGGGCTAGAACTAGACGGCGACCGGCTCGCGGTACTCCCCGAATACGCCACGCAGGACCGCGCACTGTTCCCCGAGCGTCGCGTAGGCCGCGGCACAGCGGATGAAGTGGGGCATGAGGTTCGTGTCGCTGGTGCCCGGCCGCGACGCCGCGTCCCGAAGCCCGCCCAACGCGGCCTCGACCGCGGCGGCATCACGGTCGCGTCGGGTGCGCTCGAGTCGCGCCAGCTGGCGTTCGAGCGAGCCCGGCGGCACGGCAAGGACCGGCACGCTGGTCTCCTCGTCGGGATCGACGTAGGCGTTGACCCCGACGACCCGGCGCTCACCGGCGTCGAACTCGCGCTGGTAGCGATACGCGGCGTCCGCGATCTCGCGCTGGGGATAGCCCTCGCCGACGGCGGCGACCATGCCGCCGCGCTCGTCGATCTGATCCAGGTAGCGCCAGACCTAGCGCTCCGTCTCGTCGATGAGCGCTTCGACGAACC
>DAIUES010000118.1:0-7610 GCA_036844985.1 Candidatus Limnocylindrales bacterium
GCCGTACAGGCTGGTCGGGATCGGGGCCACGGTCCAGCCGCTCGGCACGCTCGACACGGACAGCCGGACCCGCTCGAAGAACGTCGCGCTGCGCGACACCGTGACGGGGACGTCGATCGTGGCGCCGGCGGACGGGACGCGCACGGCCGTGCCACTCGTGCTCAACCCGAACGTCCCGAGGCGGCCGAGCCGCGACACGTCGAGCAGCGGTTCGTGGATGGAATCGGGATCGGTCGAGGTTGCCCAGCCGTAGTTGCCGAGATAGCGGAGCGACTCGCGGACCTCGGCCGGCGTGGCCAGCGGCCGGCTGGCCTTGTACAGGGCGACGGCGCCGGTGACCGCGGGCGCCGCCATGGAGGTTCCCGACGAGTAGCCGTAGCCGCCGGTGCGCAGCGTCGACCAGATGCACTTGCCGGGCGCGATGAGGTCGACGTCCGAGCCGTAGTTGCTGAAGTCGGCGAACGTGTCGTCCCTGTCGTACGTGCCCCACGAGTAGCACAGGTTGCCGCCGAGGCCACCGGCCTTGCCGTCGGTATCGGCGAGTGCCGAGGTGGTGATGACCTCGTTGTACGCGGCCGGGATGTAGTGCGAGGCGCTGCTCCGCTCGTTGGCGGCCGCGGCCACGACCGTGATGCCGCCGCGATACAGGCGACAGATCGCCTGGTGGAGGACGTCCTTGTTGGTGATGCCGCAGTTGACATCGTCCGACCCGGACTTGGCGACGCTCATGTTCACCGCTTCGATGAGCGGCCGGCCCGGATCGAGCGGGTCCTTCTGGGCGAGGATCCAGTCGAGCCCGCAGACGTACCACGACAGCAGGCCGTAGCCGTCGCTGTTGAGGATGCGGACCGCCCAGATGCGAGCGCCCGGCGCGACGCCGACGACGCCGAAGTCGTTGTCGAGCGCGGCCACGGTCCCGGCCACGTGGGTGCCGTGGCCGTTGCCGTCGCTCCATGCCGCGGTGTTGGTCGTCGTGCAGTTCACACCCCCGACGACGTTGAGGTCCGAATGGCGATAGACGCCGGTGTCGACGATGGCGACGTCGGCATCGACACGATCGTCGACGTTGTTGATGCTGGCGACCGTCGACTTGCGCGCGCCGACCCGCGAGACCCCGGTCGGGTTGACCTGGCCGGCCACCGCGATGACCTCGTCGGGCACGACCGCGACCACGTTCGGGTCAGCGAGGAGCGCCTGGCGCTGGGCCTTGTCGAGCTTGGCCGTGAAGCCGCGGATGGCCCGCTGAAACGTGCGGTCGGCGCGGATCCCGTCGCGCTGGCGGTGGCGGGTGGTGACGCTGGCGGTGTCGGCCGTGTGCTCGAGCATGACGATGTAGCGGCCGGTGGTGATCGGGCGGCCGGCGGCGTCGGTCACGGGCTCGGTGTCGGGGGCCGGCGGACGGCCGGGGGCGGGCGACGATCCCGGGGCCGCGGGCGTCGCGTCGGGGGTCGGGGTCGCGCCGGGCGTCGGGCTCGCCTCGGGCGTCGGTGCAGCAGTGGGCTCCGGCGTGGGCGCAGGCACGGCCGACGGCGACGGCTCGACGACCGGGGTCGGCGTGACGATCGGGTCGGTCGGGAGGGCGGACGGGGTCGGGGTCGGTCCGGGGGTCGGGTCGGCGGCCGCCGCGGGACCGACGATCGGGAACGACAACAGCACGGCGAGCGCGACGGGAGCGAAACGGCGCAATGGGATCTCCGGCTCGATGGGGACTGACGGAGGAGCCGAGCTTGCCTCGACCTTCGCTGACTCGGCACCATCATCCCCCAGCCGTCCAGCCAGCAACACCACCCCGGTGGTCCTGCACGGACGTAGGCAACGCGTCCTAACCGCACCGGACCCGTACCCCGGACCCTCGCCGAGACTGGCCGTCGGACCAGCGACACCTCACGGACGCCAGCCGCGCGGCGTTTACGAGGTGACGGCGCCCAGCGATGCCTGCAAGGCGCCATCATCGGAGGTGATGACGATGTACCCGACGGTCCCATGCACGATCGCGGTCCGCGGATGACCCAACGACCGTTCGAGGAGGTCGTCGCCGAGCACGGCCCGACCGTGCTGCGGGTGTGCCGTGCGGTCGTCGGCCCGATCGATGCCGACGACGCCTGGTCCGAGACGTTCATCGCGGCGATGCGCGCCTATCCCGAGCTCCGGCCCGACAGCAACATCGAGGCATGGCTCGTGACGATCGCCCATCGCAAGGCGCTCGACCACGTCCGTGCCGCCAAGCGCCGGGCCATCACCGTGTCCGAGTTCCCCGTCGTCGCCGACCCGTCGGCCCGCGTCGACGAACGGATCGACGGCTGGGAGCACGGCCTGTGGGACGCATTGCGCGCCCTGCCGGCCAAGCAGCGCCAGACCGTCGTCTACCACCATGTCGCCGGCCTGCCCTACCGGGAGGTCGCCGGCATCGTCGGCGGCACCGAGGTCGCGGCTCGCCGGGCCGCCGCCGACGGGATCGCCGCCATCCGCCGCATGCTCGCTGAAGGACCTCGATCATGACCGATCCGTTCGCCACCCTCTCGATCGACGACGGCGTCGCGCTCGATCGACTCCACCGTCGATTGGCCGACGCGGCGGCCGACGCCGGCCTGCTCGACATCGCCTACCGGACCATCGACACGCCCATCGGTTCGCTGCTGCTTGCCGCTACCGAGCGTGGCCTCGTCCGGGTCGGCTTCGACAGCGAGGGCCACGACCGGGTGCTCGAGCGACTGGCCGCCGACGTCAGCCCGCGCATCCTCGCCGCGCCGAAGCGGCTCGATCGCGTCGCGCATGAGCTCGATGAGTACTTCGCCCGGCGGCGCGACACGTTCGACGTGCCGCTCGACCTGCGCCTGTCGCACGGGTTCCGCCAGACCGTCCTCAACCACCTTCGCGACATCGCCTACGGCACGACCGCGAGCTACGCGGCGATCGCCCAGGCATCGGGCCACCCGCGGGCGGTCCGGGCGGTGGGCAGCGCGTGCGCCACGAACCCGGTCCCGATCGTCGTGCCCTGCCACCGGGTGGTCCGCAGCGACGGCAGCCTCGGCCAGTACGCCGGCGGTCCGGCGGTCAAGGCGGCCCTGCTCGCGCTCGAGGGAGCGCGAGCCGCCTGACCGTCAGTCGGCCGCGGCCCGGATCTCGGCCTCGGCCTCGCCGACCCGGGCGATGATCGTCGAGCGCATCGTGTCGAGCCCGGTCCAGACCGCCTTGGTCGCATTCGAGATCGAGGTCAGCTGCGTCTTGAGCTGGCGCACGACCTCGAGCTGCTCCCGGATGGCGGTGAGGGCCGTGCCGATGGCCGCCGCATCGACCGTCACGTCGCGCTCGGCCAGGCTGGCCAGCGCGAGCAGCCGGGCGAGGCGGATCGCGGCCTCGAGCGTGGCGGGCTCGGGCGCCTCGGGGTCGACCACGCAATAGACGTCGCCGCCGACCACGCTGAACGGTGCGACCCCGGTCGGGGCATGGGTCGGGGTGAACACCGCGACCGCGACCGCGGCGCCACGGTTCTCGCGGGCCTCGCGCAGCTCGTCGCGCATCGCCCGCATCGACATCGGGCGGTCCTTGGCCTCGACGACGAGGCGCAGGTCGCACCCGCGGGCCACCGCCGGATCGAGGGTGATGACGAAGTCGCCCTTCTTGCTCTTGAGCACGCTGCCGGCCTCGAGCCCGGTCCGATCGACCAGGTCCCCGGCGCCGCGGGCGATGTCGCCGAGCATGGCCGCCAGGAGGTCCTCGAAGTCGGCGCCCTTGGCCGCCGAGCGTGCCCGTTCGGCGCCGCGCGCGGCCGCCGCCGCCTCGATCGCCACGAGCCGCTCTTCGAGCCCTTTGAAGCCGGCCGCGATCTCGAGGCGGAACTGGTGCATCGGCGAGTTGAGCCGCGTCGGATCGAGCAGGTGGGCGAGCTTGGACGCGTCGCCATCGAAGTAACGCTCGAGCATCGACCCGATCCGGCCGATGGCGCTGTCGCGCTTGGTCTCGTCGAACAGCTCGTCGACCATGCCGCGCAGCGCCCCGCGATCACCGAGGAACTTCTCGAGGGTACGCGGCAGCCGACCGTCCTCATCGGCGAAGTTGGCCCGCAGGGTCTGCTCGAGCGCGGCCGAGGCGCGTTCGTTGACCTGCTCCGCCTGGCGGACCATCCGCTCGAACTCGGTCCTGACCGCGTCGACATTGACGGTCACCCCGGCGTCCTGCAGGGCGATGAGGCCGATGCGGAGTGCCCGCTCGACGAGCGGACCCCGATCCCCCGCCGCACGCTCCCCCAGGAACGCGGCGAGGGTCGGGTCCGACAGGGACAGGCGCTCGATGACGATCCGGTCGCCTTCGAGCCGGATGGTCGGGTGGAGCGGGACGATGTTGGCGGCTTCCATGGCACGGACCGTAGGACCCACCCGTGACATCTAGGCTGTCACGACCTCGCGGTCGCCCGCGGTACGATGCCGCGGATGCGCACCATCGTCGGCCTTGCCGTCGCCCTGCTGCTCGCGACGGCCCTGCCGACGAGCGTGGCCGCCGCCGACCCGATCGTGCCACCGCGTGCCGATCCATCTGGCCCGACGGTCCGGCCCGATGCGGCCGATGAGGTCGTGGTCCGCTACCGCGCTGACACGACTCCAGCCGAGCGACGGGGCATCGCCCGCGGCCTCGGTTTGGGGATCGTGCGCTCGACGCCCGATGCGCGGACCCAGGTCCTGACCGGGTCCGGCCGGTCGCCATCCGCTGTGCGCCGTCTGTTGCTCGACGACCCGCGCGTCCTGGCAGTGGCCCCGAACGATCGACGCGAACTCGCCGACGACGTCACTGCCGAACCGTTCTTCCCATATGAATGGGGGTTGTACAACGGCGGTCAGAAGATCGACGGCGAACGACTGCAGGTGGGCGTGCCAGACGTCGACATCGACGGGATCGAAGCTCTGCGCCTGACCCACGGCAGCGACGACATCGTCGTGGCGGTCATCGATGACGGCGTCGACTTCGGTCATCCCGACCTGGCGGGCCGGGCGTGGACGAACCCCGGCGAGGCCGGGCCGCTGGCGACGAATGGCATCGATGACGACGGCAATGGCCATATCGACGACGTCCATGGGTGGGACTTCTGCAACGACGACGCGACGCTCCACGATCCGGGCCAGGACGGCCACGGAACGCACGTGGCTGGCACGATCGCAGGCTCGCTCGATGGCAGCGGCATGGTCGGCGTCGCGCCCGGCGTCCGGATCATGGCCATCAAGTTCATCGACGACAGCGACACCTGCGGGCTGGACGACATGGCCATCGCCGCCATCGACTACGCCGCGTCGTTCGGCGTTCCGATCATCAACGCCTCGTGGGGTGGCTATACCGCAAACACCGTGCTCGATCGCGCGATCGCCGAGTCGCACGCACTGGTGGTCGCGGCCGCCGGGAACGATGGCGTCGACATGGACGCAGGGCCGCGCTTCTACCCCGCGGCCTCGTCGCTGGCCAACGTCCTGAGCGTCGCGGCCATCGACCAGCGCGGCAACCTCGCCTCGTTCTCCAATCGGGGGGCGGCGTCGGTTGACGTCGGCGCGCCCGGCACGAACGTGTTGTCGGCCTATCCCGCGGTCAGTGGCTGCCCGGCGCCGTGCTACGCCTGGATGGCGGGAACCTCGATGGCCGCCCCGCACGTGTCGGGTGTCGCCGCACTCGTGGCCAGCACGTTCTCCGGAACGCCGAGCGCGAGCGTGCTCAAGTCGCGCATCCTCTCGCGGGGCGTGACCCTGGCCGCGTTGCGCGACAGGACCGTGACCGGACGGCTCGTCAACGCGTGGCGGGCGGTCGATGTCGGGGGGCCGACGGCACTCCCCGTCGAGCGGCACGCGATCGATGTCGGCTCGATCCTCGGCTCGACCATCAGCATGACCGTGGCGTGGCCGCCCGCCACGGACCCGTCGGGGGTCAGGGACTACATCGTCAAGCGGCGTATCGGCAGCGGTGGCCCGACGACGCTCGCTGACGGAACCACTGCCCGCTCGCGGCGGAGTGCGGTGCCGGTCGGCTCGACGGTTCGTTTCGGGGTGGCCGGCCGGGATCGACTCGGCAACGTCGGGCGGACCGTGTACGGCCCGAGCGTCCTTGCCCGCACCTATCAAGACGGCACGAGCGTGGCGACGTACACCGGCCGCTGGTCGATGCGGTCGTCGTCCAGCGCGAGCAACGGTCGATTCCATCGCACGACCCGGGCCGGTGCGTCGGTCGAGTTCCGGACGAGCGCCCGCTCGATCGGGATCGTCGCGCGCAAGGGCCCGACCAACGGCAAGGCGAACGTGTACGTCGATGGCCTCTACGTTCGGACGATCGACCTGCATCGGTCATCGACCCAGTCGCGCGTGGTCGTCTTCAGCCACACCTGGCCGACGACCGGCACGCATCGGGTCAAGGTCGTGGCGATCGGTACGGCCGGGCATCCCGGGGTCGATATCGACGCGTTCGCGGTCCTCCGCTAGCCGCGCTTCGCTAGGAGCCGCGGTAGGTCGTCATCGAATAGGGCGCCAGCAGCAGCGGGACGTGGTAGCTGCGCTCGATGTCGGTGATGCGCAGGTCGACCGCGACGCGCGTGAAGAACGCGTCGTCGTCCCCGAGGTCGAACTCGAGCCGGTAGTCGCCGGTCTGCAGGGGCCGCTCGAGCAGGTCGCCGATCCGGCCGTCGCCGTCGGTCAGCGCCTGGCTGATGCGGATCGGCTTGCCGTCACCCACATCGACGCGATACAGCGCGACCCGGACACCCGTGGCCGGCAGCCCATGTTCGGTGTCGAGGACGTGGGTGCTGATCGTCGGCCGGGCCGGTTCGATGCCGTCCGTCACGCGCTATCCTCCGTGGATGGGAACGTTGATGATCGAGGTCGGCGACCTGCAGTTTACGGCCCGATGGGAGACCGAAGCGCCCCGCACGATCGAGGCGATCCGCCGGATGCTGCCGATCGAGTCGTCGCTCATCCACTGCCGCTGGACCGGCGAATCGACGTGGATCCCGTTCGGCGACTTCCGACCCGGGCTCGACTACGAGCATCACACGTCCCACCCCGCCCCGGGCCACCTGGCGATCTATCCCGGCGGCATCAGCGAGTGCGAGATCTTCTTTCCGTATGGCGGTTGCACGACGGCATCGAAGGTCGGGCAACTGGCCGCCAACCACTTCGCGTCGGTGATCGGGCCCGACGGCTGGGAAGATCAGCTCCGCGAGATGGGCCGACGCTGCCTGTGGGACGGCGCGCAGCCGATCCGGATCATCGAGGTCGACGGCTGACGGTCAAGCCGTGACCGACCTCGTCATCCGCGGCGGTACCGTCGTCACGGCCTCCGGGTCGCGCCGCGCCGACGTCGCGGTCAGCGGCGGCCGCATCGAGGCGATCGAGCCGGACTCGTCGGCCCTTGCCGCTGGGGCGGCAGGCGGCGGGGGCGTCGGCGCGGCCACCAGCGCGCGCCGGGTGATCGACGCGACCGGGATGCTGGTCCTCCCCGGGGTCGTCGACGTCCATACCCACACCCGAGTGGCTTCGGACGCCGAGCCCGACCGGTTCTTCGAGGATTCGGTCGCCGCGGCGTTCGGGGGCACCACCTCGTTCCTCTCGTTCAACAACCCCGTAACGGGATCGTCGCCCTCG
>DAIUES010000119.1:0-7592 GCA_036844985.1 Candidatus Limnocylindrales bacterium
CGGATCTGGCCGTGCCCGGTGACCTCCATCTGGGTTGGATCGACAGCGGCCAGGTCGCGCGGGGTGCGGCAGTTGTAGCACTGTTTCGCCTTGGCCTTGTTGACCGACCGACAGTTCGCGCAGACCCAGATCTCCGCGGACTTCGCGCCCATCAGTGCTCGGTCGTGCCCGTGAACGTCCAGCCGTCGATCCGCAGCGCGGGCACGACGACACCGCCGAGGAAGCCCTTGAGCGTCTTGCGCTCCCGGGCGACCGCGACCGTGCCGGCCATCGCCTCGAGATAGGACTGGGTGAACCGCAGGTTGCGCACCGGGCCGACGATCCGGCCATCTTCCACGAGGAACGTCCCGTCACGCGTCATGCCGGTGATGATGGCGAGCTTCGGGTGGACCGGGTTGGTGTAATGGAAGCGGGTGACGAGCAGCCCGCGATCGAGCCCGGCGATCAGCTCCTCGCGCGGCGTTGTGCCGACCGCCATCACCATGTTCAACGGGAAGGGACCGTACGGATTGGGGGCCGGCAGGCCGTGTCCGGTCGAGGCGACGCCATCGCGCGCGGCCGTCTGGCTGTCGTGGACGACGCCTCGGCAGACGCCCCGCTCGAGCAGCTCCACCCGCTGCTTGGCGACGCCCTCGTAGTCGAACGCCATCGGCAGGCCGGCCGGATCGTGCCCATCGTCGACGACCGTGACGAGGTCGCTGCCGATGCGCCGGCCAAGCTCGACGAAGCTGCGGCCCTCCTGGACCGCGAGCGCCGAGAACCCGAGGTAGCCGAGCATGTCGAGCAGGTCGACGACGGCGTATTCCTCGAGGACGACCGGATGATCGCCGGCCTCGATGGCGACCGCGTTTGCGGTCGCGCGCGCCTTGGCGGCCGCCTCGCGACCGATGGCGGGGGCATCGATCCCCTCGACGTCGACGGCCGTCCCCTCGGCATAGCCGCTGCCGCCGTCGGGACCCATCGACACGGTCAGTAGCTGGGCGACCGTCCGTGTCCCGGCCGCGCGGATGCCCTTCGAGTTGGCGACCGCGGTCGTCTCGGTCCCGGTCGAGAACGAGCCGTAGGCAGTGACGCCGGCGTCATCGGCCGCCCCGATCACCGCACGCACGCCCGCCGCACGGAGCTCCGGTGAGGCGCCGGCTGTGGCGGCCGCGAAGGCCGACTCGACGGGCTCGATCGGCGTCGGTTCGGGCAGGCCGGCCCAATCGTCGAGCTCCTCCACGACCCGGGCGATGGCCGCTGCCTGCGCGGCCAGTCGGCGCAGGCCGTCCTCGTCGGTCCGATCGGACGACGCGACCCCGACCCGCTTGCCGGCCACGAAACGCAGGTTGACGGTGGCGTTGGTCTCCGCGACGTTCTGATGGATCTGGCTGTTGGCGAAGCGGGTCAACGCGGCGTCCTCGGCGGTGACGAGGGCCTCGGCCTCCGACGCGCCCTCGCGCAGCGCGTGGGCCAGCGCGCGCTCGGCGAGCTGCAGCGCGTCGTTGGCGCGATCGTCCATCACGGCCGGGCGACCACTTGCCGCGTTACCACTTGCCGACCCCGACCTGGACGTCCCGGAACCGCGCACCGGGGACGGCATGCCCGACGTGGCCGGTCTGGCCAGGCTCGCCCTTGCCGCAGTTCGGCGTGCCGAGCATCACGTAGCTGCGCTCGTCCCCGACTGCGTCGCACGACCGCCAGAACTCATAGGTGATGCCGGTGTAGGTCGGGTTCTTGAACAGGCGGCGGCGCTTGCCGCCCTTGATCTCGTAGGCGACTTCGGTGGCGAACTGGAAGTTGAGGCGGCGGTCGTCGATCGACCACGACCGGTTGCTGGCGAGGTACAGGCCATCGTCGGTGTCGGCCACGATCTCGTCGAGGCTCATGCCGGGGCGAGGCAGCAGGTTGATGTTCGTCATCCGGATGAGGGGGATGCGGTTCCAGCCATCGGCCCGCATGGCGCCGCTGCTCTGTCGGTCGATCCGCGGGGCCGTCTCGCGTGAGCTCAGATAGCCCACGAAGATGCCGTCCTTGATCAGCGGCACGGCCTGCGCGGCGACGCCTTCGTCGTCCCAACCGAAGGTGCCCATCCCGCCCGGCGCTGTCGCGTCGGCCACGATGGTGATGAGGTCGGAGCCGTAGCGGAAGCCGTCATCGAGCTTGTCCGTCGTGAGGAAGCTCGTACCGGCGTAGGACGCCTCGGTGCCGAAGACGCGGTCGAGCTCGGTCGGATGGCCGCACGATTCGTGGACCTGCAGGTAGAGCTGGCTCGGATCGAGGATGACCGTGAAACGTCCGCTCGGGCATTGCGGCGCGGACAGCAGGGCGACGGCCTCGTCGGCCAGGGGCTCGGCGCGCGCGGCGAGGTCGAGGCCGCGGATGAACTCGTACCCGGCCGCCTGCCAGCCACCACCCGAATCGGGATAAGACCGGCGCTGGTGCTCGTCGCCGTCGATGGCGTTGGCCTCGACCGCCGAGCCGACATGGGTGATCGTCTGTTCGGTGAAGGAGCCGTCGGTCGCGGCGAACGTCTTCCATTCGCGCTGGGCCGCGTACATCGACTCGGTGAAGACGATGCCCTGGACGTGCGCGGCCGCTTCGTCGGCGGCGAGCAGGTCGGCGATCTTGCGCTCGAGCGGGACCGTGAATGGGTCCTCGACAACGGGCGTCTCGTACGTCCCGACAGCCGGTGGCCGCTCGTCCAGCCGCACCCGATCGCGCATCGCTGTGCCGCTGGCCCTGGCGATGCGGACGGCTTCCGCCGCGACACGGTCCGCCTCGGCCATCGACAGGATGTGGCTGCTGGCGAAGCCCCACGCGCCGTCGACAAGGACCCGGACACCGAACCCCTCGCTCTCGCCCGATGCGACCCCTTCGACCCGGCCGGTCTTGATGGCGATCGATTCCTCGAGGCGGCGGACCACGCGCGTGTCGGCGTATCCGGCGCCCATGGAGGTGGCGGTGTCGAGGGCGCGCTCGGTCAGGTCTCGCATGCGCCGGTCAATCTAGCAGGCTCGACGGCGGGCGCCAGTCGGGCGGATGCCCTATCAGTGGCGTGGTGACCATCCCGCCGTGGCAGATCGGTCCGCCTCCGGCGCGACTCGAGCGGTCGGCTAGACTCCCCGACGTGGGAGCGACCAGGACAGCTGTCGAGCGCGCATGGTTCGTGACCATCGAGGGCCCCGATGGCGGCGGCAAGACGACCCAGGCCGCCCTGCTGGCCGAGCACCTGGCTACGCGCCTGCCGCGCGTCCACCTGACCCGCGAGCCGGGCGGCACATGGCTGGGTGAACGGGTCCGCGAGGTGCTCCGGTCGCGCACCGGATCGGCCCATCCCACGGACCCGCTGACCGACGCGTTCCTGTTCAACGCGGCGCGCCGCCAGCACGTCCGCGAGGTGATCCGGCCGTCACTCGACGACGGCATCACGGTCGTCTGCGCGCGCTACGCCGATTCGTCGCTCGCCTACCAGGGCTATGGCTCGGGCGTGCCGCTCGACACGCTGCGCTCGCTGGCCGACATCTCGACCGGCGGCCTCCAGCCGGACGTGACGATCGTGTTGGACCTGCCGGTCGAGGTCGGGCTGGCGCGCAAGGAGCCGGGCGACGTGACCCGGTTCGAGGCCGAGTTCGACCTCGCATACCACGTCCGCGTGCGAGACGGTTTCCTCCAGATCGCCGCGGCCGAGCCCGATCGCGTGGTGGTCGTCGATGCCACGGCCGATGTGGCCAGCGTGGCGTCGGCCGTGGGTCGGGTCGTCGACGAGCGTCTGGGATCGGGTGGGCCGGAACCGTCGGGCAGGCGCGAACCCTGAAACGGCGACCGCTGGGTCGGTCAGCCCTCCGCGACCGCCGTGGTTTCCGCCACCGATCCGGCCCCCGCCTCCTTGGCCCGGACCAATGCCGCGGTCGCGGCCGCGATCAGGGTCTCCGAGTCCCCGCCGTCGGACGGGAAGCGGGCCACTCCCGCCGACACGCTGACCGTCCGGCCGGCAGCCGCCGGCAGCGCGGCGATGCCGTCGAGGACCCGGCGCGCGACCATCGATCCGGCGGCACCCGGCGCCACGAGCACGAACTCGTCACCACCGATCCGACCGACGGTGTCGACGAGGCGGACCGAATCGGCGAGGACAGCCGCGACGCGGCGCAGCACGTCGTCACCGACCTCGTGGCCGCCCTGCTCGTTTGTCGCCCGGAAATCGTCGATGTCGAACAGGGCCAGCGACACCTCGCCGCCCTGCCGACCGGCTCGCGCGAGCTCGAGCTCGAGGATGCGCCCGACCGTCCGTTCGTTGGCCAGACCGGTGAGCGGATCGCTGTGGGCCATCCGCTCGAACCATTCCGAGCGCTCGGCTGCGGTCGAGCTCAACCGGGCGCGGTCCACGGCGAGCGCCGCGAGCGCGGCCAGGGACGTGACCACCTCGCGCTCCTCGCTCGACACGGGGTGGGGCGCCGGCCAGATCATCCCGAGCGCACCGAGCGACTGCTCGACACCGCCGGTCACGATCAGCAACGGCAGATATGCCCCGACCGATACGCCAGCCGGCCCGATGGCCTCGCGATCGAACACCCCGGTCCGGCCGGCCGCGGCCTCGGCGAACGGGTGCCCGGGGGTGTCCAGGTCGGCGATCAGCGACGCCGGGTCGGCGAGTCCATGCGACGCGGCCAGCGACAGCCCGGGGCGATCCGGGTCGCTGAGCACGATCGCCGCGAGCGACGGCCCCACGGCCTGCACGCCGGCTTCGAGGATCGCCGCGAGGGCGGCATCGGCATCGTCGGTGCCCGTCACCGCCGCGATGGCGGCTGGCAGACCGGCACGTGGGTCGCGGGACGGACCGTCGCTGGACACGGGTCGACTCCTGCACGCGTGGTTCGGAGGAGGCATCGTACACCGCCCCACGTGGGCCGATCGTGCGTTGACCGGGGCGGTGTCGCGCATCGATACTCCGCGCGATGAAGCTTGTCGTCGCGATCGTCCACAACGAAGACGCCGGTGCGTTGGTCGACGCCCTGCTCGAGAAGGAGTTCCGGGCGACCCGGCTCCACAGCTCGGGTGGCTTCCTCAAGCAGTCCAACGCCACCATCCTGCTCGGCGTCGAGGAGGCCGAGGTCGAGGAGGTCATCGGCATCGTCCGCGAGAACTGCACGTCGCGGACCCAGGTGGTCAACCCGATGCCGCCGATCATGGAGCCCGGCGAGTTCTTCATGCCCTATCCGCTCGAGGTCGAGGTCGGCGGCGCGACCGTCTTCGTGGTCCCGGTCGACCGTTTCGAGCGGCTGTAGGGGTCGTGGGCTCGACATCGCCGGTCGGCGCCGACGACGGCCACCGATGAGCCCGTTCCGCCCCGACCTTGTCGATTGCTGGATGTTCCGCACGGTTCGCTCGGCACGCGACGTCGAGAGCACCGAGATCCTGCTGCTGCGCCGGGCACCGGGACGTATCCTGAGCGGGCTGTGGCAGTGCGTCTCGGGCTCGCTCGAGCCCGACGAGCGGATCGCGGTCGGGGCGCTTCGCGAGCTCGAGGAGGAGACCGGCTTCGAGACCGCCGACATCGAGGCGTTCTTCGACCTCGACCTCGTCAACCAGTTCCACGAACCGTCGATGAACGGCATCGTCAGTGCCGCCGTGTTCGCCGTCCGGATCCGGCCTGGCGCCGAGCCGCAGCTGTCCCACGAGCACGATGAGGCCCAGTGGCTGGCGCTGGAGGCCGCCCACTCGGAGGTCATCTGGCCGGGGTACCGGCACGCCATCGAGCGGATCCGAGACGACCTCGGCGACCCGGAACGAGCGGCCTGGTTCGAGCTGACCGTCGATGGCGACCGACGCCCGCACTGAGCCCCGGCACGCGGCCCCGGCACCGCTCGCTGGTAGACTCGGCGCCGAGAGGCAGCCCACCGTGAGGCGGCACAGGAGGGCCACGTGATCGATCGAACCCCGACGCCCGAGGTCAGTCCGGCGGCCGCCCGGCGCGCCTTCCGCTCGAAGGTCGACACGCTCCGGCCGACCTACGGATTCGAGGACGTCTCGCTGGCTCCCGGCACCGACACGGTCGAGCCGGCCGATGTGGATCTCGCCCAGACGTTCTGCGCCATCGACCTCGCCATTCCCGTCCTGGCCTCTGCGATGGATGCGGTCGTCGACGTGCGGATGGCCGGGGAGCTGGCCCGCCTGGGCGGCCTGGCGATCCTCAACCTCGAGGGCGTGCAGGCGCGCTACGACGATCCCGACGCGGTCCTGGCACGCATCGCCGCCGCCGCCGACGCGGAGGTCCACGACCTGCTGACCGAGGCCTACGCGGCCCCCATCCGCGAGGACCTCATCGCGGCCCGGATCGATGCCATCCATGCCGTCGGCTCGAAGGCGGCCGTGGCCGCGACCCCGGCCGTCGCTCGCCGGTTCGGCCCGTTCGCCGCGGAGCACGGAGCGGACCTGTTCCTCGTCCAGAGCCAGGTCAGCAGCGCTCGCCACCTCGCCACCGGCTACGACCCGCTGTCCCTGGCCGATTTCACGCGCTACATGCCCATCCCCGTCGCGGTCGGCAACACGACCAACGCGGACGCGGCCTTCGCGCTGATGGAGCAGGGCGCGGCCGCGGTGTTCGTCGGGGTCGGACCGGGCGCGGCCTGTACGACCCGCGAGGTGCTCGGCATCGGGATCCCCCAGATCACCGCGATCAGCGACGTGGCGGCCGCCCGGGACGCCTACCGGAACGAGACCGGACGGTACGTCCCGGTCGTCGCCGACGGCGGGATGCGCCGTGGTGGCGAGCTGGCCAAGGCCATCGCCGCGGGCGCCGATGTCCTGATGATCGGCTCACCACTCGCCCGCGCCGAGGAGGCTCCCGGCCGGGGGACGAACTGGGGCATGGCCGCGCCGTCGGCGACGCTCCCGCGCGGGACACGCATCAAGGTCGGCACCACCGGCACGCTCGAGCGGATCCTCCTCGGGCCGGCCCATGTCACCGACGGCTCGGAGAACCTGATCGGGGCCCTGCGTCAGTCGATGGCCGCCCTCGGCGCGCGGACCATCCGCGACATGCAGGCGGTCGAGATCGTGGTCGCTCCCTCGACCCAGACCGAGGGCAAGTCCTGGCAACGCGCCCGCTGACGGCGAGGGACGCGACGGACGGCATCGGCCAAGCGCTCGGTGGATATGGTCGGGTCGCGCTGGTGACGACGACCGGCCGGCGGAGCGGCCGGCCGCGGACGGTGGCACTCGGGTTCGTGGCCGAGGCGGACGGCGCCATCCTCGTGGCGGCGACCGAGGAAGCCTCGGCGTGGGCACGCAACCTCGAGGCCGAGCCGCGCTGCACGGTGGTCATCGGCGAGCGCCGGTTCGCGGCTGTCGCCGAGGCCCTCGAACGCCCCGATCACATCCACGCCGTGCGCGAGCTGATCCTCCGCTACGGCACGCCCTCGGAGGGCCTCGGCCGGGGGCCCTCGTTCCGCCTGCGTCCATCGGTCACTGACTGACGTGGCGATCACCGAGAGTGTCCTGGAGAAGGCAGGGCTCAACGCCGACGAACGAAACTTCGCGCTGCAGATGTTGTCGACGGGGACGATCGACATCGGTTAGCCGGCACGCCCGCTCGGGCAGATCGCCGAGAACCG
>DAIUES010000120.1:0-3906 GCA_036844985.1 Candidatus Limnocylindrales bacterium
GGCGGGCTGTTCCTGCTGTCGATCGCGTTCGGCTACCAGCTCGACAAGTACGAGCTGGCGTACAGCGGTCGGGGCTTCGTGACGGGCGTCAGCTTCACCGACCAGCACGCGCAGTTCTTCGCCTACGACGTGCTGACCGTCTTCTCCGGGCTGGCCGCCGCGTTCCTCGTCGGGGCGGCATTCACCCGGATGCTGTGGCCGCTCGGGCTGACGGTCGGGGTCTGGCTGCTCGCGTCGCTGCTCATCGGGCGGGCCTATCCCGAGGCGGTCCAGCGGTTCACCGTCCAGCCGAACGAGTTCGCCCAGGAGCAGCCCTACATCCGCAACAACATCGCGATGACCCGGCTCGCCTTCGGGCTCGACGTGTGGGAGGACGATCACCCGTTCCGTGGTGAGGCGGTGCTTACGCCAAAGGTCATCGCCGACGAGGACGCGACGTTCCAGAACGCTCGCCTGTGGGACTACCGCCCGCTGGCCCAGTCGCTCGACCAGCTCCAGACCGTTCGGCGCTACTACGACTTCGTCGACGTCGACACCGACCGCTACATGATCGACGGCGTCCAGCGCCAGGTGATGCTGTCGGCTCGCGAACTCGCCCTCGAGCAGAACCCGCAGGCCACCGGCTGGGTGAACCAGCGGATCAACTTCACCCACGGCATCGGCGCCGCGATGGTGCCGGTCAACGAGGTCGCCAACGAGGGCCAGCCTCGGTTGTTCATCGGCAATCTGCCGCCGGTCTCGACCGCCGGTGCGCCGCCGATCACCGAGCCGCGGATCTACTTCGGCGAGCGACCGTCGTCGTACGTGGTGGTCGGGGCGCGCCAGGCCGAATTCGACTACCCGACCGGCGACAGCGGCGACGACACCGGCGCCGCCGGGACCGCGACGAGCTGGACCGGGACGACCGGCGTGAAGATCGACACGACCCTCATGCGGCTGCTGTTCGCGCTGCGGTTCCGTGACCTCGACCTGCTCATCAGCGACCAGGTCACCAACCAGAGCCAGCTGCTCTTCCACCGGACGCTGTCCGATCGACTCCACGAGATCGCGCCGTTCCTGCTCTACGACAAGGATCCGTATCTCGTCATCGACGGCGCCGGGCGGCTGAAGTACGTCCAGGACGCATACACCGTGTCGGATCGCTTCCCGCATGCCCAGGGCTTCGATCCGCGCCAGTTCGAGGCGACCGGTCTGGGCCGTCAGCCGTTCAACTACATCCGCAACAGCGTCAAGGTCACGATGGACGCCTACGACGGGACGATGCACTTCTACATCGCCGACCCGAACGACCCGATCGTGCGGGCCTACGCCGGGGTGTTCCCGACCCTGTTCGAGCCGATGTCGGCGATGCCGGCCGACCTCGTCCCGCACCTGCGCGTCCCCGAGGAGCAGTTCAACGTCCAGACGCGGGTGTTCGGCCGCTACCACGTGACCAGCGCCGAGCAGTTCTTCCGGACCGACGACGTGTGGACGGTGCCGCAGGGCCAGACGAGCGAGCAGACGCTGCCGTCCGAGGCGTACTACGTCGTGATGCGGATGCCCGGCGAGTCGCACGCCGAGTTCCTGCTCCTCCAGCCGATGGTCCCCGTCGGGCGGCCGAACATGATCGCCTGGGTGGCCGCCCGGATGGACGCCCCCGACTACGGTGCGACGCGGGTCTATCGCTTCCCGGCCGACACGTCGATCTTCGGGCCGGCGCAGATCGAGGCGCGCATCGATCAGGACCCCGCCATCAGCCAGCAGCTGACGCTGTGGCGCAACTCCGGCAGCAACGTCATCCGCGGCAACCTCATCGTCGTGCCGATCACCGACTCGATCCTGTATCTCCAGCCGGTCTACCTCCAGTCGACCGGGTCCGCCTTCCCCGAGTTCCGACGCATCGTCGTCGCGTCGCCACGGGAGGTGACGTGGGCGGACACCCTGTCGCAGGCCCTCGAACAGCTGATCGATGCCGAGAGCGGCCCGACCCCGAGTCCGACGCCGACCCCCGCTCCCGGTCCCACGCCAGCTCCGACGCCGACCCCGAGCGCGACGCCCAGCCCCGGTGGCCCGCTGCCCGACGACGTCGCCGGCCTCATCGCCTATGCCAACGCGCACTTCGACCTGGCCCAGAGTGCGCTCCGTGACGGGGACTTCGCGCGGTACGGCGAGGAGATCAGCCTGGTCAAGAATGCGCTCGAGCAGCTGGACCGACTCGCGCCTGGCCTGAGCGTGCCCTCGCCCACGCCGTGACCATCGGGGCGACGCTGCTCGCCTCGCTCCTCATCGCCCTGACCCGACCGGCGACGTGGGTCCTCGGTCTGCTGGGCTTCCTCCTTCGCGGCGGGCTCGTCCTGGTCGTGGCCCGGATCGTGGTGCTGCCGACCCCGGTCGGGCTGGCCAACGTGCTGGCGCCGGTGCTGGAGGACGTCGCGTTCGGGCGGCGGACCGCGCAGGTCGCCGAACTCGCCGTCGTCGTCGTCGCCGCGGTGCTGGTCTGGCTGGTCGGTGGGGGAGTGGTTGCGGCAGCCGCCGAGGTCGAGCTCGTGCGCACGGTCGCCGCGGACGACGAACTGTCGGTCGCGGGCGGCCTGGCCAGGGGGACCGTGAACGGCTCGCAGTCCGTGCGCGACCGCGCCTGGCGGGTGCTCGCCGTACGGCTCGTGGCGCTCATCCCGTTGCTGGTGGCGCTCGGCTGGGGGTCGGTCCGGATCGTGGCCGTCATCTATCGGGAGCTGACCGTGCCGAGCGACGTGGCGAGCCCGCTGGCGGCGCGCGTCCTGGCCGGAGCGCCCGATGCCGTCGTCGCGATCGTCGTCACCTGGCTCGTCGGGGAGACGATCGGGGTGCTGGCCGCTCGCCGGGTGGTCCTGCTGGGCGAGGGTGTGGCCCGCTCGCTGCGTGGCGGACTGGGGCGGTTCCTGCGGCACCCCGCCCGCTCGCTCGCCATGAGCACGCTGACGACGACGGTCGTCGTGGTCGTGCTGGTGCTGACATCGCTGGCGGTGGCCGCGGCCTGGGACGGGATCCGCGCCTCGCTTGCGCTCGACGATGGCTGGCTCGCGCCGGTCCTGCTGGTCGTCACTTTCGTCGCCCTGTTCGCGGTCGGGCTCGTGCTCCTCGGCGTGGTCGCGGCCTGGCGCTCCGCCGCGTGGACGGTCGAGCTGGCCGGGACGTTCGGCGCCCCCCATGGGGCCCGTACGGGGGACTAGAAGGGTCCTCTCCGCTCTGGCACGCTGGGCCACCTTCGGCCACGGGGGGCCGAGTCCGTGCGCGAGGTGATGGATGACGACGGAGACGATCGTCTGCGGAGCGTGTGCAGCAGCGGTGCCGTATGGCCGGCTGTCGTGCCCTGCCTGTGGCGAGTTGCTCGCGTCGGTCGCGGGTGGGCGGCGTGTCGTCGCCGGGGCGGTCACGAATTCGGCCACGCCGGCGGTGCTGTATGACGTCGATGCCGGCCCGACCGCGGCGGTCGTCGACGGCGAACTCGCGCACGAGCGCCGTCCGCGTGACGCAGCGCTCGAGCTTCCGTGGGCGGTCGAGCCCGAACCGGTAGTGGCACCGGCGGTATCGACACCACCGGTGGAACCGCCGGCCACCCTGGCGGACGACGACGATCCCGACGACGCGGACGACGACCTCGATGACGGCTTCGATGACGATCGACTCGAGGCCGTGCTCCCGCTCGATGGCCGGCCGATCCCGTCGGTCCTGTCGCCGGTCACCGATCGGCGCACCACCGCTGCCGCGAGCTGGGATGTGGTCGGCCTTGCGGCCGCCACGACGTCAGGGCCGGTCGCCCCGCCACCGATCGTGCACGCGCCCGGCGCGTATGTGCCCCCGCCGCCTCCACCGGCGGTCGTCGGCGGCCCCCCGATCCGCAGAATCCGCCGCACCGTTTCATCCCACAGCCCGAACTCCGCCGTC
>DAIUES010000120.1:3916-7564 GCA_036844985.1 Candidatus Limnocylindrales bacterium
CTCCGCTCTCCCGCTCCGCCCCGCCAACCCCTGCGGCGGCCCCCCGGCGCCGGCCCGGGCGTGGGCCGGTCATCCTGACTCGGCCGCCGCGCGATCCGGGCGGCGCGCCGAGACCGAGTCGCGCTCGGACGCGGCCGTGGACGTCACGCGGATCGACGAATTCGTCCGCTGGCTGTCGGTCGCCGGTGCGGCGTTGTCGTCGGTCGGGTTCCTGCTGCCCTGGTCGAGCGTGGTCATCGGCTCGCCGGGGACCGGCTACTTCGACCGCTGGGGTCTCGCCGGACCGTGGCATGTCGTGGTCGTCATCGGGCTGTTGGTAACGCTCGCGCTCGCGCTCGTGACCAACCCGATCCCGGTCTGGGTCCGGGTCGGGCTGGCCGGTTTGGGACTCGGGGCGCTGCTGCTCGGCCTCGTGTGGCCATACGCCATCGGGCCGCTGGGCGCCGGGCCAGGGGCGTTGATCGTGGTGGTCGGTGCGCTGGCGCTCGTGGTCGCCGGGTGTGTGGCCCTCGCCGCCGACCGTCACGCGGTGGTCGACCAGCCCGTCTGAGCCCCGGCCGACCGGCGGTTCGCTCGGGGGAGGATCGCGCAGGACCCCTGCTACACTGCGGCCGACCAGCACGCCCCCCACGGAGGGACTTCCCAGGGTATGGAGCAGATCCTCGCCAGCATCGGCGACACGATCGGGCAGATCATCGACAGCCCCGTCGTGCAGGTCGGTGCTCGCCTGATCTTCGTCTACATCGTCGTCCTGTGGATCGCGTCCGCGTACTGGGCGTTCCGGGACATGCAGCAGCGGTCGGATAACGCGATCCTGCCGTACCTGGTGGCGGCGGGAATCATCCTGTTCACGCCGTTCCTGTTCATCTTCGCGGTGTGGGTCTACAAGATCGTCCGACCACACGAGAAGATCGGCGAGGTCTGGGAGCGGAACCTGGCCGAGGAGGCGCTCCTCAACGAGGTCGAGGCGGTCCGCCACTGTCCGACGTGCGAGCGCCGCGTCGACGACGAATGGATCATCTGCCCGTCGTGCCGGACGCGACTCAACCGGGTCTGCCCCAACTGCTCGCGGCTGGTCGGCCTCGACTGGTCGCTGTGCGCCTGGTGCGGCAAGGACTTCGAACGCCGTGAGGTCGTCGCGGCGGGTGTCCTCGAGCCGCTGCCGTCCGGGTCCGGCGCGGAGGCGACCGGTCGCATCGCCGCTGCGGCATCGGCCGGTGTGCCGGCCCAGATCCAGACGTCGGTCCGATCGCGGGGCGGCTCACGTGCCTCCCGCCCCAGCGCCGCCGCCGGGGATCCGCTGCCCGAACGTTGATCCCGCGCGATCCCGACGGCCCACTGGATGCGGGCGAGCCGCTGGAGCCAGGGTCTTCGGTCGAGCCGGGCGCGGCGGTCGAGCCCGACGCGGTAGTGACGGCGCCGCGGCTCGGTGGCTCGACGTTCACCATCGAGGGTCGGTCCGCCCCGGGTCTGTTCGTCATCGGCTGGCTCGGCTCGATCGTCGGTCTTGGCGCGATCGTCATCGCCCTGCTCGCCGGCCCGACCCTGGCCGCAACGATCCTGCTGGGGATCGGGCTCCTGATCCTGTCGGTCGGTCTCGTTGCCGCGGCGGGCAGCCAAGCCATCGAGCGACGGGCACGCGGTGTCTTGCCGTACCTCGGGCCATCGCCGTTCCTCGTGTTCGCCGCCTCGATCCCGATCGCCGGCCTGATCGTCATCGGTGTCGGACTGGCGTTCGGGCTCGTCGGGGCGCCGGTCGACGGCCCGCTCGGTCGACTGGCGTCGGTGACGGTGTCGGCGCTCGTCTACGTCGGGCTGGTGCGGCTGCTCGTGGTCGATGGCGGCGCTCTGTCGTGGCGGGACATGGGCGTGACCGGCCCCAGCCTCGACGCTGCCCGTCAGCTGCTGAGCGGCGCGCTCTGGGCGGCGCCGGTGATCGTCGCCACGGTGCCGGTCGCGCTGCTCGTGTCCCGGCTCGTGCCGGTCACGCCGACGAGTCCGCTGCCACCGACGGGCGATGCGGCCGGTCTCGCTCTGAACCTCGTCGCCGGTGCGATCGTCGCCCCGATCGGGGAGGAGCTGCTGTTCCGCGGTCTGGCGACGACGGCGTGGGTCCGTGGCATGGGTCGGGCGCGGGGTCTCATCCGCGGCGCCCTGTTCTTCGCGGTCGTGCACGTCCTGACCGTGTCTGGTTCGACCGCCGGCGAGGCATCCGGGCTGGCGCTGGCCGCCTTCCTCACGCGCGTCCCCGTCGCGCTGGCGTTGGGCTGGCTGTTCGTTCGGCGCGGCTCGATCTGGGCACCGATCGGGCTGCACGCGGCGTTCAATGCCGTCCTGCTCGTGCTCGCCGAGGTCGCCGCCCGGAACCCGGTGCCGACGGTCTGACGTCCGGTGAGGCCGGCCCAAGGTCGCGATGAGTGCCCGGTGAGGGCCGAACCCTAGGCTCTGCGTCGTCCTCGTGGTCCGGATGGCGGGAGGAATCGGCGGGCTTCCGTCGTCCGGGCCAGGAGGACGTCCCGTCGTCCCCAGCCCATCGATGGAGGTCCTGCGGTGGCCCGAACGACCGACGCGGGTGGCCGACCGCGCGACGGCCACACGATCCGCGAGATGCCGACGGAGGAGCGGCCCCGCGAGCGGCTGGCACTCCGCGGCGCGGCGGGATTGACGTCGGCGGAGCTCATCGCACTTGTGTGGGGCAGCGGCGTTCGAGGCCGATCCGCGGTGGATATCGCGAACGATGCGCTGGCCGCGCACGACGGGCTGACCGGCCTCGCGCGGGCGGACCGACTGGAGCTGGCGAACCTGCCCGGCATCGGCGACGCCAAGGCTGCCCAGCTCCACGCGTCATTCGAGCTCGGACGCCGCCTGCTCGCGGACTGGCCGGCCGGTCGTTGGTCGATCCGCGGCCCGCACGACATCGCGGATCGGCTCGTCCTCCAGATGGGCCGTCTCGAGCGGGAGGAGTTGCGAGTCGTCATCCTCGACACGAAGAACCACGTGCTCCGGGTCGCGACCGTCTACCAGGGCAACGTCAGTTCGTCGCTGGTGCGCGTCGGCGAGCTCTTTCGGGACGCGGTCCGGCTCAACGCCGCGGGGGTCATCCTCGTCCACAACCATCCGTCCGGTGACCCGACCCCGTCGCCCGACGATCTCCACCTGACGGCCGAGGCCCTCGCCGCCGGGCGGTTGCTCGATATCGGTCTGCTCGACCACGTCGTCATCGGGCACGACGCGTATGTCTCGCTACGTGATCGGGGCGTGGTGTTTGATCGGGTGGCGCCGGAGGCACGAGCGGCGGACTGACGCGGGGCTGGGTGGAGGGGGCGCGGGCGGAGCGTGCGTGGTCCGCGGCGACGTGTCAGCCCCAGACACGTTCCCGACACGAGTGCGCGTGGTCCGCGGCGGCGTGTCAGCCCCAGACACGTTCCCGACACCAGCCTGCGTGGCCCGTCGCCCCGTACGCCACGCGATGTCGATCGGGTGATCGATCACGCGGGCCTGTGGTGAATTTGTGTCTAAGGCTGACGAGGCCTACGGCCCCACGAGGGCCTGTGGCGAATTGGTGTCTGAGGCTGACCATGCATGCTCGAGTCGCCGGCAGGGACGCGACGCCACGGACCCGCCGCCACGGACCCGCCGCCACGGACC
>DAIUES010000121.1:0-7479 GCA_036844985.1 Candidatus Limnocylindrales bacterium
GCTGCGTCGAACCCGGCGGACGCCGAGCTCGGCGCGCTGCACGACTGGCTGAGCTCCTTCGTGATCTTCGTGCGCCTGTTCGATCGGGCCGTGGGCCTCGTGCCCCAGTTCGACCCACGCGAGCTGGAGCGTTCCCTGCAGCTTCTCGGGCGTGTCCCGGACGCCACGATCCTGCGTCTGTTCGACCTGCTCGGCGGTCTCGACGACGACGACGTGCTCGAGCTCGTCGAGGCGCTCTCGCACCTGTCGCCGAAGGCGGCGCGGCGGGCGACCAAGCTCATGTCCGGGGTCGTTCGGACCGTGTCGCGCTGAGGCCCGATACCATCGCCGGATGAGCGAACCTCGCGCCGACCGGCCGCAGGTCCCCGGTTACGGCATCCCGACTAGCAGCGATGGCATCCTGCCCTGGTCGTGGGCCGTCGAGCGGCTGGAACGGGCCACGATCTACTGGTTGGCCACGAGCGGGTCGGATCGCGCACCGCACCTGATCCCGATCTGGGGTTCGTGGGTCGACGGCCATTGGTATGTCGAGGGCGGCCCGACCCGCTGGCAGCGCAACCTGCGCGACAACCCGCAGATGGCGATCCATGTCGAGGGGATCGGCTCGGGGGTGTCAGGAGCCGAGGTCGTCATCGTCGAGGGGTCAGCGGTCGAGCTGACGGCGCCCGAGACGTCGCTCGCAGATCGGATCCTCGCCGGCTACGCCAAGTACCGACCCGGGTACGAGGCCAGCGCCGACCACTGGACGGAGGGTGGCCTGTGGGAGCTGCAGCCGACGAAGGCGTTCGCGTGGACGACGTTCCCCGACGACATGACCCGCTTCACCTTCGATGATTGGGCGGAAACCGGCCTCGTGCCATAATCCTGCACGCGCGAGGGACGCGGTCGACTCGAACGGGCGAGGACCCCGGGGCCAGACCCGACCGGCGCACCGAGCGCGAAGCCACAGAGGAACCACAGCCCACATGACCGTCGAAACCTCTACCTGGGCGACCCGCAAGGGCCTCGCCCAGATGCTCAAGGGCGGCGTCATCATGGACGTCGTCACGCCCGACCAGGCGAAGATCGCCGAGGAGGCCGGGGCCGTCGCCGTGATGGCGCTCGAGCGCGTGCCGGCCGATATCCGCAAGGCCGGTGGTGTCGCGCGCATGTCGGATCCCGAGATGATCGTCGGGATCATGGACGCGGTGTCGATCCCGGTCATGGCCAAGGCGCGCATCGGCCACTTCGTCGAGGCGCAGGTGCTCGAGGCGCTCGGCGTCGACTACATCGACGAATCCGAGGTGCTCACCCCGGCCGACGAGCACAACCACATCGACAAGCACGCGTTCAAGGTCCCGTTCGTGTGCGGTTGCCGGAACCTGGGTGAGGCGCTCCGCCGGATCAACGAGGGTGCCGCGATGATGCGGACCAAGGGCGAGGCCGGGACCGGCAACATCGTCGAGGCGGTCCGCCAGTTGCGCGACGTCCTGTCCGAGATCCGCCGCCTGCAGGGCATGCGCGAGGACGAGCTGTTCGTCGCCGCCCGCGATCTCCAGGCGCCCTATGAGCTGGTCAGGGACGTCGCCGCGAACGGCAAGCTGCCGGTCGTCAACTTCGTCGCCGGCGGCATCTCCACGCCATCGGATGCGGCGCTGGTGATGCAACTCGGGGCCGAAGGCGTGTTCGTCGGCTCGGGCATCTTCAAGAGCGAGGATCCGGCGCGGATGGCCAATGCCATCGTTCAGGCCACGACGTTCTTCGACGACGCGGCCAAGATCGCCGAGGTGAGCAAGGGCCTGGGAGCCCCGATGCGCGGCATCGCGCTCGAGGAGATCCCCGAGCAGGAGCGTCTCGCCGTCCGCGGCTGGTAGGCGGGCTCGATGAAGATCGGGGTCCTGGCCCTGCAGGGGGCCTTCCGCGAGCATCTGGACACGCTCGCCGCCATCGGCGTCGAGGGTGTTCGCGTGCGCGAGCCGTCGGATCTCGACGGCGTGAACGGGCTGATGCTGCCCGGCGGCGAGAGCACGACCATGCGCCAGCTGATCGAGCGCTGGGGCCTTCGCGAGCCGATCCTCGAGCTGGCGGCGAGCGGCGCCCCGATCTACGGGACGTGCGCCGGGATGATCGTCCTCGCCCGCGAGATCGGCGGCGGTGACCCGCCGGTCCTGCCCCTCCTCGACGTGACCGTGGAACGCAACGCCTTCGGCCGCCAGCTCGATTCGTTCGAGGCGGACATCCCGGTCGCCGTCCTCGGCGATCGGCCGGTCCATGCCGTGTTCATCCGGGCCCCGGTCATCGAGCGGACCGGGCCGGGGGTCGACGTGCTTGCCCGGCTCGACGATGGGCGGGTCGTGGCCGTCCGCGAGCGGAACATCGTGGCCACCTCGTTCCATCCCGAACTGGCCGGGGAGACCCGCTTCCACCGGCTCGTGGCCGCGATGGCCAGCGAGCACGACGATCCGGGCGAGGGTTCCGGCCGACGGCCCCACCCGACCCGTCGGGCGCGGATCCGATGACCGTCACCCGATCGGCCCGCAGCCCGGGCAAGGTCCGGCCGGCCCGCCTCACCGATCTGGCCGCCCTCGGTGAGCTGTCGCGGCTGTGCCAATCCGATGACGCGGCGACCCGCTCGCTCGGGCTGCCGGTGAGCGGTCCACCGATCGGGGTGTTCAGCCTGTTCCGCCTGCCCCTCGGGGCGTTCCGCCCGAACGACCTGATGTACGTGTACGAGACCGGGGGCCGCATCGCGGGCCTCGTCCGCGTCGAGCGCGAGACGTCGCGCGATGAATGGACGATCGTGGAGCTCGACGCGGTCGGGGCCACCGACGCGGGCGACATCCGCTATCGGCTCGTGAACCAGCTTCTGCGCGAGGGCCAGAAGCGCGGCGCCGCCCGGTTCCACGTGGCCTGCGCCGACGTCGACGACAACGTCGAGCTGCTCATGCAGGCCGGCTTCATCCGCTACGGCGAGGAACGGATCATGTTCCGGCCGCCTGGTGAGCCGCCCACCAAGCCGTGGACCGAGCGGGCCGCGACCGAGGCGCGGATCCGGCCCGCCCAGGCGCTCGATGCGCTCGCCCTCCAGCGGCTGTACACGGCCGCGACGCCCGGTCCGGTCGCCCGGCTCGAGGCGCTCCGCCTGCCGGACTGGGAACGCCAGGGCAACCACTGGCGGGTGCCGCGTTCGAGCCTCGCGCCGATCTTGCGCTTCGCCGACGTCGAGGCGTTCGTCCAGGCCACGGCCGGGGGCGGCAAGGACGGCACGATGCTCGACGGCTTCCTGCAGATCGGCGTCGCCAAGGAGGACCAGCCCCACTATCTGAAGGTGCTCGCAAGGCCCGACGGCGATCCGCAACCCCTCATCGACTACGGCCTGGGCATCATCGCCGCACGGACCGCGAAGGGTGGCGAGCATCGCTATGACCACGGGGTGATCGCCCCCGTGCGAACCTATGAGGCGCCACTCGACCGGCGCCTGGAGGATGCCGGCTTCGAGTCGATCGCGAGCGTCACCCTGCTGATGAAGGAGACCCTGGTCCGGGTCGCCGAACCGGCCCTCGTGCCGGCCGGTGTCCGATGACCGACCACACGGAGGTGGGCGTGGGAGCGGAAGAGCGTCAGCGCGAAACGATCGACGACCTCGACGCCCTGCTGTCGTCGCTGCCGCCCGAGATCGTCGCGGCCGTCCACGCGCTGCCCGACCGGGAGGCGCTGATCGAGGTCGTCATGGACCTCGGCCGCCAGCCCGAGGGTCGCTTCCCCGATGGCGAGGTGACCCTGCTCGAGCGCGAGGTCAACGAGGCGGACATCGCCTTCGTGGTCGAGCGCATCGGCTCGTTCGGCGACGACAACCGTGCCGGCATCGAGCGGACGCTGCACCGCATCAGCGCCATCCGCAACCGCAGCGGCAAGGTCGTCGGGTTGACCTGTCGGGTCGGGCGCGCGGTGTACGGCACGATCGAGATCATCAACGACTTCGTCGAGAGCGGGAAGTCGATCCTGATCATGGGTCGCCCGGGCATCGGCAAGACGACCATGCTCCGCGAGGCGGCGCGGGTCCTCGCCGACGACATGGGCAAGCGCGTGGTCGTCGTCGACACCTCGAACGAGATCGCCGGCGACGGCGACATCCCCCACCCGGCCATCGGCAAGGCCCGCCGGATGCAGGTCCGCACCCCGTCGATGCAGCACGAGGTGATGATCGAGGCGGTCGAGAACCACATGCCCCAGGTCATCGTCATCGACGAGATCGGGACCGAGCTCGAGGCCCAGGCCGCCCGGACCATCGCCGAGCGGGGGGTCCAGCTCATCGGCACCGCCCACGGCAACAACCTCGACAACCTCATGCTCAACCCGACCCTGTCCGATCTCATCGGCGGGATCCAGAGCGTCACCCTCGGCGACGAGGAAGCCCGCCGCCGGCGCAGCCAGAAGAGCGTGCTCGAGCGCAAGGCCCCGCCGACCTTCGACGTCATCGTCGAGATCCAGGATCGGGAGCGCGTCGCCGTCCACAGCGATGTCGCCGAGACGATCGACGCGCTCCTGCGCGGGGACGCCGTCGCGCCCGAGCTGCGCTGGCGCGATGACGAGGGCGTCCACCGCTCGCAGGGCCGGCCCCGTCCGTCGCCGCGGGAACAGCTCGGCACGGAACGCTTCTCGGGCCTCGTCGGTGCGGGAGCGCCGTGGCGGATGGAGCCCGGCTGGCGTGGCGACGGCTCGGCCCGGACCGCGGGTGGCTACCGGGAGGCCGACCGGGGCGGGTTCCGACCGGGCTATCGGCCGGGTGCATCCGGCGGCTGGCGCCAGACGCGTGGCGGATCTGGGCGCGAGACGGGACCGCGCGGCCCGGTGTCGGAGGGTGGCGCAGGCGGCGAGGTCATGCCCGGTGAGCGATTCGCCCGGCACGGCGACGCACCGTTCGTCGCCGGCGACATCGCCGATCGTGGTCCGCTCGAACGTGGTGGCGCCCCGACCGTGCTCGAGACCCGGGCGCGGGAGGCGCGTGAGCTCGAGCGCCAGAAGGCGTGGCGAGACCAGGCGGCACGCGCCCTGCAGACGCTCAAGTCGGAGGAGGGCCAGGCGCCGATCAACGCCGACGACCTCGAGCCCGACGACGAGACCGCCGGCCTGCCGCTCGGCGTCGAGGAAGGGGAACGCGGCGAGACGGTCCTCGTCCCCGGTGGCTCGCCGCTGCCGACCCTTCGCGTCCTGCCCCAGGGCATCAGCCGCAAGCGTCTCGAACAGGCCGTCCGCGACCTGGGGCTGCCGGTCGTCATCGCCCGCGAGGTCGACGAGGCCGACGTGGTCATGACCCTCAAGAACGAGTACAAGCAGAAGACGCCGATCCTGCGCGAGGCCGAGGAGCGGGCCATCCCGATCTATGTCCTCAAGAGCAACACCATCCCTCAGATGCAGTCGAGCCTGACCTCGATCTTTTCCCTCGAGATCGACCCCCGAGAGGCGGCGATGCGCGAGACCGAAGACGCCATCGACGTCGTGCTCAACTCGTCCGAGGCGGTCGAGCTGTCGCCCCAGAACGCCTACATCCGTCGCCTGCAGCACCAGATGGCCGAGCGCGCCAACCTCGTCTCGCGATCACGCGGGCGCGAGCCGTATCGCCGCGTCCGGCTCTATCCAGAGTCCGCCCGCTCAGCTTGGCGCTAGGGTCGGTGCGCGGGCCGAGCCGCCCGATCACGCTCCGGGCCGGCCTGCGCCAGCTCGGCAGCGGGCTCATCGCGTATGGCTGCATCGGGCTCGTGGTGGCGCTCGTCGGACTCATCGGGCTGGTGTCGGTCGCGGGGCGGATCGGCGGCCTGACCGAGCGGACGAGCACCCAGATCGCCTCGCTCGTGACCACGATCGACTCGAGCGCCACCGTCCTGACCGATGCCGGCGCGACGGCGTTGTCGTTCGCGGTGACCCTCGAGCGCACGCCGCCGACCGTCCATCAGGCCGCCACGACCGTGGCCGATGTGCGCGCGAGCCTGCGCGACATCGAGAGCCAGCTCGGCTCGGTCACGATCCTCGGGGCGCGACCGCTGGCCTCGACCGCGAGCCGGTTCGGGCAGATGGCCACCAACCTCGAGGGCCTCGACACCCGGCTCGACCTGATCGCCACCGACCTCGGTCAGAACCGGGACAAGCTGCTCGCCAATGCCCAGTCGTTGTCGGCGTTCGGCGAGCGCCTGTCGAGCATCGCCGATGCGCTCCAGGCCCGGTTCGTCGAGGACAGCATCGGCGACATCGCGAACGTGCTGACGGTCGTGCTCGCGCTGCTCGTGCTGTGGGCGCTCGTGCCGGCGGTCGGGGCGCTCGTCCTCGGCTGGTGGCTGCACGGCCTGCGCTAGCGGAGGTCGCGGCGCAGGGCCGAACGGGCCGCCAGGTGACCGCTCATGCCGTGGACCCCGCCGCCCGGCGGTGTCGACGATGAGCACAGGTACAGCCCAGGGCCGGCGTGGTACGGGTCGATCGCGGGGGTCGGGCGGAACAGCAGCTGGCGGACGTCCTCGATGCCGGCGTTGATGTCGCCGCCGATGTAGTTCGGGTCGTGGGCCTCCATGTCGGCTGGGGAGTGGACGGCGCGGGCGAGGACCCGGTCGCGAAACCCGGGTGCGAAGCGTTCCACCTGGGCCTCGATGCGGTCGGTCATGTCGACGTCCGATCCCGACGGGACGTGGCAGTAGGCCCAGGCCGTGGTGGCCCCGCCGGGTGCCCGCGACGGATCCCACGGGTGGTACTGGACGAACAGGGTGAACGGCCGCTGGGGGTGGCGGCCGGCGGCGACGTCGGCCTCGGCGGCGGCGATCTCGTCGAGCGTCCCGCCGAGATGGACCGTGGCGGCTCGCCGCAGGCCGTCCGCGGTCCACGGCACCGGACCGTCGAGCGCCCAGTCGATCTTGAACACGCCCGAGCCGTAGCGAAACGCCTCATAGCGGCGCCGTGTTCGCTCCGGCAACCGGTCGCCGGCGATGGCGACCGCGGCCCTCGGCGTCGTGTCGAGGAGGACGACACGTGCCGGCGGCAGGGCGTCGAGCGAGTCGACGGGGCTGCCGACGACGATCTCGCCACCGAGGCGCTCGATGTCGATGGCGAGCGCCGTCGCCAGGGCAGCGGACCCGCCTCGGACGAGGGGCCAGCCGACGGCGTGGGCGTACGTCCCCAGGACGAGCGCGAACGACGCCGACAGCGGTCGATCGAGCGCGACCATCGAGTGCGCCGCCAGCCCCGCGAACAGGGCGCGGGCCGGCTCGCCCCGGAACCGGGCGCGGGCCAGTCCCTCGGCCGAGCGCAGCGCCGGAAGGCCGAACCGGGCCAGCGCGAGCGGGTGGCGGGGCAGGTGGACGACCGGTCGGAGCAGTTCCCCGGACAGCTTCCGGGCGTCGCGCGCGAGCGGCGCGAACAGTCGGCGCCAGGCACCGCCGTCGTCGTTCCGTCGGTCGCTGTCGAGCCCGGCGGCGGTGACCGTGAACGAGCGTTCGAGGACCGCGGCACGTCCGC
>DAIUES010000122.1:0-1430 GCA_036844985.1 Candidatus Limnocylindrales bacterium
CCATCGGCAAGCTGTACCGGCGCCAGGACGAGATCGGGACCCCGTGGTGCGTCACCGTGGATGTCGATTCGCTCGACGACGGCGCCGTCACGGTGCGCGACCGCGACACGATGACCCAGGAGCGGGTGCCGGTCGAGGGGGTCACACGGCTGATCCTGGATCGGCTCGAGGGGGCGCGGGCGGGGTAAGCCCCGGGCGCGGCCCCCACACGCGGGAGCGGCCCCCACACGCGGGCGCGGCCCGTGTACGCGGCCGGGGCCCATACGCGGCGGGTGCCGCGGCTCCCACAGATCGGCCCAGATATCGCCACCCGCGATGGTATCGACGCAATGCCCGGCGTTGGCCCCCGATTCGGCCCCATTCATCGGTGTGGCCGATATCCGGTGCTCCTGGAGGTCGAAAACTGTGGACGGCGCCCCCCGTACCATCGCCTCGGGCGATAAATGGCGGCTCTCGAGGTGGCCAACGGCCCGCAGCCGGGCGGTAGCGGACCCCGGACCCCGCAGCGGATACGGGCGGGTGAAGCCCTTGATGCGTGCCGGTGAAGCCCTTGCGGCCATGATGGTGTCGTGGATGGCCACCGGATCGGTCGCTCGTTGCGGGTCTTGCGTGTCCGTCGTGGGCTTCGCCAGGAGGACGTGGCGATCGCGGCCGGCGTCGCGCAGTCGCTCATCTCCGAGATCGAGAGCGGCCGTCTGACCCGCGTCCGGGTCGGGACGCTGCAACGTGTATTCGCGGCCGTCGATGCAGGGTTCGAAGGCCACGTGTCCTGGCGAGGGCCGGCGCTCGATCGTCTGCTCGACGAGGATCACGCTCGCCTGGTCGGTCGGCGCGCGGATCGACTGCAGCGGGACGGATGGGCGGTGATCATCGAGGCGACGTACTCGGTCTTCGGCGAGCGCGGTTCGATCGATGTTCTCGGCGGGATGGTCGAGCGCCGGGCGGTCGTGGTCGAGGAGATCAAATCGAGCCTGGTCTCGGTCGAAGGCACGACGCGCAAGCTCGACGAGAAGGTTCGGCTCGCGCGAGATGGACTGGCCGAGCAGCGATTTGGTTGGCGGCCTTCGGCCGTCGGTCGCATCCTGATCCTGCCGGACACTTCGACTGCGCGACGGCAGGTCGCGCGCCATGCCGCCGCGCTCGGGGTCGCATTGCCGATGCGCGGCAGCGACGTGCGGCGTTGGCTCAAGACGCCGGTCGGCGACATGGCCGGCATCCTTTTCGTCGCAGACGTCGACCATGAACGCCGCCAGCCGATGGCCGCCATCCGGCGTGTCCGGTCGCATTGATCGCGGAGCGGAACAGCACGGATGTTGCGGGAACATGGTTCGCGCGCCGGCTGTGGGGCGCAACGGCCGCTGCCTCGTCCGGCTCAGACGCCGCCGCCCCGTTCGGCGCGGACGCCGCCGCCCCCTTCGGCTCAAATATCG
>DAIUES010000122.1:1530-7479 GCA_036844985.1 Candidatus Limnocylindrales bacterium
GACGCCGCCGCCCCGTTCGGCGCGGACGCCGCCGCCCCCTTCGGCTCAAATATCGCCGCCGGCGATGCTAACGACCCATCAGCCGAGGTTCGGTTGCAGATCTGTGTCAGGTATCGGTTGTGTCGATATCGGGTGGCCAATCGCTGGGAATTAGACCCGTCGGCGCCCATAACATCGCCTGGGGCGATATCTGGCTGGGTTTGCGCTTCGGCGTTGCCGCGGCCCGTGGAACCGCGCCTGCGGGGGCGTCGGGCGCCGCATCCTGCGGGGGGAGCGTCGGGCGCCGCATCCTGCGGGGGGAGCGTCGGGCGCCGCGTCCTGCGGGGGGAGCGTTCCCTGCGCGGGGGGAGCGTCGGGCGCCGCGGCGGCGCGTGGGAGGGCGTCGGCGTTGCCCGCGATCCGCGACGGCGCCGCGACCCCGCCCGTTACTGGTCGGCGTTCAGGTCTGCGAGGGCGGCGGCGTCTGCGGCGCCCGCCACGCCGCGGGGCTCCTTGCCCTTCGGCCAGTAGAGCTCCTTCTTGACGGCGTCCTCGGGCAGGCCGAGCTCGAGCAGCGTCGCCTCGGCCGCGATGATCATGTCCGGGTTGCCGCACAGGTAGGCGACGGTGCCGGCGGGATCGAGGCCGAGTTCGGTGACGACCGGGGCGACGACGGTCTCGGCTCGGCCGGTCCGCCCGGACCAGTCGGCGTTCGACCGATCGGTCGGTCGCGAGATCGTCGGGATGTAGCGCACCGGGTAGTCACCCGACGCCTCCCAGCGTTCGAGCAGGTCCCGATAGCCCAGATCGCGGACGTGCGACACGCCGTTGATGAACACGGCCCGACGGGGCGCACCGGCCGCGAGGCTCTCGCGCATCATCGACACGAACGGGGCGTTGCCGGTCCCCGACGAGATGAATAGATGGACCCGGTCATCGTCGGGTTCGAGGACGAACTTACCCTTCGGTCCGATCATCCGCACGCGCTGCCCGATCGGCATGTCCCAGAGCAGGGGCGTGAACATGCCGCCATTGACCAGGCGGACGTAGAACTCGTAGCCGCTTGTCGCAGCATCGCGCGGGGCGGACGCCACCGAGTACGGCCGCTGCACGATCCGGCCGTCGACGAACACGCCGAATGTCATGTACTGGCCGCACGCGAATGGCGTCGCGTCGCCGTCGAACCGGACCCAGAACGATGCCAGGCTCTCGTGCTGGTCCTCGCGCCGGATCAGGGCCGCGTTGTAGCGCTCGTCGTCGGTCGAGATCACGCCTGACCCTTGGGCTTCGGCGGCGGCGGCGTTCGCAAGTTCCCTCACGGAGGGGATGGTACCCGGCTCGGAGGGGCGATGGTCGGGCCGAACGGCCCATCATCCAGGGTCCTCCAGCATGGCGCCGGCGATGAGTCCGGCGCGGACGAGCCTTGACGACTCGTCCGCGCCGTGGGAGCCAGGAGACGCTCGACAACGCGGGACCGGGTCAGACGCCCTTGCCTTTCGCAGTCGATGTCACGGTCACATCCGACACGCCGTCCGTGAACGTCATCGAAATGTCCAGGTAGAAGGGACCCTTCGACCCGGGCATGTACGCGAGCGAGATCATGCCGCACGTCTGCCCAGGCTGGATCACGATGTCGGTCCCGTTGAAGCAGCTTGTGGGAGCGGGAGCGAAGCTCAGTTCGATGGCACCGTCGGACGGTCGGCCGTGGACGTTGCCGGTCGAGAACCTGAGCGGCATGACCGAACGGTTGGTGGCGTACAGGAGCTGCGGTGCGCTCATCTCCCCGACCGGTACGGATCCGAAACTCATGGGCGATGGCGACAACGTGATCCGGAACTTGACCGGTGCCGCGGTCACTGGCGCCGCGAACGCGACCGCGACGCTCAGGGCGAGGGCGACCGTCACGGCGGATCGACGAATACGCATGGCGCGTGCGAGTCGCATCTCAGACCTCCACCGTGATCGAGTAGACCTCGGCGGTCGGATGGCCCGCCCGCTCGTGGATACGCATGACCGCCTCGCGCGACGGGCCGGTGGCCAGGCAGAACACCTTGCCCGACTCGGGATCGAGCCAGGCGCGTTCGAAATGCACGTCCTCGTCGTGCTCGATCGCCAGGTCGGCATCGTGGGCCTCGCGGAGCTGGTCGCCCGTGACGCCGAAGAAACCGGAATGGACGTCCATGAATGTGGCCATCATCGTCTCCTGATATCGGACCGCCGCCAGGGGTCAGGCGGACTCGTCGGCGAGACCCTCGCGCGACGCGGAGGTCGCGTCATCGGTCGTTTGACCGATGACGGCCGCGGACCACGGCCTACACTCCAGCCACGATGACGACGCCCACCACGATCCAATGCCCGATCATCGTCGGTCGCGACCACGTCCTCGGTCTGGCGGACACCGCCATCGAGGCGGCACTCGCCCGCCGCGGGCGGACGATCCTGCTCGCCGGCGAGGCGGGGATCGGCAAGACCCGCCTCGTCACGGCCATCGCGCGTCGAGCGATGGCGAGCGGCTTCCGCTACGCCGGTGGCGACCTGGCACCGCAGGATGCCGATGTCCCGCTGGCGGTCATCCGCGACCTGCTCCGGACCATGCGCCAGGAACCGTCGATGGCGGTGCTCGGCGACGAGCTGCTCGACCGATGTGACGAGGCCGCGGCCAGCGGCGGCACCTACAGCCGCACCTTGGTGCTCGACCTGGTCGACCGGATGCGGTCGCAGCTGGACCGTCCGACGATCCTCAAGTTCGAGGACCTCCAATGGGCCGACGACATGGGGCTCGAGGCGATCGCGGAGCTCGCCCGCGTCGTCGTCGACCTGCCCGTCCTGGTCATCGCCAGCTATCGACGCGACGAGACCCCACCCGGTACACCGCTGCGCGACTGGCGCGCCCGGCTGCTCACGCAACGTCGGGCCGAGGAGGTCCGGCTCGAACGGCTGACGCTCGACGAGACCGCCACGATGGCCACCCTGCTGCTGGGCAGCGGGCTGCCGGCGCCGCGCGATGTCGTGCAGGCGCTGCACCAACGATCCGATGGCTTGCCGCTCCACATCGAGGAACTCATCGCCGCCGCCCGGATGCGTGGCGAAGTCGACGAACAGACGGTCCGCGCCGGGGGCGTGCCCGACACGATCGAGGACGCCGTCCTCGTTCGGGCGGCGCGACGCTCCCCGGAGGCGCAGGCCGTCGCGCGCGCTGGTGCCGTGATCGGGCGCTGCTTCACGCCGGACGTCCTGGGCGGCGTGATGGATCGGCCGGTCGCCCAGCTGGACGCCGCCCTCCAGGAGCTCGTCGACCACGGCTTCCTCTACACGTTCGGCGTCATCGACGCCGGCTACTACGACTTCCGGCACCAGCTGCTGCGGGAGACGCTCTACCAGGCGACCCCCGAAGCGGACCGCCGACGCTTCCACGCCCGGGCGGGTGAGTTCGGGGCCACGTTGGACGGTGCGTCGGAGGTCCACGCCTCGCTCCACTACGAGCGGGCCGGTCTGCGCGAGCAGGCCTTCCGGGCGGCCCGTGACGGAGCCGAGGCGGCGGTCCGCCTGTCCGCCCATCGCGAGGCGTTCGAGCTGTACCGCCGGGCCGTCCGCAACCTGCCCGACGACGTCGGCCCGCTGGAGCGGGCCGAGCTGCTCGACCGCTACTCCGGCGAGGCGGGCGCGATCGAGGAGAACGACATCTGCGAGGCCCAGGCGTGGGCCGCCCGCGAGGCGTTCCTCGAGGCCGGGCGACCTGTCCATGCCAGCTGGATGGTCTCGACGATCCACAACATGTGGAAGCGGCTCGGGCGACCGCTGAGCGCGCGCCGGGCGCTCATCGACCAGGCGCTGACCGAGCTGTCCGCCCAGCCGGCTGGTCCGGACCGCGACACCGCGTCGCTGTCCCTCGGGTTCGACCGGCTCATCATCGAGGTCGATGCCCTCGAGCTCGACGCGGCGCGTGCCACCGGCGCGCGGCTGCTGGAGCTGGCGCGCGGACACGCCGAGGAAGCGGATTACGTCCCGGCCGTGGGTGGCCGTCTGGCGATGGTCGACATCCTGGCGGGCGATCCCGCGGGCGGGCTGGCGACGATGGCCCGGATCGCGGCCGAGGCGCGCGACGGGCGCCACGAGGAGGTCGGCGTCACGGCGTTCCGCGACACCGCCGCGTTCGCGGCCCGGTCGCTGACGTATCCGGTGGCGGAGGCGAGCCTGGCCGAGGGCCTCGTCTACGCCGACTCGGTCCAGCAATCGCAGTGCGCCCACATCATGGTCGCGCTCACCGCCGAGTTCGATTGGGCGGCCGGTCGCTGGGATTCGGTCCGATCGACCGGCGAGCAGGCCATCGCCGACCGTGGCTGCCGGCGAGCCCCGGCGATGGCGCGCTGGGCGCTCGGGTACGAGGCGTTCGGCCGAGGTGAGCATGAGCGTGCCCGCACGCTGCTCGGCGAGGCGCTCGCGTTCGGCGACGAGAGCGAGATGATCGAATGGCGGCTGCCGCCGCTGTGGGGCCTCGCCGAGACGGCCCTCCTCGATGGCAACCCGGCCGGTGCCATCGAGCGTTGCGAGACCGCCCTCGGCCTGTGCACGGCCAGCGGTGAGCGGGCCCTGCTCGTGACGTTCATCGTGACCGGCGTTCGGGCGTACCAGGCCGCCGGGCGCCCCGCCGATGCCGAGCGCTGGCTGGCGCGCTGCGCAGCCCACCTCGCGTCGACGCCTGCCTTCGGGCGGGCAGCGCTCGATCACGGTGCCGGCCTCGTCGCGCTCGCGACCGGATCGACCGGCACGGCGCGCACCGCGCTCGAGGCCGCCGTCGCCGGCTGGGACCTGTGCGGGCGCGTCTGGGAGAGCTCGATCGCCCGCCTCGACCTGGCCGCCTGTCACGTCCGCTCCAACCGGTTCGCGGCGGCCGTCGCCATCGCGTCCGAGGTCCAGGCGACGGCCGAGCGGCTTGCCAGCCCGCATCTGCTGGCCCGCGCCGAGGAGCTGCTCAGGCACGCCCGCGGACGGGTCGTCGCCGATGAGCCGTGGCGCCCGCTGACCGTCCGCGAGTTCGAGGTCGCCCGGCTGGTCGCCGACGGGCTCACCAACGGCGAGATCGCCGAGGCACTCGACATCGCGCCGAAGACCGCCAGCAGCCACGTCGAGCACATCCTGGCCAAGCTCGGAGCGTCGCGACGGGCCGAGATCGCGTCGTGGGCGAGCCAGGTCGAGCGGAGCCCCGCGCCGCACTGACGCGCACACCCGCCCGGCCGAGGGCGCCGGCGAATGGCACGTCGAACGCGGCACCGAGCCGCAACCAAGGGTGACCGGGACGCGACGGTACAATCAGCCCGTACCAAGCTGACCTGACGCGGACCGTGGCCCCGGACCCCATCTCGCCCGTCCGCCGCTCGACCGGAGGACGCACCCTGATGACCGCGACCGACACCCACACCAGCGACCGATCACACCGCGCGGCGAAGCGCTACATCTTCGCCTGGGGCGACGGCCAGGCCGAGGGCGATGCCTCGATGCGCGACCTGCTCGGCGGCAAGGGTGCGGGCCTCGCCGAGATGACCAAGGCCGGCCTGCCGACCCCACCCGGCTTCACCATCACGACCGAAGCGTGCAACGACTACTTCGCCAACGGCCAGCGGCTGCCCGACGGCCTGTGGGACGACGTCCTCGAGGCGGTCAGCCAGGTGGAGCGCCAGACCGGCAAGGGCTTCGGCGACCCGGCCAACCCGCTGCTCGTCAGTGTCCGCTCCGGCGCCAAGTTCAGCATGCCCGGGATGATGGACACGGTCCTCAACCTCGGGCTCAACGAGCGGACCCTCGAAGGCCTGATCAAGCTCACCGGCAACGAGCGCTTCGGCTGGGACGCCTACCGACGGTTCATCCAGATGTTCGGCCGGATCGTCATGGAGGTCAGCGGCGAGCGCTTCGACCACGCCCTCGAGACGGCCAAGGCGGCGCACGGGGCGGAGCAGGACACCGATCTCGACG
>DAIUES010000123.1:0-2094 GCA_036844985.1 Candidatus Limnocylindrales bacterium
ATTCGGTGGCGCGTCGATAGTCGGTCAGGTCACGGCAGACGCAGATCATCCGGCACGCCGTCACGCCGGTGGTGAACGGCGACAGCTCGCCGTTGACGGCCGCGATGGACGCCTCCTCCATCATCGCGAAGCCCTCTGAGGTCGATCCGGCGGCGACCTTCAGTGCTCCCAGGTTGGTGAGCGCGTAGGCCCGCAGGTCGGCGTCCGCCGCCCCTTCCCCGATGGCGACGGCCCGTTCCGCGAGCTGGAGGGCCAGGTCGACGGCGCCGCTCGCTGCCGCTGCTTCGCTGCGGACCAGGTTCAGGTAGCCGTGGACGTAGGAGTCGCCGTCGGCGCCGACGATGCGCTCTGCCCGGCGCGCCCAGGCCGCCGCGATCGAATGCTTGCCGGCGTACCCATAGGTCCGCGCGACGTCCAGGGCGGTGTAGGCGGCCCGCAGGCTGTTCCCCTCCGCCTCGTGGGCCTTGAACGCTCGCTCCTTGACCTCGAGCTCGGCATCGGCATGGGCGGCGAAGAACGCGGCGAGCGCCAGCGATTCGAGCTCCGTCGCCGACAGCGTGCCGCTCCGGTCCGCCTCGGACAGCAGATCGAAGGCCTCAGCCCAGGCGTGGCGCTGCAGCGCCTCGCGCCCGGCCGCGAGCGGGTCGGTCGCGCTGTCCGACATCGACGGTTCGGGGGTCGTCATCGAGCCCATTGTGCCACCCGTTCGACTCGCCCCCTGAACTCGACCGTCAGCGCGTTCGCAGCACCCGGACGTCGAATTCGTACGGCAACACGAGCACGTACTGGCCGCCGAGGGTACCGGCCATGGGGGACCGGCGACGCGGCACGAACTGACGGCCGACCTCGGCCATGGTCAGCGCGGCGCCCGGGGCGGGGCTGGGCCCCCAGGTGCTCGAGCCATGGGGATGGAGCGGATCCTCGACGATGGCGCGCGTGACCCGAGCGCCCGCCACCAGCGGATCACGGGTCGAGCGGAAGCCGCTCATCACCCAGGCGTGCCGACCGCGCCAGACAAGCAGGCCGACGGGACGGCCGGTCGAGCGGATCGCCCGCGCCGCGACCAGCATCGCCTCCTCGAGCGTGTCGGTCCCGACGACCTTGTACGGGCCGGCGCCCAGGAGATTGAGACCGGTCGACCAGCCACGCACGCTGGCACCCTGGCGGACATGGCCCAGTCGGTTCGGGCCGCTCCATGTCCGGGCGAGCTGCTGGAGGCTGCGCTGTGTCGCCGCCGTGCGATCCGCCCCCGGCCTGGTCATGTTCAGCATCATCTGCATGCTCGCGCCGACGCACTGCACGAAGTTCGTCTGGGCGACGAAGTCCGAGCGCCGGCCGAGATCGATCCCGTAGGCCCGGTTCGCCGCTGCGGCCGGGGGTGCGCCGGCGACCCCTGTCAGGGCCACCCCGACGACCATGATCATGGCCGCGAAGCGCGCGCGCGGACGACGTGTGGGCGTGGTCGGCATCGCCCCACGATACGACGAGCGTTCGAACCGCGGTTTGCAGCGGTCAGCCGGGCTCGAGGTCATCGAGGTCAGGACGAACCTGGCGCTCCTCGCCGTCGACCAGCCGCCAACGCACGTCGAGATCCTCGTCGCGTCCGTCGGCGAGCAGCCGCGCCACGGCCGCCGGCGGGGCATCGGGTCCGAGGGCCACCAGCGCGCGGCGGATGGCGAAGGCGGCCACGGTCGGGACATCGCCGACGATGTCACGTCGGACCAGCCCTTCGGCGTCGGCGACACCGGCCTCGGTGAGTCGATCGATCATTCGGCGGGCTCGCCGACGGGCATTCGGGGCAAGGTCGGCGATCCAGCGTGGCGTGCGCTCGACGTCCGGTTTCGAAGGGGTCGGCGCCTGTTGCGAGGGTGGAGCGGCGGTGATGAACAGGAGCGGAATCTGCCGCGTCTTTTCAGTGCCGCGCATCAGCTGAGCCAGTTCGTAGCCATCCATCTCCGGCATATGAACGTCGAGCAGGGCAACCGCAACGTCATAGACGAGCAATATTTCCAGCGCTTCGCGCCCGGACTGCGCGGTAAGCAGCTCGAAGTCGTCGGACTTCAGCAGAGTCTCGAGAACGAGAAGATTATCGCC
>DAIUES010000123.1:2104-7297 GCA_036844985.1 Candidatus Limnocylindrales bacterium
ACTCCCCGCCGCTCGCTTCGCGGGCGTCGCGGGTTGCTGTGGCGGCCTGGCGGCCGTCGAGCGGTCACGGGACGGGTGTGCGGTGAGTGGCGATTCCGCCGGCCCATGGGCCCGCGCGTCGGCGATGGCCGCCTTCGCCTCGCGCAGGCTGCCGAATGGACCGCGGACGAGGGGCAGGCCCAAGTCGTCGGTCTGCTCGGCATCGACGACGGCCCACGTCCCGGACTGCGGCTCGATCGTGAACCGTTCGTCGCGGGTCGCCCAGCGGCCGGCACCAAGACGCTTGAGACCCGCTTCGCCGTCATCCGCTCGCGCCATGGCGACACCATACCGTGGCGCGTCGACCCGAACGTCGGGTCAGACGCGACCGCGTACGAGGTCGATGAGCCGGCCCAGCACGCGTTCGCCGTCCGCCCGCAGTCCGTTGTGCTCGAACTCGCTGGTCTCCCAGGCCCGCAAGCCACGGATCGACGCCGCCGTCTCGACGGCGAAGTCGCGTTCGACGTACAGGTCGTTGGAGTAGATCGTGGCCGCCACCGGGACGTCGTTGTCGCGCAGCCGCGCGGCATCGAACATGGCCGGCCAAGGGTGCTCGGCGAGGATGTTCGCCGCCTCGCGATGGCCGTGCAGGCCGCCGTAATCCTCGAACATCCAGGGGAACACGTGCTCGGCAGTGAACAGGCCCGCTTCGGCCACCTCGGGCGGCAGCAGCCGGTCGGCAGACCAGCGGGTGGCCACCCCGTCCGCGTAGGACGATTCGTGGAGCGTGGCGTAGATCGGGTTGCGGGTGAACCGGACGCCGCTCTCGGCGTCGTGCAGGAACGCGGTCGAGCCGAACGGGAGCTCGAGGACGTGATGGAGCGATTCGAATCCCGCGCTGTCGCCGAGCCACAGGCCGAGCTGGCGGAAGCGACGGCTGGTCAGTCGATCGCCCGACGGCAGCCGGACATCCTCCCGGTCGAGCCGCTCGAAGACCTCGCGGGCTCGCGCCCGGTCGTCCGGATAGCGCTCGAAGTAGGCCCGATTCCGATCGAGCAGACGCCCATACGTGGCGCCGTAGATGTCGTCGACGGGCCGACCGATCGGTGCGAGCCCGCCGGTGATGAACGCTTCCGCGAGGCCCTCAGGGGCGATCGACAGGTAGGTCATCGTGGTGAAGCCGCCGAAGCTCTGGCCGAGCACGGACCAGCGGTCGAGGCCGAGCTCGGCCCGGATCGCCTCCGCGTCACGGACGATCGAGTCGGCCCGGAAATGGGTGAGATATGCGGCCTGCTCGACGGGCGTGGCGCCGGGGATCTCCGACCCGACCGGCGTCGAGCGGCCGGTCCCCCGCTGGTCGAGCAACAGCACGCGGTAGTCCTGCAGTGCCCGCTTGAGCCAGCCGGTCGGCGGGCTCGTGGGGCGGGTAGCCTCGAAACCTGGACCGCCTTGCAGGAACAGCAGATACGGTCGATCGGGCGCCCCGGGCGCTGCGACTTCGCGACTGAACACGCTGATCGTCGCTCCGTCGGACCGGTCGTGATCGAGCGGGACGATGTGCTCGCGCTCGGTCAGGATGAGGCCGGGGGCGTGGTACGTGGCCGTCATGACCGCTTGCCATCGTCGATCATGGCCATTCGCCGACGCACGATGTCGACCACGAGCGCCTCGGGCAGTGGGCGCTCGACGGTGAACTGGAGGGTGCCCTTGGCGGTGCGGTGGTCGGCCACCTGGTCGCCCAGCGCGTCGAGGACCTCGGAACCCATCGGGAACAGCGATGCGTGGTCCTTGTAGCCGGCGTAGCCCACCAGCGGTCGACCCCGGTAGCGGAAGGCCGGTGCGCCGTAACTGATCGCTTCGACCGCATCCGGCGCGGCTCTGGCGATCGTTCGGCGCAGGACGCCCAGGACCGCCGCCTGATCCGCTGGCAGCGTGGTCAGATACGCGTCGATGTGAGCGGACGCCTCGGGACCGTCCTTGATCGGTGCCATCAGGCAGTGGCCGCCGTGGCGCTCGGGCCTGTCGTTGCCACGGCACGCATCGTCGGGCTCTCCTGGATCGTCCAGCTGTTGCCGTCAGGATCGTCGAAGAACGCGAACGAGTTCCAGTCGCCGCCTTTGCCTTCGACGAAACCGCTGCCATCGTGATGCTGGACCGGGCTGATGCGCACGCCCCGACCCGCCAGCTCGGCGCGCGCGGCGTCGATGTCCGCGACGCACAGCTGGATGCCCTTCATCGAGCCGGGCACGCCACCGCCGAGCCCGATGCCGATCGAGATCGAGCAACCCGATCCGACAGGCGTCAACTGGACCACCCGGAACCGTTCGTTCGGCTGATGGTCCACGTCGACGTTGAACCCGAGCATCTCCGCGTAGAAATGCTTGGCCTGGTCGACGTCGGTCACGGGCACCACGAGGAGCTCGAGCTTGTAGTCCATCACGCCTTCGCCTTCTCTTCGCCAGCTGCGGTGAGGCGCACCATCGGGATGATGCGGCCGGTCTGCGCGGGGTAATCGGCGAACCACGGCAGCGTCGCGACGTGCTGCTCCCATAGCCGATCCCGTTCGGGCCCCGCGGTGATCGCCCGGGCGGTCGCATCGTACGTCCTGGTCCCGACCTCGATCGTCGCCGCCGGATCCGCGGTCAGGTTGTGGAGCCAGGCCGGATCGACCCGTGAACCGCCGGCGGTGGCGGCGACGACGTAGTCCCCGTCGTCACGCGAGTAGGTCAGCAGCGCCCGTCGCGGCTCGTGGCTGCGGGCCCCCGTCGAGGTCAGGACGAGGATGGGGTGGCCGCGCAACGGGCCGTCGGTCACCGCCCCGCCATGCGCCCGCATGTCGGCGATCACTCCGTCCTCGAACGATGGCTCGTCCGGCATCGATCCTCCTTGTCGCGTGGTTCCACGCAACGGTCGCACGTTTCGCGGCCATACGCCCTCGGGGGGATCAGGCCACGGCGCGCGCGGCCGCGTCCGCGGCCGCATCGCGCCGCGGCACCAGCACGGCCGCGAGCGCGGCCGCCACGAGCACCGCGGCGATGCCCACCAGGATGGATGACTCGATCGATCTGGCCGCCAGGTAGCCGGCCAGCGCCGCACCCACGGGATAGCCCGCGAAGTTGAACGCCATCGACACCGCGAATGCCCGACCCATCCACGCCGGGTCGGTGCGACGCTGGCGGACCGTGAACAGGGCGATGTCCATCGGCCCCGTCAGCGCACCGTACAGTCCGAAGGACAACGAGGCCAGGACGAGTCCCAGCACGACGTCCGTGGTCTGGGCGGCCGGCAGCAGCAGCGCCAGGACCGGCGCGTACAGGACCATCGGCACGACCAGCATCCGCCATTCGCGGCCGCGCGTGTCGATCCTGCCGGCGAGGAACGCCGACACCATCCCGGTGACCCCGCTCGTGGCGAAGACGAGTCCGACGGCGACCTCCCCCGCCTGGAGCCGCTCGAGCACGATGAGCGGGATGACGATGGCCGTCATGCCGCCGGCGAGATTGAGCGTGGCGATCGAGAACCCCAGGCCACGCAGCGTGCGGTTCGACCACGTGTAGCGCAGCCCGTCCCAGGCGTCACGGAGCAGGTTCCCGCTCGTTGTCGTGTCCGACGCGGGATCCGGTGCCCCGATCAGTGCCACCGCGGCGATCCCGAACGACAAGCCGATGACCATCAGCGCCAGCGGCCCACCGGCGATCGTCACCAGCGCCGCGGCCGCCGGTGGCCCGAGGATCGTCGCGACGACATAGCCGTTCGAATCGATCGCGTTGACGCGTTCCCAGAGGTGGCGCGGCACGAGCAGCGGAAAGAGGCTGCGCAGGCCCGTGTGGCTGAGCACGCTGGTCAGGGACGACAGGACCGTGATCGCCAGCAGCAACGGCACGGTCAGCACGTCCGCCAGGGCGAGGCTGCCGAGGAGGACGAACGCGACCAGGGCGACGAGGTAGTCGAGGATGATGAGGCGCGTCCGGCCGTGCCGGTCGAGCAGGGCGCCCGCGATCGGCGCAAGGAGCAGGCCCGGCAGGATGCTCGTCAGGGTCACGAGGCCGGCCAACTCGGCCGACCCGAAGTGATCGAGCACGAACAGGACCATGGCCACGCTGACCATCTGCTGGGCCACGCGCGCCACCTGCATCGACACGATCACCCGCCCGAGGCGCGGGATCGTGAGCAGGGCACGGTAGGACGGCTGGTCGGTCCCGGGGATCACGCGGCGCATCGTATCCGACAGAAGTAGTTGACACCGCAACGAGTTAGGCTAGGATACTTGTATCAGCCACGACACCCCAGGGAGCCACATGCAATTCGGGATCTTCTCGGTCGGTGATGTCACCACCGATCCGACCACCGGTCGCACGCCGAGCGAGGCGGAGCGCATCGAGGCCATGGTCGCCATCGCCCTCAAAGCCGAAGAAGTCGGCCTCGATGTATTCGCGTCCGGCGAGCACCACAACCCGCCCTTCGTCCCCTCGTCGCCGACCACGATGCTCGGCTACATCGCCGCGCGCACGGACCGCCTCATCCTGTCGACATCCACGACGCTGATCACGACCAACGACCCGGTCAAGATCGCCGAGGACTTCGCGATGCTCCAGCACCTCGCGGGCGGCCGCGTCGACCTGATGATGGGCCGGGGCAACACCGGGCCGGTCTACCCCTGGTTCGGCAAGGACATCCGTGAGGGGATCTCGCTGGCGGTCGAGAACTACGCCCTCCTGCATCGTCTGTGGCGCGAGGACGTCGTCGATTGGCAGGGCCGGTTCCGGACACCCCTGACCGGGTTCACCTCCACCCCACGGCCACTCGACGACATCCCGCCGTTCGTGTGGCACGGCTCGATCCGCAGCCCCGAGATCGCCGAGCAGGCGGCCTACTACGGGGACGGCTTCTTCCACAACAACATCTTCTGGCCGGCCGAGCACACCCAGCGGATGGTCGAGCTCTATCGGCGCCGCTTCGAGCACTACGGCCACGGACCCGCCGACCACGCGATCGTCGGGCTGGGCGGCCAGGTCTTCATGCGCAGGGACAGCCAGGCGGCGATCCGCGAGTTCCGCCCATACTTCGATCACGCCCCGGTGTACGGGGGCGGACCATCGCTCGAGGATTTCATGGACCAGACCCCGCTGACCGTGGGTAGCCCCCAGCAGGTCATCGACCGGACACTCGGGTTCCGCGAGGTCGTCGGCGACTACCAGCGCCAGCTGTTCCTCG
>DAIUES010000124.1:0-7223 GCA_036844985.1 Candidatus Limnocylindrales bacterium
CCTCCCCGGCGATGACCAGGGCCACCAACGGTCCGTCGTCGTCGTCGATGGCCGCCAGCGCGGCTTCGCCGGCACCTTCGAGATCGCCGGTCCGCCAGCGTGCCTCGGCAAGGTCCACCAGCCCGCCCTCGTCGAGAGCGTCGTGGCTGGCGAGCGTCTCGAGCTCGGCGCGGGCGAGGGCCAGCGACCCGAGTCGCAGGTGGACGCGGGCAAGCGCCAGATCGGACGATCGCGCCGGGGCGTCCTGGGCGGCCGGTGCCTCGGTCATCCCGGCAGCCGCAGGTGGCGCTCGAGCCCGCGCAGGTGGCGTGCCGGCGCGACCGCCGCGAGACGCAGGCCATCGTCGCGGATGAGCGCCGCGGCGACGCGCTGGATGTCCTCGGCCGTCACGGCTTCGATCTCGGCGATGGCCTCGTCGACGGTCAGCACGCGGTCGTGGAGCGCTTCCTGGCCCCCGATCCACGAGGCGACGTGGCGCGTCTCGTCCATCCGCAGCTCGAGACCGCCGGACAGATAGCGCTTGGCCTTGTCGATCTCGTCGGCGGGGACGGCTTCGTCGCGCAACCTGGCGAGCGTCTCGAGGATCGCCCCCAGGGCCGCGGGGAGGCTGGCCGGATCGACGCCGGCCGAGATCTCGAGCGCACCCGCATCGGCGTAGTCGACGACGCCCGAGCCGATGTCGTAGGCCAGACCACGCTCCTCGCGGACGGACAGGAAGAGCCGACTGCTCATGCCGTCACCGAGGATGGTGTTGAGCAACCCGAGGATCCAGCTGTCGGGGTGATCGCGACGCAGGCCCGGCAGACCGACGACCAGCGACGCCTGGGCGGTCTGGCGCTTGCCGAACCGCGCCCGCTCGCCGGCCGGCAAGGCGGGCGCCGGCTCGAACCCAGGGATGACCCCGTCGCCGCTGCCGAACGCCGCGGCCACGAGCGCGACGGCCGATTCGTGGTCGATGTCGCCGGCGACCGAGACGACCGTGTTGGCCGGCCGATAGGTCGTCCGCCAGAAGTCGCGAATGGTCGCCTCTGGCAGGGCCCGGATGCCCGTTTCGTCGCCGCAGATCTCGCGGCCGAGCGGGCCGTCACCGAACAGCGCCCCCTGGAACAGGGTCTGGGCGTATTCGGCCGGGTCGTCCTGGTAGCCGCGGATCTCCTCGATGATGACCGTGCGTTCGCCCTCGATCTCGTCGTGGTCGAGGGTGGGCCGCACGATGAGCTCACCGAGCACGTCCATCCCGCGCTGCGCCTCGCGCTGTGGGACGCGCACCCAGTAGACGGTCGATTCGCGATCGGTCGCGGCGTTGAACGAGCCGCCCACGCCCTCGATCGCCTCGCTGATCGCGCGGGTCGACGGATAGCCGGCCGTGCCCTTGAACGTGATGTGTTCCATGAAGTGGGCGACGCCGGCCTCATCGGCCGTCTCCAGGCGCGAACCGGCCAGGACGTACGCGGCGATGGAGACCGAACGCGCCCCGGCTACCCGGGAGCTGATGACGCGCGGCCCCTCGGCCAACGCGGTCCGTTCGAACATCGCGACGGATGGTACTGGAAATGGGCTGGCGCCCCGCCCGGAACGGACGGGACGCCAGCAGCTGTCACCGACGACGAGCCCTACTTGGGCAGGATCGTCGGCAGGTACGACTGGAGGAAGAAGACGAGGAAGCCGAGCGACACCACCCACATCAGCGGATGGACCTCGCCGACCTTGCCGCGGGCGACCTTGATGGCGACCCAGCTCATGAAGCCCGCGCCGATGCCGACGGTGATGTCGTAGGTCAGCGGCATGAGGATCATCGTGAGCAGGGCGGGCAGGCCGTCCTCGACGTCACCGACGTCGATGTCCTTGATCTGGGTGAACATCAGGTAGCCGACGAGCACGAGTGCCGGCGCGGTCGCCACCCCCGGGATGATGCCGGCCAGCGGCGTGAGCAGGATCGCGAAGAGGAACAGCACGCCGGTCACGATCGCCGTGAACCCGGTGCGACCACCCTCGGCCACGCCGGCGGCGCTCTCGATGTAGGTCGTGTTCGAGCTGACGCCGGCGACGCCGCCGACGGCCGCCGCGATGCTGTCGACAAGGAGCACCTTGCCGACGTCCGGGACGCGTCCGTCCTCGTCGGCCAGGCCGGCCTCGGTGGCCACGCCGGTCACCGTCCCCATCGTGTCGAAGAAGTCGGTGAGCATGATGGCGAAGATCGTCAGGGCGGCGGTCAGCGGACCGAGCACCGACCACACGTTGGTGACGTCGAACTGGAACAGCGTCGAGAAGCTGGGCGTCACCGCGAAGTTCTGCGGCACGCTGGCCACGCCGACGATCAGCGACACGATGGTGATGACGATGATCGAGATGATCAGCGCCCCGCGCAGCTTCATCACCCACAGGACGAGCGTCAGCAGCAGGCCGAACAGGAACACGAACTGCGAGGTGGTCGTCGGGAAGACCGGCCCGACGATCGGCACGCCGCCCTGCGGGGTCGCGATGAGCCCGCCGTTGACGAACCCGATGAACAGGATGAACAGGCCGATGCCGACGCCGATCGCCCGCTTCAGGGCGAGCGGCACGGCGTTCATGACGGCCTCCCGGAAGCCGACCACCACGAGCAGCGTGACGAGGATGCCCTCGAGCACGATGACGCCCATCGCGCCGGCCGGGCTCAGGCCACGAGCCGTCAGCGAGAACGCCACGATGCCGTTGATGCCGAGGCCGGCGGCCAGGGCGAGCGGGTAGTTCGCGACCGCGCCCATCGCGATCGTCATGATCCCTGCGATCAGCGCGGTGCCGGCCGACACGGCGGCGATCCCGGCGGGGTCGAGGCCGAAGCCGGCGCCGAGGATGCTCGCGTTGACGAAGATGATGTAGGCCATCACGAAGAACGTCGTGACGCCGGCACGCACCTCGGTCGCGAGGTTGGTCCCGCGCTCCGCGAACTTGAAGTAACTCGCGATACCGTCCACCGAGTCCCTGCCCTCCTAGCCTTCGATGGCGCGCCAAGCCCTGTTGGGCGGCTCGATCCGCGCCCTGACGTCTCCCCCCGGTGCGGCCGGCACCCTTCCGTGCCGGCTCCCGATCAGCGCTGCTCGTCCTCGCGAACGTCGAGGCCGAGCAGTTCCATCTGGACGTAGTCGGATGTGTCGAACGCCAGTTGCAGCGGGGCGAACGGCGAGGCCTCCTCGCCACCCGACCCGATCGGGGCGAACTCCACGATGACCCGCTCATCCCCCTGGACCAAGGTGTACACGAGCAGCTGGTCGGGGCGGGTCTCGAACTCGAGATGTTCGAACGAATCGATGTTGAGCGTGATCGCCAAGGGGGTGAAGTAGGTCGACGTGTCCGGCGCGTCGGTGACGATCCGTTCGACCCACCCGGTGCCGTGGCTGACGACCTCGCGGCCGCGCAGATAGCGATAGGTGATGGTCTGCTTCAGGAGCGGCCGCAGCAGGTGCAGCATGTCCGTGTGACTGGTGACCACGCCCTGGTTCACGAAGAACTTGGCAGCAGGCGACGACACGGTCGATCTCCCTGGGCGACGTGAGCTGGGGGCTCCGACGGACGTCGGCGATGGTACCGCACGGGCAACCCGGCGGCGACCCCGATCCGGCGCTCCGAGGCCCCGCGTATCATCGCGGCCATGCTGCTCGCGATCGACATCGGCAACACGAACATCACCATCGGGCTGCTCCGTGGCGGTGTCCTCGTGGCGACTCGTCGCGCCGCAACGCCCGGGCGAGCCACGGCCGATGAGCTCGAGCTGCTCATCGGGAACCTGCTCCGCCTCGACGATGCCGGCCTGGCCGACGTGTCGGCCATCGCCTGTGCATCGGTCGTGCCCGCCCTCACCGCCCACGTGGAGTCGATCGCCCGCGCCCGCGAGCGTCCGCTGACGCTGGCCTCGGCGGGGACCGTGCCGCTGGCCATCCGGGTCGACCGCCCGGCCGAGGTCGGGGCGGACCGGTTGGTCAACGCGCTGGCGGCGGCGCGCCTGTACGGCACGCCGGCGGTCGTCGTCGACTTCGGGACCGCGACCACGCTCGACTGCGTGGCCCTCGACGGGGCCTACGTCGGGGGTGCCATCGCGCCCGGCCTGGAGCTCGGGCTGGAGGCGCTCGCGGCACGGACCGCGAAGCTGCCACGCATCGAGCTCCGCGCCCCGGACCGGGCGATCGGGCGGGATACGGTCAGCGCCATGCAGGCCGGGACCGTGTTCGGCTACCAGGCGCTCGCCGCCGGCCTCCTGGCGCGCGTCCGCCGGGAGCTGGCCGACATGACCGCCGTCGAGCCGGCCGACGTGCGCGCCATCCTGACCGGCGGCCTGTCCGCCGCGCCCTGGGCGAGCGGGCTCGACGGCATCGACGCCATCGATCCGGACCTCACCCTCAAGGGCCTGGCCATCGTTCACGCCGAGGTCGCGGGCGGGGAGCGACTCGAGCTCGGTCTGCCGTGACCGAGCGGCTCGCCGGACGGCTCATCGGGCTCGGCGTGACCGGGTCGATCGCGGCCTACAAGGCCGTCGAGCTGCTGCGCCTGCTTCGTGCGGAGGGCGCCGACGTGGCGGTCATGCTGTCGCCGGCCGGGACCCGCTTCGTCGGGCCGCTGACGTTCGCGGCCCTGTCGCGCCATCCGGTCGAGACCGATGTGCTGGCCTTGCTGCCGGACAGCCGCATCGGCCACATCGTGGTCGCCGACAGCTGCGACGCGATCGTCGTCGCACCGGCTACCGCCCACTTCCTCGGTGCGATGGCCAACGGCCTCGCGGGCGACGTCGTGACCGCGACGGTGCTCGCGTCCGGCGCGCCGGTCGTGGTCGCGCCGGCGATGGACGGCGGGATGTGGACGCATCGGGCGACCCGGGACAACGTCGCCCGCCTGCGCGACGACTTCGGATACACCATCGTCGAGCCGGCCGCCGGCGAACTGGCCTCTGGCCAGTCGGGAGTGGGGCGCCTGGCTGCGCCTCCGGACATCGTCGACGCGCTCGTCGCCGCCCTCGCCGATCGCCCCATCCGCTCGCCCGACCCGGCGACCCGCCCGCCCGTCGTGGCCGGGCCGCGGGAGACGGATCTGCTCGGGCGCCACATCGTCGTGACCGCCGGTGGGACGCGCGAGGCGATCGACCCCGTCCGCTACATCGGCAATCGCTCCACCGGCAGGATGGGCGTGGCGGTCGCCGCGGCCGCAGCCGACCGTGGCGCGCGGGTCACCCTGATCGCCGCCAACCTCGAGGTCGCGATCCCGCCGGGCGTGACCGTCATCGAGGTGGGGTCCACGGCACAGCTGGACGCAGCCCTCCAGCGGTCGGTCCGCGGCCCTGCGGGTGGGGCCGGGTTCGACGCCCTGATCATGGCCGCGGCGGTGTCGGACTTCCGACCGGTCACGACCGCCGATCGAAAGCTCGAGCGCGGCGGACGACTCAGCCTCGAGCTGGAGGCCACGCCCGATGTGCTCGGGCGGATCGCCCGGATCGTCGCCGGGCTCGACGGCGACGGCGAGGCCCCGCTCGACCCGATCGCGCCCCGTCCCGTGCTCGTCGGGTTCGCGGCGGAGACCGGCTCGCTCGACCGTGCGCCCGCCAAGCTCGCGCGCAAGCGCGTCGACCTGCTCGTCGCGAACGACGTGGCCGAGGCCGGGTCGGGCTTCGGGACCGACACGAACCGCGTCTCGATCCTGACCGCCGAGGGCACCCGCGAGGACCTGCCGATGCTCACCAAGCGCGAGGTCGCGGATCGCCTGCTCGACCGGGTGGCCGCGCGGCTGGACGCCCGTGACGCCGAGGGGCAGACTTCGAGGGAGCCGGGGCCGACCCGCGCCGTGTTCGACCGATCCGCACCGGAGCCACGATCCCAGCCATGACGACCGACGCCCCCCGTCGCCTGACCGTCGCCGACATCGCGAAGCGCTACGCGGACGGCGAACCGCTGCCGATGCTGACCGCCTACGACTACCCGACCGCGCAGATCATCGACGAGGCGGGCATCCCGCTCATCCTCGTCGGCGATTCGGTCGGCCAGGTCATGCTCGGCTACGAGTCGACGGTCCGGGTGACGATGGCCGAGATGCTCCACCACACCAAGGCCGTCGTGCGTGGCACGAGCCGGGCGCTGGTCGTCGGCGACATGCCGTTCCTCACCTACGCTTCGAGCGACGAGGCCATCGACAACGCCGGACGGTTCATGCAGGAAGCCGGTGCCCAGGCGGTCAAGGTCGAGGGTGGCGTCCGGTCGGCCCGCATCATCGAGGGCCTCGTCCGTGCCGGCATCCCGGTCATGGGCCACATCGGCTGGACGCCCCAGGCCCAGCACGGGCTCGGTGGCAAGGTCCGCGTCCAGGGCAAGGACCGCGCTGCCGCGCTCGGCCTGCTCGCCGACGCGCTCGCGGTCCAGGAGGCGGGTGCGTTCTCGGTCGTGCTCGAGCTCATGCCCGCGCAGCTGGCGGGCGCCATCACCGAACGCCTGCGCATCCCGACCATCGGCATCGGCGCCGGGCCGGACTGCAGCGGCCAGGTCCAGGTCATCACCGACCTGCTCGGGTTGGGCGACTTCAAGCCGCGCCACGCGCGGGCATACGCCCAGCTGCGCGAGACGATCGGCGAGGCGGCCCGGGCCTACGCCGCGGACGTCGCGGCCGGTACCTTCCCGGGCGAGGCCGAGACCGTCCGGATGGACGACGCCGTGTTCCAGGGCGTGCTCGGGCGGAGCGACAGCGATCGGCCCGAGGCGGAGATGCCGGTCGGCGGCATCCCCCTCGATCGCGACCTCTGAGCCGCTCGCTGGCGCGTCCGACGACTGATCCACCGACCGTGGTCCGCATCCTGCGCACCCGAGCCGAGCTGCGCGCCGCCCTGCGCGATGCGCCCCGACCGGTCGGCCTCGTGCCGACGATGGGCTGGCTGCACGAAGGCCATCGCGCGCTCATGCGCCAGGCTCGCGTCGAGAGCGGGACGACGGTCGTGTCGATCTTCGTCAACCCACGCCAGTTCAACCGCTCGGACGACTTTCGCCAGTACCCCCGGAACGAGGCGCGCGACCTCGACATCTGCGCCGCCGAGGGGGTCGACCTCGTCTTCGCTCCTGACGTCTCGGAGGTCTATCCGTCAGGCTTCGACACGACCGTGGTCGTCGGTGCGGTCGCCCGGCCGCTGGAGGGCGCGGCTCGACCCGGCCACTTCGATGGCGTGGCGACCGTCGTGGCCATCCTGTTCGGGCTCGTCCGCGCCGAGCGCGCCT
>DAIUES010000125.1:0-7122 GCA_036844985.1 Candidatus Limnocylindrales bacterium
AGATCCAGATCCGGACCCACCAGATGCACCAGGTGTCCGAGGTCGGCATCGCCGCTCACTGGCGCTACAAGGAAGGCACCAAGTCCGACCGCGAGTACGACGCCAAGCTGGCCTGGCTCCGCCAGCTCATGGATTGGCAGCGGGACGTGTCGGACTCCGACGCGACCGAGTTCGTCGAGGGCATCAAGCTCGACATCTTCCAGGACCAGGTGTTCGTGTTCACGCCCAAGAGCGACATCAAGGACCTGCCAGCCGGCGCAACGCCGCTCGACTTCGCCTACCGCATCCACACCGACGTCGGTCACCGCACCATCGGCGCCAAGGTCAACAACCGGCTCGTCCCGCTCGACTACCGGCTCAAGAACGGCGACATCGTCGAGATCGTCACGACCAAGGGTGAGCACGGCCCGTCGCGCGACTGGCTGAACGTCGTTCGCACGTCCCACGCGCGGGAAAAGATCCGCCAGTGGTTCAAGCGCAAGGACCGCGACGAGAACGTCATCCACGGCCGTGAATCGCTCGAGCGCGAGCTGCGCCGGCTGGCCCGGATCCAGGCGATCGGGATCGACCGGATCGCCGACGTCGGCAAGGCCGCGCCGTACAACCACGAGACCCTCGACGACTTCTACGCCGCGATCGGCTATGGCGCGGTCAGCGCCCAGCAGGTCGTCAGCAGGCTCGGCGTCGTCGACGACGAGGAGGTCGGCCTGCCGACGGTCGCGCCGCCGACGAGCGCGCCGCGGACGGGCGGGGTCCGGGTCAAGGGCGTCGGCGACCTGCTCGTCCGCTTCGCGAAGTGCTGCCACCCGATCCCGGGCGACCCGATCGTCGGGTTCATCACCCGCGGCAAGGGCGTCACCGTCCATCTCCGGTCCTGCCCGACGGTCATCAACGAGCGCGAGGTCAGCCGGCTCATCGAGGTCGAGTGGGAGGCCGAGCCGACCCAGACCTATCCCATCGCCATCCGGGTCGAGGCGTACGACCGGACCGGCTTGCTGAGCGACATCACCCAGGTCGTGGCGGAGAACAAGGTCAACATCGTGGCCGCGTCGGTCGGGGTGACGCCGGACCACACGGCCGTGGTGACCGCCACGCTGCAGGTCCAGTCCGTCTCCCAGCTGGCCCGGGTCATGAGCCGCATCGAGACGCTCAAGGACGTCATCAACGTCCAGCGCGATCTGGGGTAGGGCATCCGGCACCGCCGCCTGACACCGTAGACTCCATCCGATGCCCACCTTCAAGGCCCCTCGCGGCACGCGCGACCTGCTGCCACCCGACAGCGCGGCGTGGACCCGCCTGGAGCGACTGGCCGCCGACCTCGCCACGCGCTACGGCTATCGCCGCATCGAGACCCCGATGTTCGAGACGACGGCCGTGTTCGAACGTGGCGTCGGCGAGGTCACCGACATCGTCGAGAAGGAGCTCTTCCGCATCGTCCCGCGGTCCGAGGAGGCCGAGGCCTGGGCGCTCCGACCGGAGCCGACGGCCGGCATCGCGCGGGCCTACGTGCAGCACGGGATGCAGACCTGGCCACAGCCGGTGAAGCTGTACGAGATCGGTCCGATGTTCCGCTACGACCGGCCGCAGGCCGGCCGCTACCGCCAGTTCTGGCAGTTCGACATCGAGGCCATCGGCGACCCGGGCCCGGCGATCGATGCGGAGATCATCGAGCTCGGGGCGCGCTACTACGCCGACGCCCGGCTGACCGGTGTCGAGGTCCTCGTCAACTCGATCGGGGACGCCGCCTGCCGGCCCGCCTACGTCGCCGAACTCACCGCGTATTACCGCGGGCGCGTCGCGGAGTTGCCAAGCCTCGAGCGGGATCGCCTCGAGCGCAACGTGCTCCGCCTGCTCGATTCGCACGACCCGGCGATGGTCCCGATCAACGCGGCTGCGCCGCACATCACCGATCGATTGTGCGACGCCTGCGCGGCGCACTTCGCGGAGGTGCGTCGCCATCTCGACGCGCTCGGCGTGCCGTACAGGCTCGAGCCGAGCCTCGTCCGCGGGCTCGACTACTACACCCGGACCGCCTTCGAGTTCTACGTCACCGGCCGCGAGGGGCAGCAGCAGGCGATCGGGGGTGGTGGCCGGTACGACGGCCTGGTCGAGCTGCTCGGTGGTCGTGCGACGCCGGGCATCGGGTTCGGCATCGGGCTCGATCGGCTGCTCCTTGCCCTGGCCGAGCAGGACGGCGACGGCGCCACTCCGACCCACGCGACCGGCCCGACCGCGGTCGTCGTCGGGGCCGACCCGGACGACACCGTGACCCGCCTGCGGATCGCGACCGACCTGCGCTCCGCGGGCATCGCCGCCCGCGCCGAGCTCGGACGGCGCAAGCTCGGCAAGCAACTCGAGTCGGCCGCCCGCGAGCAGGCCCACTTCGCGGTCATCGTCGGGGACGAACTGGCCGCCGGCGAGGTGCAGCTGCGCGACCTGCCGGCGGGCACCCAGAAGCTCGTCGCGGTGGTCGATCTGGCCCGCGAGATCGAACGGGCGCAGGGCGCCCACCGTCACGGTTCGACCGACACCTGAGGTGGCCCGATGCCCGACGACCTGAGCCTGCACGAACACGAGGCCGCCAACCGCCAGGCGTGGAACGCCGACAGCGACGACTATCAAGCCCGCCATGGCGATCAGCTGCGCGACAGTGGCGGCCTCGCCTGGGGCGTGACCCAGATCCCCGAAGCGGAGCTGCGCGTGCTCGGAGACGTGGCGGGCCTGGACGTCCTCGAATTCGGCTGCGGCGCGGCCCAGTGGTCGATCGCGCTGGCCGGGCTCGGTGCCCGTCCGGTCGGCCTCGACCTGTCCGACCGGCAGCTGGAACACGCTCGCCGGGCGATGGCGGAGGCGGGCGTCGACTTCCCGCTCGTCCACGGCAGCGGCGAAGCGGTCCCGCTGCCGGATGCCAGCTTCGACATCGTGTTCTGCGACCACGGGGCGATGACCTTCGCCGACCCGTATCGGACCGTACCCGAGGTCGCTCGCCTGCTGCGACCGGGTGGCCTGTTCGCGTTCAGCCACGGGTCGACCATCGAGAGCCTGTGCTGGGCGCCCGGCGAGGAGGACCCCGGCGACCGCCTCGTCGTCGACTATTTCGGGATGCACGCGTTCGAGGAGGATGGCTACACCTCGTTCAACCTGCCGTACGGCGAGTGGATCCGCCTGTTCCGGTCGAACGGGCTGCTCGTCGAAGACCTCATCGAACCCCGACCGCCGGCGGACGCCACGAGCTCGTATCGCAGCGCGGCGGCCATCGCCTGGTCGCGCCGCTGGCCGGCCGAGTCGATCTGGCGATTGCGTCGAGCCTGAGGTGGCAGGCCTCCGTGGCCCGGCCCATTGACGTAGCGCGCAGAATCGGCAGCGGGGGATGACGCCGGCGATCCCGAGCTGGCTGCCGGCAGACTGACACGAGGCCGACCGACATGTCTGTCATGAGTCCGTTTCCGGCGACCGTCCTGCGACCGCCGTCCGTCGATGCGACGTGCACCTGCGAGCACTACGCGTTCTGCGATCACGGCTGCCATCACCGAGCCTGCGACCCGACGGAGAACTCGTGCGACATCGGGTTCCTGCCCGACGAGGGTGGCCTGACCCGGTGGGGCTGTCCCGACTGCACCCCGGGGGCAACGGCCCCGCACGTCCTCGGCTGCGAGCTGATCGGCTGGAGCGTCCCCGCGCGGATGGACCTGCCCGCCTGATTGATCCGCCCTCACGGGGTCCCCATCCCGGGCCGGCCGGCCGGTCGACTACGATACGCCGGCCATGTCAGAGCCCGTCAGCCTCGCCACGCCCTATCGCACCCGGACCGCCGGCGAGCTGCGCGCGTCGGATGGCGGGACATCGGCCCGCCTGGCCGGCTGGGTCCACCGCCGCCGTGACCACGGCCAACTGATCTTCCTCGACATCCGCGATCGCCACGGGCTCACCCAGGTCGTCATCGACCGGACCGAGGCACCGGCCGCTCACGACATCGCGAGCCGCGTCCGCCCCGAGTTCGTGGTGACGGTCGCCGGCGCCGTCGCCCCGCGCCTGGCCGGCACCGAGAACCCGCGCCTGCCGACCGGCGAGATCGAGCTGCGCGCGACCGACATCGAGATCCTGTCCGAGGCGAAGACCCCGCCGTTCTACATCAACGAGCCCGACGCCCCGGTCGATGAGAGCCTCCGGCTCAAGTACCGCTACCTCGACATCCGTCGCCAGCCGATGGCCGACCGGCTGGTGCTCCGCAGCCGGATGGTCCAGGCCATCCGCGAGGTGCACCATGCCAACGGGTTCCTCGAGGTCGAAACGCCGACCCTCATCAAGTCGACCCCGGAAGGCGCGCGCGACTTCATCGTCCCGTCCCGTCTCCAGCCGGGCAGCGTGTACGCCCTTCCCCAGAGCCCCCAGCAGCTCAAGCAGCTGCTGATGGTCGGCGGCATCGACCGCTATTTCCAGATCGCCCGCTGCTATCGCGACGAGGATCTGCGCGGCGATCGGCAGCCGGAGTTCACCCAGCTCGATCTCGAGATGAGCTTCGTCGACGAGGCGCTCGTGATGGAGTTCGTCGAGCGGATGGCGATCGAGGTCTCACGGGCGACCACGCCCGAGCGGCCGATCCAGACGGTCCCGTTCCCGCGCTTCACGTTCGATGAGGCCATCGAGCGCTACGGCTCGGACAAGCCGGACCTCCGCTTCGGCATGGAGCTCGTCGATCTCGCTCCGAGCCTGGTCGATGCGGACGGAGCGCCTGCTTCGGGCTTCCGCGTGTTCGACGAGGCCCTCGCCGAGGGCGGCCGGGTCAAGGCCATCGTGGCGCCCGGCATGGCCGGCGTGACCCGCCGCGAGATCGACGAGCTGACTGAACGTGCCCGACGGTTCGGGGCGAAAGGCCTGGCCTACCTCGCGCTCGAGCCGGGCGGCGAGCTCAAGAGCCCGATCGCGAAGTTCCTCGAGGACGACACCCAACGGGACATCGTCGAGCGGACGGGGGCCGCCGAGGGCGACCTCATCCTGGTCGTGGCCGACACGCCGGCGGTCACCGCGGACGTGCTCGGGCGGTTGCGGGTCGAGCTCGGCGACCGACTCGGGCTGGCCGATCCCGACGCCCTCGCCTACGTCTGGGTGAACCGCTTCCCGATGTACCAATGGGACGACGAGAACGGCCGCTGGGACGCGACGCACAACCCGTTCAGCGGGGTCCTGCCCGAGGACGAGGCGCTGCTCGTGACCGCGTCGGGCGATCCTGGCCGGCCGTCAGAAGACGATCCGGCCGGCCGGGCACGCGCGCAGCAGTACGACCTCGCGCTCAACGGCTGGGAGCTTGGTGGTGGCTCGATCCGCATCCATCGACGCGACCTGCTCGAGCGCTCGTTCCGGCTGCAGGGCCAGTCGATCGAGGGGATGCGCGAGAAGTTCGGGGCCGTCCTCGACGCATTCGAGTACGGGGCGCCGCCGCACGGCGGCATCGCCCTCGGGATCGATCGCTGGGCCGCCCTGCTCGCCCGCCAGACGAACATCCGCGAGGTGATGGCGTTTCCCAAGACCCAGTCGGGCAGCGACCTCATGCTCGAGGCGCCCTCGGAGCCCGAACCGAAGCAGTACGACGAGCTCGGCCTGCGGTTCGTCGGCCTGCCGTCGAAAGTACCCGACTGACGAACGCGCCGGATCTCGGCATCCCGCTGCTCGACGTCATCGCCCGACGCCCGCGGCTGGCCGCGCTCATCGGTGCCCTGTCGATCGCGTTCTCGGGCGTGCTCTACCGCTATGCCGAGGTGTCGCCCTCGACCGGCACGGTCTTTCGCGCGCTGTTCGGCCTGCCGCTGCTCGGGCTGGTGGCCTGGGCGGAGCACCGGCGCTACGGTCCGCTGCCGGGTCGGTCGGTCCGTCTGGCGGCCATCGCCGGGATCTTCTTCGCGGGGGACCTGATGTTCTGGCACCACGCCATCGAGGCCGTGGGCGCGGGGCTTGCGACGGTGCTCGGCAACCTCCAGGTGCTCATCGTCGGCATCGTCGCGTGGCTGTTCTTCGCGGAGCGGCCGTCCCGCTCGTCGCTGATCGCGGTGCCGATCGTGCTCGTCGGGGTGGTGCTCATCTCGGGCGTCGTCGGGTCGGGTGCGTACGGCGCGGATCCGGGGCTCGGGGTCATCCTCGGCGTGGCGACCGCGCTGTGCTATTCGAGCTACCTGCTCATCATCCGTCTCGGCGGGCGCGACCCGCGTCGGCCGGCCGGGCCTGTCGCGGTGGCCACCGTCGCCACCCTCCTGATCTCCACTGGCGCGGGGGCCGTCATCGGCGACCTCGACCCGACGCCGTCGCTGGCGAGCCTCGGATGGCTGGCCCTCCTCGGGGTGACGGCCCAATCGATCGGCTACCTGTGCATCTCGATCTCCCTGCCGCGCTTGCCCGCCGTGGTCACGTCGGTGATCCTGCTGGTCCAGCCGGTCGTCACGGTCGGACTCGGGGTCGTGCTGCTCGATGAGCACCCATCGCTCGCCCAGCTGCTTGGCGTCGCACTGGTGGTCGGGGGCATCGCCATCGCCACGGTGCCCCTGGCGCGCGTCCGCGACAGCCTACGGGCGATGCGCGATACCGCGGGAGCGACGCCTGCGGGCTGAGGTTCAGCCTCCTTCGGCCGAACCCGGCAGACCTGCCTCGGCCACGACGTCGTCGCCCCATTCGTGGGTGTGGCCGGCCGGTGGTTCCGGTGGGCCCTCGTATGCCGGCAGGTCCGGGAACGGGGTGTCGGCATCGTGGATGACCCCCGGATCGCCGAGCTCGATCCCGCGGCTGGCGATGGTGGCGGCCAGCGCCTCGATGATGTCGGGCGGCATGCGATCCGGCGCGACCCCCCGGAGCGTGGCGAGATGGGCCGTCGGCACGAGCACGGGCCAGCCGGGCGCACCGTGCCAAGTCGGGCGCAGCAAGGTGCCGGAGTCCACGCCGTGCGCCTCGATGAGCGAGGTCACGGTCTCGGGACCGACCCACGTCATGCGACCCGGCCACAGCAGGGCCGCCGTCGTGTCGCGGACCTCGGCCAGGGCCAGGTCGATGCCGCGGACCATCTGACCGGCGGGACCGGCCTCCGGCGGGGCAGGGGCGCCGTGGATCACCTCGCTGCCGAGCAGGGCACGGGCCACC
>DAIUES010000126.1:0-3781 GCA_036844985.1 Candidatus Limnocylindrales bacterium
TCGCCGCGTTCTACTACCTGCGCATCGTCGTCTACATGTTCATGCGCGATCCCGCATCCGACGCGCCGGCCCTCCGCCACGGGGCGCTGATGTGGGGTGGCCTGGCGGCCGCCACCGCGCTGACGATCCTGCTCGGCCTGTTCCCGACCACCCTGCTCGGCATCGTCAACCAGGCGGCCTGCGCGATCAGCGCCAGCCCGTGCGTCGCGGCCGCCGCCCAGGCACTGCCCTAGACGCGCTCGTCAGCCTCGCCCGGGCTGCGCGGCCGGAGCCGGACCGCCAGGGCCGCGAGCAACCGGGCGACATCCGGTGGACCGGCCAACGCCACGTCGGCGACCGCGAGCAGCTCATCGGGCGCCGGGCGGGTGGCGCCGTGGACCGCGACGGTCAGACCGACCATCGCGCCGGCAGTCGCCGGTCGCGTGCCGCGGGCCAAGGGTCGGTCCACGCGGGCCAGGGGGTGATCGCCGCGAGCCGCGACGACCGCCTCGAACGCGTCGACGTCACTCAGCTCGTCGCCCAGCACCACGGCCGCTCCGGGCCGATGGCGCTCGACCAGCCGCTCGACCGCCTCCCGTTTGCCGCCGGCGTGCGCCGGTCGCAGGTCGACGACGGAACGACCGCGGTAATGGACGAGGCCGTGATCCCCGAGCCCGTCGTTCGACTCGACCGTGCGGATGGCCTCGACCACGGCCGCCCGCGCCACCGCGATGTCGTCCGCCTGGCGCACGTGGAACGCGACCGATGGCCCCTTGCGCTCGACGAACAACCAGTCCGGCCGGCCGAGCAGGCTCGGGACACCGACGGCGAAGGCCTCGGCGGGATCGCGATGGCGCTCGAACTCGGGGTCGATGGCGACCGCCATCCGGTCGACCCGTCCCCAGCGTGCCAGCCGTGCGTACTCCAGGCCGTGGTCACCGAGGTACTCGATGCCGCCAACGCGCACGCGCGCCGCGACATCGGCCACGACGCGACCGGTCAGGATCGCCACGCGCACGCGACCGGGTCGTTCGATGTCCCGCCGGGCCAGCGCCCGCAGCGCCCGGCGGGCACCGGGCAGGATGGCGGCCGCGGCGGGATCCCGGGTGCCGATCGCCAGGGTGCCGTCGAAGTCGGCCACGATCAGGAGCGGCGCCGGGGCGCCGACGAGCCGGTCGATGGCCGCGGCGATATCGGTCGGGCTCGAGCTGATCGCCGGCGGGCCGGCGATGGTCACGGCGTGACGTCGACGCCCGGCATGATCGTGCGCAGGCCACGGGCCATGATGTCGGGCCCGATACCGCCGAGGGCGCCGTCGCGGATGATGCCGTCCTTGTCGATCCAGAAGTGGACCGGCAGCGCGATAGCGTCCCAGCGTTGCTGCGCGGACCCGTCGCTGTCGAGCCCGAGCGGGAACGTCGAACCGAGGCTCTCGGCGAACGCGGCCACCTTGCCCTCGTCCTCCTTCACGTCGATGGCAAGCACGACCAGCCCGTTCGCGGCGTAACGCGCGGCGAACCCGTTCATGAGCGGGAACTCGTCGATGCAGGGCGGACAGTACGTGCCCATGAAGTTGACCCACACTGGCTGGCCCTTGAGGTTGGCGAGATCGATCGTGCCGCCACCGACCTGCGGCACGACGAGGGCTGGCGCCGGCTCACCGACGTGGAACAGCGACGCGGACCCGGACGGGGCCGGGCTGCCGGAAACGAGGTCGCTCGGTCCGGACGAGGGGCTCGGTGATGCCGGTGAGGGGCTGGTCACCGGGCTGGCCGAGGCGAGCCCGAGCGAGCCCGACGGCGCGGGCGGCGGCGTCGGGTTGGCGCCGGGCGCGGGGGCGAACGCGACGATGGCCCCCAGGACGAGGATCGCCGCGACGATGCCGGTCAGCAACCCGGCCAGGATCGAAAGACGGGACCACATGCCGGGGCGAGGGTACCAGTACGGACCGGCCGGCGGCGGACCGGCGGCGGCGGCGCTAGGATTCGGGCCCCATGACCGGACCCGTCGAGCAGTTCCGCACGCGTCTCCTCCCTGCGCTCCTGAGCGCCTTCGGGGTGACGCTGCTGGCCGCTGGCCTGATGACCTACACCGTCCCGGTGGCGGCCGAGCCGGCACCGAGCCGCATCCCGAGCCCGACGACAAAGATCGCGGCCACGCCCTCGCCGCTCACCACGATGCCACCCGTCGGCACGGCCACCCCCGCTCCGCCGACCGCAACGCCCCCACCGCCGGCCGACCGGGTCGCGACCCGCATCCGGATCCGCGACCTGGGCATCGACCTGCCGATCATCAAGGGCAGCGACGGCTACCCGGCCTGCAATGTCGCCATGTACCTCGTCAACCCAGGGCTGCTGCAGCCCGGGTTCGGCAAGGCGACGTACATCTACGCGCACGCCCGCAAGGGCATGTTCCTGCCGCTCCTCGAGACGAAGGGCAGCCAGCAGCGAGGCGCCGTCGTCGAGGTCTGGACGAGCGACGACTACGTGTTCTCGTACAGGATCACCGAGGTCCGGCGCAACCAGTCGACCCTCAACGGGCCGCTATCGGCCGAGTCGGAGGAGCTGTGGCTGCAGACCTCGGAGGGTCCGAAGGGCACGGTCGGCAAGACCCAGGTCGTGGCCGAACCGGTCGGGGTCAAGGCATCGAGCCATGCCGCGGCGCATCCCACGCCCCGCCCGGTCGACTGCGGCTGAGCAGCCGCGCCGTCTAGATCCAGCCGATGCGGCGGAGGACGATCGTGGCCATCGCACCGGCGACGATGGTGAGCCCGGTGACGAGCCAGAAGCCCCCGCCCTCGGTGCCGGCGACCGCGGTCGCGGCCTCGCTCATGCCGAAGATCCCGGCGACGGCCCCGACGCCGGCGACCACCACCGTGACCCCGGTCAGGCGCTTCATGACCACCGACAGGTTGTTGTTGACCTGGGTGAGGTAGACGTCGAGCGTCGATGACGCGAGCTCGCGGTAGTTGTCGAGTTCGTCGGTGAGGCGGATGAGGTGGTCGTACACGTCACGAAAGTAGATCAGCTCCTCCGCGTCGATGAGGGTCAGGTCGCGGTTGGTCAGCTGGTTGAACACCTCGCGGGTCGGGCTGGCCGCCCGACGCACCTCGATCAGCTCGCGCTTCAGCGAGAACAGTCGCTCGAGGGTGTCCGGTGTGGCGCGGACGATGACCGCGTCCTGGACTTCGTCGATGGCGTCGCCGAGTCGATCCGCATACGGGAAGTAGCCGTCGACGATGTCGTCGCAGATCGCCCACAGCAGGTGGTCGGGGCCGTGGGCGAGCACCTGCCCGACCCCACCCACGAGGTGATGCGATGCATGGGGGTCCCACGACGGGTCATGGACGGTCAGCAGGAAGCCGAGGCCGAGCACGAGGTCGATCTCGTTGACCACGACCTTCGCGCCGCGGTCCAGCGCGAACAGGACGATGTGGATCACCCCGTCCGTCGTCTCGATCTTGGCTCGCTGGTTCCCCTCGAGCACGTCCTCGACGATCAGCGGATGCAGGCCGAGAGCGGTGCCGACCGGTGCCAGTTGCGCCGGCGATGGACCGGCCAGGTCCACCCACACGGCGGCGTTCGGCTGGGCCAGCAACTCAGGCAGGCGCTGCAGGGCGGCGTCACCCTCCATCTCGCGGAGCGCCCCGTCGACCATCGCCGCGATCCGGACACGCCCCGGCGCACCGCTCGATGCAGGCGTACGACGGCTGGAGGATTCGGACGGGAGGGGTACCGGCGGGGCCATTCTCGGCAGCATACGCGCGGTCATAGGCCACGACGATGAGCGCGGTGGCGACGCC
>DAIUES010000126.1:3791-7121 GCA_036844985.1 Candidatus Limnocylindrales bacterium
AGCATACGCGCGGTCCTCGGTCGCGTTGCAGGTAGGACGCTCAGGCACCCCGCGGCGCACGCCACGACAGGCGCGCCCTCACAGGATGAGACCTGGGTCCGGCGCGCCATCCGCGGTCGGGCTGGGGGTCGTCCGCGACCGGCGCCCCGCCCCACCGCCGAGCACGAGTGCCGGTGGCACAGCCGCGAGCGTGACGAGACCGGCGATGAGGAACAGGCCGACCATGATCGACGCCGCTTCGCGGGACGCCCACGTCTCGAGCGCCTCGACGACCAGGGCGTCGCGCAGGGGTCGATCGCGCAGGTTCTCCGGGATGTAGGCGAGATAGGCGTCCGGGGTGGCGTATACCTCGGTCGACAGCCGGTCGATCGTCGTCGAACCGTAGGCCGTCAGGACGGCGAGGCCGACCGCCATGCCGAGCATCCGCGCGACCGTGACGACCGACGACGCCGCGCCGAACGCGGCGCGGCCGGCCGCCTCGACCGCCGCCGTCGAGCGTGGTGTCACGCTCAGCCCGAATCCCAGCCCGAAGGTCGCAAGCGCGGCGGCCGCCTCGCCGATGGTGGTCGCCGGCGTCCAGCGGGCCATCGCCAGGAGCCCGACGATGCTGGCTCCGAGCCCGATGAGCGTCACGATCCGGAACGTGAGCACGCGGACCGCGAACCCCGACACCAGGGCCCCGATGGCGGTCGCGCCGGCGAGCGCCCCGAGCGCCAGCCGCTGGTCATCGGGACCGCCGTACAGGACGCGATCGACGAACACGGCCCCGCCGATGATGGCGGTCGCGAACGCATACCCCGTCAACAGCGAGACAAGCACCGCGGCGCTGAAGGCGACGTTGCGGAAGAGCCGCGCATCGAGGAAGGGCTCGGGCGTGCGAACGGCACGCACGACGGCGAGGATCGTGGCCACGACCGCGGCCGCACCGAGAGCCACCGACCCTGCCGACGCTCCAGTCCCATCGCCGTCCGCCGATCCGATCAGGGTGAGCCCCAGCAGCCCCGCCCCGAGCGCCACGCCGAACAGTGCCGCCCCAGCGATATCGACGCGGGTGGCGTGTCGCGGCGTCTCCCAGCCGGGCGACGCCGCCCAGGCCAGCACGAGCGCCGCGAGGGCGACCGGGATGTTGGCGAAGAACACCCAGCGCCACGCGGGCGCGATGAACCCGGCAAGGGTCGATCCGCCCAGTCCGGCGGCCGCCAGGAGTTCGTCGGGGTGGATGGTCGACAGGATGGCGGCCCCCAGGAACGGTCCGGCTGCCATGCCCAGGAAGGTGACGGCACCGATGAAGCCGAGGGCGCGTGGTCGCTCGTGGCCGCCGAACAGATGGGCCGCCGCAGCCGTCCCGACGGGCACGAGGACGCCGCCGCCGACGGCCTGGACCAGTCGCGCCCCGATGAGCTGATCGAGATCCTGGGCGACGCCGGCCAGCCCGGACCCGATGGTGAACACCACGAGCGCGGCCAGGAACAGACGGCGCGTCCCGAACACGTCAGCCAGACGCCCGGCGAGCGGCATCGCGACGATGTACACGAGCAGGTAGCCGTTGATGATCCAGCTCGCCTTGCGCAGCTCGACCCAGGCCGACGTCCCGTTCGCGTCGACGAGATCGGCCAGGATCGACGGCAGCGCGACCGCCGTGATCATCAGCTCGAGACCGGCCAGGAACACGCCGACGCCGAAGACGACGAGCAGCACGAACGCCGACCGGCGGTCCATGGCGCGGAGTGTATCGGGCCCGTCGTCCGCTGCTTGACAGGCTCGACGGCCACCCGTAGCATCAACTTCCGTTGATATCAACGGTCGTTGATATGAGACCCGCGGCCCCCGCCGCGCCCCCCGGAGATCCAGCCCCGTCGTGCCGAGCCCCGCCCGATTCCGTTCCACGATCGCATCGATCGTCCTGCAGCCCGATGAGCTGCGCGAGCTGCGCGCGTTCCACAAGGCGCTCGCCGACGTGAATCGGCTGCGCATCGTGCGCCGGCTGGCCGACGGCGAGGCCAGTGTCGCGGAGCTCATCGCCCATGTCGGGCTGAGCCAGCCGCTCGTCAGCCACCACCTCAAGCGGCTCCGGGTCGCAGGCCTCGTCGAGACGCGGCGGGTCGGCCGCGAGACGGTCTGCCGGCTTCGGCCCGAGGCATTCGGCGAGGTCGCCGAGCGGCAGCGGACGATCCTCGGCCTCGGCATCGCGAGCTGATGACGATCTCCAACGACGCGCGCGATCGCGTCAAGCACATCTTCGAGCCGATCGCGCTGGGACTCGGTCGGCTGGGGCTGACGCCCGACGCGCTGACCCTCATCGGATTCGCGATCACCGCCGTCGGCGCGGTCCTCATCGGGTCGGGTGCCTGGATCGTCGGCGGGATCGTCGTCTTCCTCGGCGGCGTCTTCGACATGTTCGACGGCACACTCGCTCGGGCCACCGGCCAGGCCAGCCGTCTCGGCGCGTTCATGGACTCCACGTTCGACAAGGCCGGCGAGATCCTGGTCTTCATCGGGGTCGTCGCCGGGCTCCTCGCGGCGGGCGCCGCGGACCTGCCGATCGTGGTCGCCGCCGGAGCGATGGGTGCGGCCATCATGGTCAGCTACACCCGGGCCAAGTCCGACGCGCTCGCCTACTCCTCGGGCATGGGCCTGGCGGCCGTGGGCGTCATGCCCCGCGAGATCCGGCTCGTGATCATCGCCATCGGCCTCGTCCTGACCGGGACCAGCATCGGGACGAGCGCCATCGAAACCGCCATGGGCGTCGTCCTCGTCGGCGCCGTCATCACCGTCATCCAGCGTATCTCGTACGTTCGCCGTCAGGAACGGCAGTCCACCAGGCCCCAGTAGCACGCAACGGAGAACCACCAGTGGCCAACAACGGAAGCAACGGCAGCAGCAAGAACGGCGCCACGCCGACGAACACCTGGGCAGGCGCCGGTCGTCGCGGCGACGGCAAGATCCGGGTCGCCATCGTCGGCGTCGGGAACTGCGCGAGCAGCCTCGTCCAGGGCCGCTACTACTACGAGAACGCCAACGAGGACGACTTCGTCCCCGGCTTGATGCACGTCAATCTCGGTGGCTACCACATCCGCGACATCGACTTCGTCGCCGCCTTCGATATCGACAAGAACAAGGTCGGCAAGGACCTGTCCGAGGCGATCTACACGAAGCCGAACAACACCTACGTCTTCCAGCAGGTCCAGAAGACCGGCGTGACGGTCGAGCGCGGCATGGTCCACGACGGCCTGGGCAAGTACCTGAGCGAGATCATCGAGAAGGCCCCCGGCGAAACGGCCGACATCGTCGGCATCCTCAAGGAGCGCGAAGTCGACGTCATGGTCTCGT
>DAIUES010000127.1:0-6907 GCA_036844985.1 Candidatus Limnocylindrales bacterium
TGACCGCGCGGTGCAGAGGCAGATCGGCGAGGCTGGCGTCCATCGCCCCACAGTACCCCGCTCAGGTCGTCGCCGGCTCCAGGTCGGCTTCCGATGCCGTTAGCGTCTCGCGGTACGCCGACCACGCGACCACGCCGAGCGCGAACAGGAGCGTGATGCCCATCACCGGCGCCCCGATGCGCTTGATGACCGCCGTGTCGAGGATGAGCCCGATGACGAACACCACCAGGCCGAGATTGACGCCCCAGAAGATGACCTGACCGATCCACGACCGGCGCACGTCCGCCCGCAGCAGCAGGCCGACCAGCAGCGACAGCATGACGTTGGTGATGACCCCGATGTAGACCGAGTGGTCGCTGGCGATGAGCACGTTCAGCGGCAGGGCGTTGGGATCGTCCGGCTTGGAGATGAACGTGAACACGATGTACATGAACAGGATGAGCGCGGCCACGACCCACACCGCGGCCGCGGCGACGTGGCGGATCGGTTCGGCGCCGACCCATGACACCCGCATCGCCCGCGGCCAGATGCGGATGACGAAGGCCACCACCGCGATCAGCTGGGTGAGCAGGTAGATCCCGCCGCCGGCCTGCTCGGCGCCGACGAGCAGGCTGACCGAGATGATCAGGCCGCCGAGGAACAGGGAACCGACCTGGACCAGCCCGAGTGGGGGCAGGCCCCGTGTCCCGAGTAGCCGCCACTCGATGAGACCCATCGCGACGAGCACGAGATAGCCGAACGTCATCGCCGAGGCGTGGGCGCCGATGGCATCGCCCGGCAGGATCGTGATGTTCATCGCGAACGCGACCTGGAGCAGCACCCCGAACACCGCGCCGTAGGCGAACGACGTGAGCCCGAGCGCGACCGCAAGTCGGGGCAGCGTGCGTTCGCCACCGAGATACTGCTGCCACACCCACACGAGCAGCCAGCCCACGGCGATGAGCAGCGCCACGCCCCCGATCGCCCGGAGCACGTACGAGCCGGTGTAGAAGGCGATGACGTAGATCGGCACGAGGATCGCCAGGCCGAGCATCAATCGGCGGTCGGCCGCGCGGAACAGCAGGAACGACGACGCGACGATGGTCAGCGTCAGCCAACCGACCGTGCCGGCATGGACGTGGGTGAGGATCTGGTTCCGGTCGAACTCGACGGCGTCGGCGCCGTTGAGGATGCCGATGACGATATTCAGGACGAACACCCCCATGGCGACCAGGTACAGATCGCGTGCCGTGGCGACCCACGCCGGCACACCGCGTTCAGCGGACATTCGAACACCCTCCACTCCGTGGCCGGAGGCGACCACGCGATCCGCAGTATGCCGTGCCGCGAGGCGCTCAGCGACGTCGGATCGACCACACCCCGATGGCCACCAGGACGGCCCCGGCGATGGCCACCACGAACCCCGTCGACAACCGGTCCGACAGCGGCCCGGCGATGACCGACGGGATCAGCGACCCGATGCTGACCACCGACGCGAGCACCCCGAAGACCCGGCCGCGGACCTCGCTCGGGGCCGACTCGGTGAGCGTCGTCTGGGCCGACACCGAGGTCATCGCGTACGCGCCGCCGGCGAGCAACGCCAGGGCGATCACCACCGGCAGCGCGCCCAGGCCGAAGCCCGCCTCGCGCAGGATCGGGTCGAGCGGTCCCACACCGGCGATGGCGATGGTCAGGATGCCGAGCACCGTGAGCGCGCTCTCGGCGACCCGCCGGCGCGGCATCCGACCGGCGAACCGGCGCAACGCGGCGACGCCGATGACGACCCCGATGCCGAGCGGGATGACGACGACCGCGAGCTGATCGGGATCGAGCCCGACCGACACCGCCAGCGACGGCCCGACCACGCCCAGCACACCCGCGATCGAGGTCGCCGCCGCGAGCAGGATGATCGGCCGGCTGATCTCGCGGTCGCGGCGCACGACCGCGAAACCGTCACGCAACTGGGCGATCGGTTCGCGCCACGAGTCGCGCCACGACGCGCGCCGGGCGTCCGGGGCGGTCGGGATCGGCGGCGCGCTCGGCAGCCCGATGCAGGCCAGGCTCGCGGCGACGTAGAACGCGGTGACGACCGCGAGCACGGCCGACGGGTCGGTCAGGGTCACCAGCAACGGCCCCAGGAAGGCGAAGCCGATCGCGAACGACGCCTGCAGGGTCAGGTTGAAGATGCTCATCGCGGTCTCGAGCTGGGCCTTGGGCACGATCCGCGGGATCATCGATCCCTCGGCCGGGGTGAGCGCCACGCTCATCAGGCTGACCCCGAGATTGAGCATCAGCAGGACGGCCAGGTTGGTGCCGGCCATGGCCAGGCCGGCCGTCAGCACGGTCCGGATGATGTTCGGGACGACCAGCGCCCAGCGCAGGTCGAGCCGATCGACCACGACCCCGGCGAATGGCGACAGGACGATCTGGGGCAACACGAACGACACGAGCAGCGCGCTGACCGAGCTGTTCGAGCGGGTGCTCGAGAAGATGAGGACGGTCAGCGCGTAGAGCGCCATGTTGCCGCCGATCTGGTTGGCGGCCTGGATGAACCACAGGCGCGCGAAGATCGGATCGCGCAGGATCGATCGGGCGTTCTTCGCGGTCGTCGCCATCGAGCGCGAACGATACGGCACGGTCAGGCCGTGTCGATGCCCTCGAAGCTCAGCTGGTCGACATCGATGACCGGCTCGTAGCCGATGGCCTGGTAGATCTTGTTCGAGGTCGGGTTGGCGAGGTCCGTGAACAGGAAGACAGCCCGCCGACCGGCATCGAACTGGGCCTGGGTCGCGGCCGCCGTCACCGCGCTCGCGTAGCCCTGGCCACGTCGTTCCGGGGGCGTGTAGACCGGCCCGATCCGGATGCCGTTCGGTGTCGGGCCGTTGACCCCGGCGAGCGACACCGGTCCGCCGTCGTCCCACAGGTAGAACGTCCGGCTCCCGGTGCGCATGCCGCGATCGACGATCGCGACCGCCTCCGCCGGATCGGCTCGCCCGAGTGCTTCCGCCAGGAACGCCGCGCACCACGCGACGATGAGATCGCGATCGGCCATCGTCGCCAGGCGAGCGGTGCCGGGGCTGGGCCTCGGCGGGATGAGTCGCTCGATCTGGTAGATGCGCTCGCGGATGGCGCCGTGGACCGCCAGCTCGCGTGGCGGTGCCCACGCCCGACCGAAGGCGGCGGCCACCTCGACCGGGCCGGTCACCCCGGGCGGTGGCGCGGCTCCCGGCCCGCGGTCGGCGAGATCGCCGGCGAATGCCCCGACCGCGGCCTCGTCGTCCATGCACGACAGCACGACGTTGAAAGGCGGGGTCATGACCGCGGCCCCGACCGGCGTACCGGCACGACGCGCGAGGGCGAGATACGGCGTCCCGCGCAGGCGCCCCGGGTCGATGATCAGGCTCGAGGCGATCCCCAGGATGAGGTTGTGCGCTGCCTCGCGGGCCACGAGGAACGGGATCGCCGCCTCGAGGAATGCGGCTGCGTCCTCGAACCGTTCGATCGTGATCCGCCCGGCGGCGTCGCCCGTGGTCATCGTCGGCGGAGTCTAGCGGGGCCGCGGCTCGGCTCGCCCGCGATGAGCCGGCGACCGAGCGCGGCAGGCGACCTCAGCCAGCCGCCGCGGCCGGTGTCGCCCCACGGCGCGCCGCCCGGGCTCGTTCGGCCCGCAACGCCGGCAGGTACAACGGCGCCGCCATCGCGCACACGATCCCGCCGACGACCATCGCGGCCGGCACCGACGCGCCATCGGCCAGCGCGGACAGGACGATCGTGCCGATGGCCCCCGCCGGCTGCGCGACCATCGAGTTCATCGACAGCACGGTCGTCCGGTTGGGCCCCTCGACCTCGCGGTGCAACAGGGTCGTGTGCATCGGGTTCGATGCCCCGTGGGCGACGTAGGTGGCGAGGTACGCGGCGACCACCCCGACGACCCCGGCGATGAGGCCCATCGCCACGATCGACGCTCCCTGGACGACGCGCAGCAGCGCGGCCGACCGGGCGACGCCGATGCGTCGACTCAGGACGACCACGGCGGCAGCGCCACCGGCAGCCGCGAACCACGCGCCCGATCCGATCGGGCCCATCAGCGCGGCGGCAGCGTCGGTGCCGCCGACGAGGCCCGCCAGGCGGATCGGAAACAGGCTCTCGAAGGTCACCATCGAGAACCCCCAGAACAGCTCGACCGAGACCAACCCGAGCAGGACACGCGACGAGCGCAGCAGTCGGATCCCGTCGACGATGACGCCCGGCACGGCACGGACCGATGCCGCGATCGCGGCGATCCCGCGCGGTGCCTTGACCTCGTGCATCAGCACGAGGACGGCCGCGAGATGGACCCCGTGGCCGACGATGGCGAGGAGGAGCGGCAGGAGCAGTGGGTCGAGCCCCGCGACTGGATGCAGGGCGATCAATGCGCCGGTCCCGAGGGCACCGATGGCGATGGCGACGCTCAGTACCGAACTGCCGGCGCTCAGGCCGGTCTCGATCGGCGCGTCCGGGTCGGCCGCCAACGTGGCGTCGACGTACCACGCCTCGAGGGGACCGGAGTCGAGCGCACGGTAGATGCCCTGGAACACCATCGCGACGGCGAACATCGCCGCACCGTCGGCGATCGCAAAGAGGCCCAGCGACACGAGCGCGATGACGCTGGCGACCAACAGCACGGGCCGCCGGCCGAGCGAGTCGGACAGGCCGCCCGTCGGTAGCTCCAGCGCGAGCACGACGAACCCCTGGACCGAGAAGACGAGGCCGATCTCGGTCAGGCTCAGCCCGCGCGACAGCGGCCACAGCACGAAGATCGGCATGAGCAGCCCGACCGGCAGCCAGCGCAGGCCGACGAGCACGAGATAGCGCCACCGGGCGGAGCGGACGTCGAGCGCGGTCATCGCGGCATCGCCTCGAGCGGGAGGGCGTGGACGTACAGCTCCACCCGCTTCGCGTCGGGATCGTCCGGGCTCTGGTCGCGATAGCGCCCGATGACCGCGGCCAGCTCGGCGGTCAGCGCCTCGAGTTGGGCCGGCGTGACCCGCACGGCAGCGTCGAACGAATCGACGGCGGCGCGCCAGTCGAGTGGCCAGTCATGCTGCATCTCGAGCCAGCGCTCGTAGCCCTCGACGAACGTCCGGACGTAGCGACGCCGCAGCCAGTCGCTGGCCGCCTGGGCATCGGGATCGCCGGCGATGTCGCGCTCGGTCCAACCGTGGGCCTCCGTCGCGGCACGCCACATCCGCTCCCGGCCCCGGCCGCCGTCCGATTCCTCGACCAGCCCGAAGGCGGCCAGGCGGCGGAGGTGATAGCTCGTGGCACCGGTGTTCGTGTCGAGCGTGCGGGCGAGGTCCGTGGCGGTGGCCGGTCCGTCGATGCGCAGGGCGGTGAGCAGGCGCGATCGGAGCGGATGGGCCAAAGCCTGGAGCGCGCGGGCGTCGAGCCGGATCGTGGTCGGGGCGGGCCTCGGCGTGCGGATCGGTTCCATGCTGGTCACCGTACCATCCAAAGGAGTCATGCACAAGTATTGTGCAACTACGGGATTGACGCCGTGCCGGTGGCCCCCTAGCCTCACCGAGTCATCAGACGACTGATGACAAATGGAGGGCGGCCCATCTACGCCATCGGGTGCGATGTCGGGTCCCAGAGCCTCAAGGGCGTGCTGATCGGGCCGTCCGGGACGATCGAGGCGACCGCGTCGGCCGCATATCCGATCAGTCATCCCCGCGACGTCTGGGCCGAGCAGGACGCGACCCACTGGGAACGGGCCTTGGCCGACGTCGTCGGGGCGCTCCGCCACGACGCGCAGGTCGACCCAGCGGACATCGGTGCGGTCGGCCTCGCCAGCCAGGTCGATGGCGTCGTCGCGGTCGATGCCGACACGCGTCCACTCCGACCGGCGATCGTCTGGATGGACCGGCGCGCCGCTCGACAGGCCGACGCGATCCGTGGGCGCATCGACGCGGACGCGGTCCGGGCGATCACGGGTCTCAACCTCGACGCCTACCACTGCGCCCCGAAGATCGCCTGGATCCGCGACGAGGAGCCGGCCGTGGCCCGGGCCGCGACGGGCTACCTGCTGCCCGGGTCGTACCTCGTCGCGCGGCTGACCGGCGAGCGGGTCGTCGACCACGCCAATGCCTCCTCGACGATGGCCTATGACATCACCAGCCGGGTCTGGTCGAGCCGGTTGCTCGATCTGCTCGAGCTGGACGCAGCCGAGCTGGGCCGGGTCGCCGACGCGACCGAGGTCGCCGGCTGCCTGACGGCGCGCGCCGCCGCGGAGCTCGGCCTCACGACCGACTGCCGCGTCGTGGTCGGGACGGGCGATGAGCACGGCGCCGCGCTCGGTGCCGGGGTCGTGCGCCCCGGCATCGTGTGTGACATCGCCGGCACGGCCGAGCCCATCGGGGTGGCCGCGCTCGAGCCCGTGATCGACCCGACCGGCCTCGTCGAGACCCACGGGCACGCCGATCCCCGGGCGTGGTTCGTCGAGAACCCGGGGTTCGTGTCGGGCGGCTCGGTGCGCTGGTATCTCGATCTGGTCGGCGGCGACGAGGGCCGCCTCGATGCGGAGGCCGCGACGGTGCCGCCGGGCAGTGCCGGGCTCACGTTCCTGCCCGCCCTCGCCGGCTCGACGACGCCGCGCTGGGACGAGCACGCTCGTGGCGCGTTCAGCGGTCTGGCCCTCGGTCACGCCCGGGCGGCGCTCGGGCGGGCCGTCCTCGAGGGCTGCACCTTCGCCATGCGCGACCTTGTCGAGCGACTGGCCGAGCTCGGCCTGGACGCGGACGAGATCCGGGTCGTTGGTGGTGGCGCCCGGAGCGAGACGTGGCTCCAGATGAAGGCCGATGTGACGGGCCGGGTCGTGCGGGTCCTGGCGGTCGAGCAGGCCACGGCGCTCGGCGCGGGCTATCTCGCCGGGACGGCGGTCGGCATCTTC
>DAIUES010000128.1:0-6901 GCA_036844985.1 Candidatus Limnocylindrales bacterium
ATCCGGTTCGGGGTGCTGGGCGCGTTGCGCTACGCCCCGTTCGTCGCGATCGCGATCATCGCCTGGGTGTTGCTGGTCCGCCGGTCCGCGTCAGCGCATTGACCGCACCGCCGGGGTCGCCGGCGGTCGTACCGCTCCGTCCGATGCCGCCGGCACATCGAGGACGACGACCTCGTCGCCGAGCCGGATCCGGCCGGGCTGCTCGACCTCGGCGAGGATGCCGAAGTCGGCGTGCTTGCCGTCACGCAGCCCTCTGTAGTCGATGATCGTGCGCAGGGTGTCGAGGTCGCGCGCGCCGGTGTCGGGATCCTGGGTCGTGATCGCGCAGCGGGCCACGGGCTTGGTCACCCGCAGGATCGTGTCGCCGACGGCGATCCGGCCGCCGATCCAGGTGTCCTCCTCGTGGGCGGTGGCGCCAGTGAGCTCGACGAGCATCCGGAAGCGACGTGAATCGAGCGCATCCAGGCCGAACTGATCGGTCAGCCGGCGGAGCGATCCGTCCGAGATCAGGCTTGTCGGGTTGCCGACCCGCGTGCCGCCCGGACGGTCGCAGCGGATGAGCCGGACCGATCGCCCGGTGAACGTAGACAGCGCGGCGGCCCAAGGACCGTCGACCACGTGGCCGACCCCGGTCCGTCCGTGGATCGGGGTCTCGATCGGTTCGCCGAGGTGGACGTCGTCTTCGATCACCTGGCCATCGGGAAAGGTCATCCGCAGCATCGTCGCGGCAGGGTCCGTGTGCGCCGAGATCTGGACCAGGCGACCGATGATGATCCGGTCGATCAGTCGATTGCTGTCGTCGGCGAGGAAGAAGCGGCGGTCCTCGACGACCCCGCGCTCGGTGACGTCGATCTCGGCCGGATGCTCCAGTCCCAGGCTGCGGACGGGTGCGATCGAGAGGCGGGCGACGGCGGGCATGTCCGGATGCTACCGGACCCTGACGTCGCGGTCCGTCACGGCGGCGCCCGGCGGGCCGACCATTGGCCTCGTGCGTGACCGCGTGCCCCGACCGCGGGTCGAACCTGCGTGTCGCGAGCCCGACCATGAAGAACGCGTGTCAGGACAACCGTATGGTCGGTGCCCGGACGCCGGGGAGCCCGAATCGGTCATTCGATCGACGTATTGCTGTCGCTGGCATGCGTACTGCAGGTTCGACGACCGACCCGGCCGGCATCGTGGGCCGGTTGTGGCCATAAGGTCGTGGTGATCCACGTTATGCATGGTGGCGGGCCGCCACGCCGGTGCTGCCTACTCGGCCGCGCGCCTCACCTGACGGAGACATTCCGAAGGCCGAGCGTGGCGCCCGGCTCGAACCAGAAGACATCGAAGACGAGGACGACGTCGACGGCTTCGATGCCCGTGTGCCAGCCGTGCGCATAGATGTTCTGGATCGACTTGCCGTTCAGTCGCGAACGGACCTCCAGGGTCACGCGCCCATCGACGATCGAGACGTCCGATGGCCAGGCATCGACCAGCGCGAAGTCGGCCGTGGTCAGCAGGCCGTTCGGCAGCCGAGCCTCGCCCAGCACGATCTCGTTGCGACCCGTGTGATCGATCGGGATGTCGAGACGATCGATGTCGAGCCCCGTCGCCTCGGCGAGGGCGCCAGGTGCGGCCGACGGCACCGGTGTGGAGCCAGCCGGGACGTCGCGATAGCCGCCCTGCGTCACGGTGTTCGCGATGAGGTGCGGGTCGCCGACGCACTGCGGCTCCATGCTCACGCCGCCACACATCGATACCGGGTGCGTCGTGCCGTCCGTCAGCGACACCAGCAGGTTCATCCGTGGCGCCCCGCCGCGCGTCTGCAGGATGGTGACGCCGTCGCGGACCTCAGGCGTGGGGTCAGGAACGACGTCGATGGCCGCGACGTCCTCGCGGGTCGCCCCGAGTTGCCGCGCGGCCGCGTCGGTGATGGCGGTGCATTGGAGCGCGTTGTAGACCCGCCCACAGGGTTGCGGCGTGGGGGCCGGCTTCGGGATAGCGCCGGCAAGTGCATCGCAGGCCGTCAAGACCAGCGCGGCCATGAGCAACAAGGCCCGTGCGCGCGACATCAGCGCAGTCCGACGCTCGCCAGTTCGGCTTTGGCTAGCCGGTCGTATCGACCCGCCGCGAAGTCACCGAACGGATCCGGCACATGCTCCAACAGGTCGGGGTAGCTGAGGTGGTAGAGGGCACGGGTCCCGAGCGCGCGCTCCATCGCCGCCGGTGGAACGCCGACCGGGCCTCGGCGGATCGCTGCATGCGCCGCTCGAACCGTGGCGAGCCGGCTCGCCCGCCACGGCAGGTACCGACTCAACCACGGGATCACCATCACGCCGACGACGAGCAGGGCCAGCAGCCGAGCGATCAGGATCAGCAACGACTCCAACTCCTGGCCCACGTAGATGAACGGCTCGCCGGCCGTCCCGAATGCACCCCTCGCGAGATCGTCGATGCCGGAACCGACCAACGGAAGGTCGTGCAGGGCGCCGCCGAGGGTCGCCCCTGCCCCCTGGATGTTCTGACCGCCGCTCTGCAGCACGCGCCCTGCCTGGGCGAATGCCGACAACGTGTCATGGATGCGCGCACCGATCACCGCCCAGAGCGCCACCCATGCCCAGGTGGCGACGTCGGCGACCATCTCCCGGGTGCGGGCGGTCGGGATCTCGCTCCAGAACTTCAGCATCGGGTCCTCCCTGGCGCTGGCCCTACATCCGGAAGACGCCAAACCTCGTCTCCGGGATCGGTGCATGGAGCGACGCCTCGAGGCTCAACGACAGGATGCGCCGCGTGTCGAACGGGTCGATGACCCCGTCGTCCCACAGGCGGGCCGTCGCGAAGTAGGGCGAGCCTTCGCGCTCGTAGGTCTCCAGGATCGGCGCCTCGAAGGCGTCGCGTTCCCCGTCGTCGGCGAAGCCACCGCGGACCGTCGACAGGACACGGGCCGCCTGCGGGCCACCCATGACGCTGATCCGGCTGTTCGGCCACGTCCACAGGAAGCGGGGCTGGTAGGCACGACCGGCCATCGCGTAGTTGCCGGCTCCGAAGCTGCCGCCGATGAGGACCGTGAACTTCGGGACCTCGGCGCTGGCGACCGCGGTCACGAGCTTGGCCCCGTCCTTGGCGATCCCGGCTTCCTCGTACTCGCGCCCGACCATGAACCCGGTGATGTTCTGGAGGAACACGAGCGGGATCCGGCGCTGGCAGGCGAGCTCGATGAAGTGGGTGCCCTTCAGCGACGACTGGCTGAACAGGATCCCGTCGTTGGCGATGATGCCGACCGGGATGCCATCGATGTGGGCGAAGCCGGTGACCAGCGTCTCGCCGTACAGCGGCTTGAACTCGTGGAAGCGGCTGGCGTCGACGAGTCGGGCGATGATCTCGCGGACCGGGACCGGACGACGCGGATCGGCGGAGACGGCGCCGTAGATCCCGGCCGGATCGACCGCGGGAAGTTCCGGCGGGCGACGGTCCCAGGGCTCGGGCGGCGGCTTGCGGTTGAGGTTGGCGATGATCGAACGACCGAGGGCCAGGGCGTGTTCGTCATCGAGCGCTTCGTGGTCGGCAACGCCGGACTTGCGGGTGTGGACGTCGGCGCCACCGAGCTCCTCGGCGGTGACGTCCTCCCCGGTGGCGGCCTTCACGAGCGGTGGTCCGCCGAGGAAGATCGTGCCGGTGCCCTTGACGATGACGGTCTCGTCGCTCATGGCCGGGACGTACGCGCCGCCGGCCGTGCAGCTGCCCATCACGAGCGCGACCTGGGGGATGGCCGCCGCCGACATGCGGGCCTGGTTGTAGAAGATCCGCCCGAAGTGGTCGCGGTCAGGAAAGACGTCGGCTTGGAGCGGGAGGAAGGCGCCGCCGCTGTCGACGAGATAGATGCACGGCAGCCGATTCTCGAGTGCGATCTCCTGGGCACGGAGGTGCTTCTTCACGGTCATCGGGTAGTACGTGCCGCCCTTGACGGTCGCGTCGTTGGCGACGATGACGCAGGTCGTGCCCTCGATCCGGCCGATGCCGGTGACGATGCCGGCACCGGGCGCGTCGTCGTCGTACAGGCCGGTCGCGGCGAGCGGGCTGAGCTCGAGGAAGGCACTGGCGGGATCGAGCAGGCGATCGATCCGCTCGCGGACGGGCAGCTTGCCGCGCTCACGATGCCGCTCGATCGAGCGGTCGTCACCCCCGGCGCCGCGGTCGGCGAGGTCGGCCTGGCGATCTCGCAGGTCGTCGACCAGGGCGGCCATCGCGTCGTGGTTCGCGCGCGTGTCCGCTGCGTCGGGGTCGAGCCGGCTGCGCAGGACAGGCATTCGCCGATGATAGGCGGCATGACCCGCACCGGAGGGTGGGAACCACGCGGCCAGGTCGCTCGTCGGGCGACCATGCGGATGCTGCTCGCCATCCTGATCTGCCTCGCCGCTGTGCCGGCGGCCTGCTCGCCGGCAGCCATCGCGTCGCTGCTGCCCTCCGCCGGTCCGCTCGTGACGGTCTCGACGCGCGGCGGCATGTGTCCGGACGGTCCATGCGGGACGACGGTCACGCTCCATCGCGACGGCACAGTCCACGAGGCGACGCTGCCGCCGAACGAGATCGCCGGCACCGTCCCGGCTCCCCAGGTCGCGGCCATCGACGCCGCCATCCAGGCCACCGACTTCGCGACGCTCCGCTCGCGCCCGTTCACCGGGGAGTGCCCGACCGCGTTCGACGGTCAGGAGATCCTGTTCGCGTTCACGACGCCGACCGGCACCGAGCACATCTCGACGTGCGAGGTCGATGTCGATCTCGGCGCCCCGGTCTTCGTAGCGGTCGGCGCGGCGCTCGGGCCGTTCATCGCGTTGCCACTGACCTAGCGCTGGCCAGCCACGCGATGGCGATCGCGCCGATGACGAGGATCGCCCCGACCGCGACACCTTCTGCGGTGATGGAGCCGCCGTCGCAGCCGCCCGCGATCATCCCGGGACCGAGGGTCATCGTGTCGGTGAGCGGGACGCGCTCGTAGATCGGCGAGCCGTCCGGACCGGTCCGGGCGGTCCAGCAGACCGTCTCCGTGAGTGCCAGCGTGGCGATCCACGCGGCGATGCCCAGGCCGAAGACGAGCACGCCGGCCATCCGCTCGCGGGTGCGCCCCGGTCGGTCGGTCGGGTCGTTGGGGTCGCGCCGGAGGCCGAGGCTGATCAGGACGAGCGCCGGCACGACGAAGCCGAGCGTCACGCCGCTGAACGCGACGAACGATTGAGCCAGGCACAGGGCGCCGGCCGCGACGAACAGCGGCCCACTGCCCCCGAGCGCCGCGATCGCGCCGATCACCGCCGGCAACGCAAGCAGGGCGCCGATGACGAGGGGGCGCGGGACGATGCTCAGGGCATCAGCACCACGCAGGTCCATCGGGTTCTGGATGCTTGGCAGCGCCGCGATCACGACCGCCAGGACCACGATCGTCGCCGACACGACGAGCCCCGCCGTCCGGCGAGCGACTCGGTTCATCCGAGGACGGCGTGCATCGCAGGCTCGATCGTCTCGTACCGGAACACGATACCGAGGTCACGCGCGCGCGCCGGCGCGACGCGGCGAGACTCCAGCAGCAGGGCCGATTCCTCACGCAGGACGAGCCGCACCAGCCAGCCGGGGACCCGGAACCAGGTCGGCCGATGCAGTGCCGCGCCCATCGCGCGCACGAAGTCGATCTGGCGACACGGGTTCGGAGCCACGACGTTGAGGACCCCATCGGGACCGTCCTCGGCGATGGCCAGGCGGAACAACTCGACGGCATCGTCGATGTGCACCCAGCTCATCCATTGCCGCCCGGTTCCGATCGGGCCACCGAGGAACAGGCGGACCGGCAGCGCGAGCATGCGGACGAGCTGTGCATCGCGGGCGAGGACGTGTCCCATGCGCATCCGTGTCACCCGAAGGCCGAGCGTCTCCCCGCGCAGGGCTTCGGTCTCGACGGCGCGCGAGACCTGCGCCAGGAACCCGGTCCCCATCGGGCTCGCTTCGGTCATCGGTATCGGGTCCGGCCCGGGGTCGGACTCGGGGTAGGCATCGACGCCGGAGACCACGACCAGCGACCGTGGGCGGCGGCTCGGCGACAGCCGTTCCGTGGCCGCCATGATCGCCGCGATCCCACCGACCCGGCTGTCACGGATGGACGCCCTGCGGCCAGCGGTCCACGGCCACGGCCCGACCGGGGTGCCGGCCAGGCTCACCACGGCGTCCGCGCCGTCGAGGGTCGAGACGAGCCCGTCGATGTCCGACGTCGACCAATCTCGCGCCACGACGCCCGGAGGGAGACCGCGAACGCGGCGTGCGTCGCGCGAGAGGACGATGACCTCATCCCCGTCGGCGATCGATGCGCGGCTCAGCGCGCGCCCGACGAGACCGGTGCCCCCGGTGATGACGATCCGCATCGGACATGTCCCTCGTGCTACCCTGACATAGCAAGTTATGACCGATAAACACGCTACTGTCAAGGCGCACGTTACCTCGGCCACGGCCGAGCAGATCCGGTTGGACCTGGCCGAGGCGTGGGGCGAGATGGGCGCGGCGTGGGGGGTGACGCCGGCCATCGCCCGGGTGCAGGCGTACCTGATGGCCCGCCAGGAGCCGCTGACCGAGCGCGAGGTCCGCGAGGCGCTCGGCCTGTCGCACCGCGCCGCGAGCCTCGCCCTGGCCGAGGCCGAAAGCTGGGGCATCGTCGAGCGCGTCCCCGAGCCACGGCGGGTGGGACGACGCGGACCCGCGGGCGTGGCCTATCTCGCGGTCGGCGATCACTGGCAGTGGTTCGGCCGGGTCATCGCTGAACGCAAGGTCCGCGAGGGCGACCCCATCGTCGCCGTGCTCGAGCAGAAGGCACGCGAGGCGGCGGCCGCGGCTGCGTCGAACCCGGCGGACGCCGAGCTCGGCGCGCTGCACGACTGGCTGAGCT
>DAIUES010000129.1:0-6731 GCA_036844985.1 Candidatus Limnocylindrales bacterium
GGATCGAGCTGCGGCTCCTGGCTGAGATAGCCGACGGTGAAACCCGGCGTGAGCCGCGCGTCGCCGGTGAACCCGTCGTCGAGGCCGGCCATGATCCGGAGCAGGCTCGACTTGCCCGCGCCGTTCGGCCCGATGACGCCGATCTTGGCGCCGGGATAGAACGAGATCGAGATGTCCTCGAGCACGGTCCGGTCGGGCGGGTAGTGGCGGGCGAGCTTGTAGGCGGTGTAGATGAATTCGGGTGGCATGGTCGGTCAAGGGTAATCGCTGGGGGCCGGGCGGGGCCGGGCGCGGCGCGGCCGCGGTTCCGCCAGATATCGCTCCGGGCGATGCTACGGACGGAGCGTGGGCTCCGGCTGATCGACTTTGCCCCACCTACCGTTCCCAGCGATATCTGGACCAGATCTGGACCAAATCGGTGGGAGGGGCCGCCCGTGGCCGACCGCGGCCGTCCTTACCATCGCCCTGGGCGATATTCGGCGGTTCGGGGGCGCCGTCCGGCACCACGCCCGCCCGGCACCACGCCGCCGCCCAGCACCACGCCTCGGCTACGCCCGCACGTACTCGAGCAACACGCTCCCCGATGAGAACGTCCGTGTCCCCACCAGCCGAAGCCGCAGCGGTTCGGTGAGCGACGCGAACAGCGCCTTGCCGCTGCCGAGCGCGGTCGGGAGGATCAGGAATCGATAGTCGTCGATCAGGCCGGCCTCGCTGAGGGTCGCGAACAGGTCGGCCCCGGCGCCGAGGTCGATCGGCGGGCCGTCGCCGGCCTTCATCGCCCGGACCGCCTCGACGACGTCGCCTTCGATCACCTCGGCATGCGCGCGCAGGGCTGGACTGCCGCGCGACACGACGTGCTTCGGCGTCTCGCGCCAGAAGCGGGCGAACTCGACTTCGACCGGTGACGCCGACGGATCGTCGACATCGAGTTCGTCCCAATAGGCCATCACGTCGTACATGCGCCGGCCCATGACGGCGTCGCCGACGTCACGCAACAGCTCGTTCGCGTATCGGTGCTCGTCCTCGACCGGGTCGTAGTGGTCGAGTCCGCCCTCGGAATCGGCGTACATCCCGTCGGCCGTGAGGATGATGTAGAAGCCAAGGCGTCGCATCGAGCGAGTATTTCATGCCAAGGTCTTGACAGTGATACGTTGCACTGTGCTAATGTGCATGCATGAGCCCCAACCCCGAAGACGCTCGCTACACGCTGACCGAGCTTGCGGACCTGGCCGGTGTCAGCCCGCGAACCGTGCGCTACTACCTCCACCAGGGCCTGCTGCCGACGGTCGGCGTCAGCGGCCCGGGCGCCAAATACGACGACACCCACCTAGCACGGCTGCGCGTCATCAGGCGATTGCAGCGCGCGCACCAACCGCTGGCCGAGATCCGAAATCAGCTCGAAACGCTCGATGACGCCGCGATCGCGGAGCTCAGCTCGATGGGGGCCGCGCCGCGGCCGCCGAACTCCGCGCTCGACTACATCCGCCAGATCACGGCGCCGCAGGGCTCGCGGCTGCAGCGGACCGAGTCGCCGGGCGCGGGAACGCCGCGAGCCATGGGGACCGCGCCGGCCATGGTGACCGCGCCGGCCATGCGGATCACGCCGGCGCCCAGCGCCACCCTGGCCAAGCGACTCGAGGGTCCCATCCCGACCGCGCCGACCACCCCGGCCGCCGCTCCGCCCCCACCCGCGCCCGGCATGCCGGCGCGCGACGACCAACCCGAACCGCAGCCCGAACCCCCGCCCCGGATCGAGCGCTCCCAGTGGGACCGCCTGCGGCTCGGGCCCGATATCGAACTGCACATCCGTCGACCGCTTCCGCGTTCGACTGCCAAACGGGTCGATCGCCTGATCGAGATCGCCCGCGACCTGCTCGAGGAGGAGCTTCCATGACCCGCATGATCGCCCGCGCCGACCGGCGCCTCATCCGCACCCATTCCCGCAGCCAGCGGTTCGTGCTCGTCGAGTTGACGGCGCCGCCTGCGACCCACCAGCGCGAGCGCGCCGCGGTCAACCTCGCGTTCGTGATCGACCGGTCCGGTTCGATGTCGGGCGCCAAGCTCGCGCTCGCCAAGCAGGCGGTCGCGGACGCGCTCGCCCGGCTCGACGACCGGGATCGCTTCAGCATCGTGGTCTACGACGAGGCGATCGACACCGTCGTCGAATCGACTCCGGCCTCGGCCGAAGCGCGCCGCAACGCGATGGAGCGACTCGCCGTCATCGAGGCTCGGGGCAGCACGAACCTGGGCGCCGGCTGGCTCCGTGGCTGCGAGCAGGTCGCGACCCACCTTTCGGAGGCGGGGATCGACCGGGTCCTGCTCCTCACCGACGGCCTCGCCAACGTCGGGATCACCGATGCGACCGAACTTGCCCGTCACGCCGGGGAGCTGCGTACCCGTGGTGTCGCGACGACCACGTTCGGGGTCGGCAACGACTTCGATGAGGCCCTGCTGCAGGCCATGGCCGACGCCGGCGGTGGCCACTTCTACTACATCGAGGATGCCGCCCAGATCCGGGACCACATCGCGAGCGAGGTCGGCGAGACGCTCGAGGTCGTGGCCCGCGATACCAGGCTCGAGGTGCTCGCGGGGGAGGGGATCGACGTCGAGGTCATCAGCCCGCAGCAGCTCACGGGTCACGGCGCGCGTCGCCTGGTCGTCCTCGGTGACCTCGTGTCTGACCAGGTGCTCGACGTCGTCCTGCGCCTGACCTTCCCGTACGGCCAGCTCGGTCGGGACACGGGGCTCATCGTCCGTGCCATCGACGCCGACGGGGCGTTCGCCGCGGCCGGTATCGCCGATGCGCGACTGACCTGGACATGGGCCGAGGACAGCACCAACGACATGCAGCCGCGCGACGCGGACGTCGATCGAGCGGTCGCCCGGCAGTTCGCCGCCCGAGCCCGGCTCCAGGCGGTCGCGAGCAACAAGGCGGGCGACTTCGGGAGTGCCCGGAACGCCCTTGGCGCCACCGCGTTGCGTATCCGGGACTACGCCGGTCAGGACCCCGAACTGCAGGCGCTCGTCGCCGAGCTCGAGGCCGGAACGCAGGAGTTTGCGAGGCCGGTGGACGCCGCACGGCTGAAGCGGGTCCACTTCGCGAGCGCGAACTCGGCCCACTCCCGCGACGCCTTGGGTCGCTCGCTGCGGGGTCACTGAGCGCGTCGGGGGGCGCGGCTGCCGGGAGCCCGCGGGAGACGGGTCGTGCCCGGCACGTGCCGTCGCGTCGCGATCCGCTCCGCCGTTTCCACCAGATATCGCCGTGGCCGATGCTATGGACGAGCGATCCGCGTCCCCGGCCTGGATTCCGGCCATCTACCAGTGTCGGCGATATCTGGGCCGATCTTCGGGCCGTATCGCCCCAGGTCCGTCCTTACCATCGCCCTGAGCGATAGGTGGTGGTTCGGGCCGCGGCACGGTCGCCGGTCGGCCGCGACCGGTTCGCCGGGGGCGATGCCGCCCTTGACCGGTACGCGCACGATGAACCGCACCGCCCGGAGCCACCGATGTCAGACGACCACCTTCATCACGAGCACGAGCATCACCACCGAGCCCTGAGCTACGCCGAAGAGGTCGAGTCGTTCCGCGCCGACAAGGACGAGTTCTTCAGGACGAACCCGCGCAGCCCGATCCCCGAGGCCGAGCGCGACGCCTTCAGCGGGTTGCCGTACTACCCCGTCGACGAGGGCCGTCGGTTCGAGGACCTTCGACTCGAGCCCTACGGCGGCGACGAGCCGTCCGACTTCCAGATCCCGACCTCGGACAACCAGCTCAAGCCGGCCCACCGCGCGGGAACGTTCCGGTTCGACCTCGACGGGGCGCCGATGCAGCTCACCGCCTACACGTTCGATGGCGGCGACGGCAGCTCGCTGTTCGTGCCATTCCTCGACGCGACCAGCGGCACCGAGACCTACGGCGCGGGCCGCTACATGGACCTCGAGCCCGAGGATGACGGTTCGTACACGCTCGACTTCAACCTGGCCTACCACCCGTCGTGCGTGTACGACTACCGGTTCTCGTGCCCACTCACCCCGGCCGAGAACCGGTTGCCGGTGCGCGTCGAAGCAGGCGAACGCCTCGCGACCGACGAACTGACCGCGACGTCCTAGTCGACCGTCTGTCGTTCCGCCATCAGGTAGCCGCCGAAGGCCAGCATCCACAGCATCGGCGGATACACGATCATCCGCTCGGTTGCGCCGTGGCCGATCGGCCCGAAGGCCGCGGCCGTCGCCGCGTCGCCGATGATCATCAGCACCACGAAGGCGAGGCCCACGACGCCGGCCAGCACCGAGATCGCCCGCATCGGTCCGCGCACGATCGACGCGCACGCGATCGCCTCGAGGTTGAAGAACAGGAACGCACCGAGGGCGAACAGCCCGTGCAGGTCGCCCCGGTCGAGCGGGACGAGTCCGGCGCCCGCCGCCGCGATCCCGGCCAGCCCGAACAGGGCCAGGATCCAGCGACTGCCGCTGGAGCGGAACAGCAGGTAGCCCGCGACGAGGTTGAGCAGACCGACCGCCACGAGCGACGCGTTGAACAGCACGGCCGTCTCGGCAATCACGCCGAGGTCGCTGATGTCGCCGCCGCCGATGTCATAGCCGGGCGCCATCGAGGCAGCCAGCATGATCGCCGTCATGAACTCGGCGGCGAGGACGAACAGGGCGACGCCCGCGAACCTGCGGTCCACCGTCCACGCTGCCCGGGCCGACTGGGGGATGGCCGTCGAGGCTGCCATGACTCGCTCCGATCCGGCCGGTGTCGACGGTACGGCCATGGGTCGGCCGTGTTGCGCCCCGACCGTCTCTACGCTAGGCCGCCCCGGTCCGACGGCGACAGGGCCGGATCGCCGCTTGCGGTCGGGCCGAACGGCACTCAGTCGAATGGCAGGTCGGCCGCAGGGCAGATCGCACCACGGTCAAGGCGCCGGGGCGTCGCTGCCCTCCGGCTCGCTCGCGTCGGCGTCGGCGTCCGCCGCCACCAGCTCCGTCCGGCTCAGGTGGCTCGCTTCCACGATGGTCGGACGTCCGTCGCGCTCCTTCCAGCGCGTCTGGATCATGACCTCCTCGGCCTCACCCACGATCCGCAGCACGACCACGAAGGCCGAGGCGCCGTGCTCGACCGAATGGACGCTCGCCGACGTGGCCGGCAGCGGCAGCAGCGACACGACCTCGCCGATGTTCTGGCGAAGTTCGCGGCTCAGCTGTTCGATCACCCGATCGACGTCGCCGGCGACGATCGCCTGGCACACGACCTCGGCCGCATCTCGCACGGTCTGTTCATCCATGCGCACCCTCCTCGCTGCTCGCGGCGTACCGTCGCCCGCAGGGCAGCGTCGCGCCGGGCAGGGCGACTGGTGCTCGCGGCCGCGACCGGGATGTCGCATCGGCGTTGCAGTTCGGGCGAGCCCTCAGCGTTCACCGGCGAGATACGCGTGCCATAGCAGGCGTGCCGCGACGGCGCGCCACGGACGCCAGCGGGTGGCGATGTCGTCCTGCTCGGCGGGACTCGGCAGCGACTCCAGACTCTTGGCGCGGCGCATCGCGCCGGCGAGCGCGAGGTCGCCGACAGGCCACACATCGGGTCGACCGAGCGCCATCAGGAGGTAGATGTCGGCCGTCCAGCGGCCGATCCCGAGCAGCGCCGTGAGTCGGGCTCGGGCGGCGTCATCGTCGAGCCGCGCGACCTCCTCGAGGTCGAGCGTTCCGGTGACGGCAGCATCGGCCAGGGCGGAGATGTAGCGCGCCTTCTGCCGGGTCAGCCCGGCCGCCCGCAACCCCGCTTCGCCGGCCGCCATGATGGGCTCGGGAGCGATCGACCCTGCCACCCGCACGAGTCGCCCGACCGCCGCGTACGCGGACGCCAGCGAGACCTGCTGCTCGAGGATGATCCGGACCAAGGTCTCGAAGCCGGCCGGTCGGTCCCACAGCGGCGGCGGCCCGTGGCGGTCGACGATGCCCGCCAGATCGGCATCGAACGCGGCGAGCGCCCCGACACCCTCGAGCAGCCGGGCGCCGTCGAGCCCCGGCGGGACCGGGGCGACCACCGCCGGCACGGCCCCGATCAGTGCGCCCGGATCGCGTCGGCGATGTCGTCGAGCGTCGCGACCACGACCGCCGCCCCCGCGCTGCGCAGGCCGGCTGCATCGACCGCGGCCCCGGCCGTCACGCCGACGGGGACCATCCCGGCCGCCACGGCCGCCACCATGTCCCAGGTCGAATCGCCGACGTACCAGGCGCGGGCCGGCTCGACCTCGAGTTCCTCGGCCGCGCGCAGCAGCAGGTCGGGCGCCGGCTTGGCCTGCTCGACGTGGCTGGCATCGACGATCGTGGGCGGTCGGTCGAGCCCGAGCGCGTCGATCGAGGTCGCGATCTGGTCCCTCCGGCTCGAGGTCGCGATGGCGCAGGCCAGACCGCGCGCGTCGATCGCGGCCACGACCGCGCGGACCCCGGGCAGCGGACGAGGGGAGTGGTTCAGCCCCTCGAAGATCTCGCCCGATCGCTTGTCGATCGTCTCGACGCGGTCATCGTCGAGCGTGTCGCCGGCCAGCGCGGCGATCTCGCGCGCCAGCCGTTTGCCATCGACCCCGATGAGTGGCGCCAGCCGCTCACGCGTCGTCGGATAGCCGGCCTCGTCGAGGGCGCGCAGCCACGCGTCGATCCGATGCTCGACCGTGTCGACGAGCGTGCCGTCGAGATCGAAGATGACCGCGCGGGGCAGCGGCAGATCGGCGA
>DAIUES010000130.1:0-6724 GCA_036844985.1 Candidatus Limnocylindrales bacterium
GCGCCGTCGATCGCGGGGTTCGCGACCGACGATCTCGAACTGGCCGCGTTGACGGGTCGCATCCGCGAGCTGGCCCGCGCGGGCACGGCCTACGGTGACATGGCGATCCTCGTTCGCACCAACGCCCAGCTGCCCGGCCTGGAGGCGGGCCTGGGCAGTGCCGGCATCCCGTTCCATGTCCGCGGTGAGCGGTTCTTCAGCCGACCCGAGGTCAGGCGTGCCATCCGGGTGGCCGCGGCCAGTCAGCGGACCGCGCCGCGGCGAGTGGCCGAAGACTCCGGATCGGCAGAGGCGCGTGGTGGCGGTCTCGTGGCTACTCTCGCCGCGGCGTTCGAACGCGAGCTCGGCGTGCGACGCGATCGCGAGCCCGACGGCGAGGCCGCGCGGGAGCGGCACGCGGCGGTCGTGACGTTGCTGGAGCTCGCGGACGACCTGGCCGTGACCGATCCCGCGGCCGACGTGGCGGCGTTCCTCGCGGCGATCGAGCAACGCTCCGCAATCGAGGCGGGCGGCACCGCCAGCGGCGTGGAGCTGGTGACCTACCACCGGGCGAAGGGGCTCGAGTGGGAAGCGGTCTTCTTGCCGGCCCTCGAGGACGGCACGCTCCCGATCCGCCAGGCGAGCGAGCCGCTCGAACGGGCCGAGGAACGGCGGCTGCTCTACGTCGGGATCACCCGGGCGCGCCGCCACCTGTGGCTGTCGTGGGCGGATCGTCGCACGGCAGCGACGGGTCGCGAGGGCCGTCGCAGTCGCTCCCCATTCCTCGACGGACTGGTCCCGGCCCGGCCGCGATCGGTCCGGGTGCTGCCGTCAGCGCCGTCCGCCAGCCGTTCCCCGAGCGCCGCGAGCGGGGAGCGCTCACCGTTGTCGACGGCGCTCCGCGCGTGGCGAACGAGTCGGGCGAAGGCGGATGCGGTGGCGCCGTTCATCGTCTTCCACGATGCGACCATCGAGGCGATCGCGGAGCGTCGGCCGAGGTCGATCGCCGAACTTCGCCGGGTGCCTGGTGTCGGGCCGACCAAGCTCGACCGCTACGGAGAGGAGATCCTGGCCGTGGTGGTCGCCCAGGACTGACCGGCCGGCCGGCCGCCGATGGTCCCGTTGACGAACGTCCGTTCTGGTCGCTATAGTGGATCGGTCATCGGTCCACAACGGCGGTCCGGTCGAGCGCCTCGATAACGGAGACGCTCCCGATCCCGCGAGGACCACCAGCACCGTTCCGGCCCCGACCACGGCCGTCCAGAGCGGATGCACCGAACCAAGGGTCGCTGCCCAGGCCCAGACCGCCTGGGGCGCGCCAGAAAGCACCAAGAGTCACAACACCATGATGTCCCGTACCACCACCGCGTCCGTTGCCGGACGCTCCAGCTCGATGCGCCGGATGCGCCGGCGCGCGAGCGCGACCAACGCCGCCTTGCGTCCGTTCTGTCGGACCAACGGCTGCCCGACCTTGCTCGACGTCGACACCGATCGTGGCGTCGCCACCTGCCCCATCTGCGGGTCCACCCAGCGCCTTCACTGATCCGAGCGCCCGGTCGGGCGATCCGATCGACCTTGACGCCGACGTCGGGGGCCGCCAGCATCGGCAGGGTCAATCATCCCCATCGCTAACGCGAGGTACCCGATGACCGACCCGATGCGCGATGCCGCGACCGCTGCCGAGGGCGCGATCGACGACGCGCACGACGCCGCCGCCGGCGCGGCCGATTCCGCCGCTGACGCAGCCGCCGATGCCGGAGGCGCCCTCGAAGGATTCGCCGATCAGGCGCGTGACGCCGGCGAGGACGTCGTCGACCAGGTCCGTGGCGCCGCCGACCGCGCGGGTGACATGGCCGCCGACGTCGCCGATCGCGTCGGACCCGCCGCTTCCCAGGCGGCCGACAACGCGCAACAGGCAGCCGGCGGGTTCATGAATTGGCTCAAGAAGTTGTTCGGCGGCTCCTAGGGTCGCTCGCCAGGTCCCGGACGCGAGTCGTCCGGGGCCCCCGCCCCGCCGGATGGCTCACCGCGAGCCGCGCGCTCGAACCGGGCGATCTCCGCGGTCTCGTCCAGCACCCGCCGATGCTGCCGGACGGTCGGCGCCTCGGCGTTGACCCGTTCGATCGCCCGGTTCGCCAGGGTTACCAGCCGACGGATGTCGGTGCGCGCGCGGGCGCGGCCGAGATCGGACATCCCGGACGCCCGGGTCATCAACCGCTCGAGCTCGGCCAACGTCGAGCGGGCGGCCTTGTCCGCCTCGATCCACGGCGGCGCCGCGCCGGCGTTGCGCAGCATGTGATGGGCCAGCGCCCAGTCCCCCGCTGCGGAATCGTCCTCCAGCGGCAGCCGACGCCCCTGATGCGGCAGACCGTCGAACGCGCCCTCGTCCATCGCCTCGCGGATCTGCCGCTCGATGAGCGTCTCGCGGATCCGCTGGCGCGCCGACACGAGAGGATCGGGTCGCTCCGGGTCACGCTCGATCGGGCTCACGGTCGCAGCGTAGCCCACCGTGACAGGCAAGGTGTCACGACCGGCGGCTAAGGTTGGCGGGTGCAGCAGGCCCCCGACGGCACCGTCATCCTCAGCGCCACCGATCTCGTCGGCTACCTGGCGTGCGATCACCTCGCGACGCTCGAGCTCGGGCGTGTCGTCGGGCGCTGGGAACGACCGATCCGCCGCGATGACCCGACCATCGAGCTGATCCAGGCCAAGGGCGACCTCCACGAAGCGGCCTATCTGGCGGAACTACGGGTGAGCGGCAAGTCGGTCGTCGAGATCCCGAAGGGCGAGCTGCGGACGCCCGACGACCTGCGCGCCGCCCAGGCGCAGACCCTGCAGGCCATGCGCGACGGAGCCGACGTCGTGTTCCAGGCGACGTTCTTCGACGGTCGCTGGCGAGGCCATGCCGACTTCCTGTTCAAGCGCGACGACCGGCCCAGCCCTGGTCTCGGGTCGTGGAGCTACGACATCGCCGACACCAAGCTCGCCCGCTCGGTCAAGGGCGGGGCGATCATCCAGATGTGCGTCTACGCCGCGCTGCTCGAGGGGTTGCAGGGCATCGCGCCCGAGTGGCTCGAGGTCATCACCGGCGACCGCGTGCGGCACCCCTACCGGACCGCCGGCTTCGCCGCCTACTTCCGCTCGGTCAAGGCCCGGTTCGAGGCGCGGGTCGCGGCCGGCCTCGATGGCCCGGCCGCGCCGACCTACCCCGATCCGGTCGATCATTGCCGGATCTGCAGCTGGTACCCGATGTGCATCCAGCGACGGCGTGACGACGACCATCCTTCGATCGTCGCCGGGCTCGGTCGACTGGACACGGAACGCCTGCAGCGGGCGGGCGTGGCGACCCTGACCGGGCTGGCCGAGCTACCCGACGGTGCGGCGATCAAGGACCTGCGCGCGGCGCGCCTCGACCGGCTGCGGACCCAGGCCCGGTTGCAGCTCCACGAGCAACGGACCGGCGAACGCGTCTGGGAGCTCGCCGAGCCCGATCCGGACGAGCCCGGACGCGGCCTCGCGGCCCTGCCCGAGCCGTCGCCCTGGGACCTGTTCTTCGATATCGAGGCCGATCCATGGGCGACCGACGTCGGGCTCGAGTACCTCCTCGGCGTCGTCGAGACGGTCGACGGCAAGCCCGTGTACCAGGCCATCTGGGCGACCGACCAGGACGAGGAGCGCCTGGCGTTCCAGCGCTTCCTGGACCTCGTCACCGATCGGCTCGACGCCCACCCGGACATGCACGTCTATCACTACGGCGGCTACGAGGCTGGCGCGATCAAGCGCCTGATGGCCCGCCACGGGGTCGGTCAGGAGCAGGTCGATCGGCTGCTTCGGGGCGACGTCCTGGTCGACCTGCTCAACGTCGTCCGCCAGGGCATCCGCGGATCGGTCGAGTCGTACTCCCTCAAGCAGGTCGAGAAGTCGTACATGCCGGTGCGCGAAGGGCCCGTCACCGAAGCCGGCTTCAGCGTGGTCGCCTTCGAGACCTGGCTTCGGGAGCGCGACGGGACGATCCTCGACGGCATCGCGGACTACAACCGCGACGACTGCGTCTCGACGTACCTGCTGCGGGAGTGGCTGGAGGGTTGGCGGACGGAGGCCGTGGAGCGCTGGCCGGCGTTCGACTGGGCCCGGCCGGTCACCGTCGACGGTGCCCCGAGCGAGGGGGTCAGCGGCTGGTTGCGCGACGTGGCGGCCCGCGAGAGCGCCCTCATCGACGCCGCGTCCGACGAGCCCGATCCCGATCTCGCGGCGGGCCAGCGCCTGCTGGCCGATCTCCTCGATTGGCACCGGCGCGAGGAGAAGTCGCAGTGGTGGCGCTGGTACGAGCTCCGCAACGACCTGACCGTCGAGCAGCTGGTGAACGAGCGCGACGCCCTCGCCGGGCTGACCTTCATGGACGAGACGACCGGCGCCCGCAACATGGTCCAGCGCCGTTACCGCTTCGAACCGCAGGATCACGGGTTCGACCCGGGCGACAGCGCGATCGACCGCGACACCGGCAAGGGTGCCGGGACGATCGTCGACATCGATGACGTCCAGGGAATCGTCACGCTCAAGCGTTCGGCGGCGGCGGCCTGGCCGCACCCGCTCGCGCTGATCGGCGAGGCGCCGATCGATTCGGTCGTCCTCAAGCGGGCCATGCTCCGCGTCGCGGACGCCGCGCTGGAGGACGGCATCGACGGCCAGGGTGCGTTCCGGGCGGTGCGCGATCTCATCCTGCGTCGCGCGCCGCGGGGCACGGTCGGACCGAGCGGCGGTGCGCTGCAGCGGCCGAACGAGGACGTGACCGGGGCCGCCATCCGCCTCGGGCACGAGCTGGCCTCGGGCATCCTGCCGATCCAGGGGCCACCGGGCACCGGCAAGACCTACACCGCCGCCCGGATGATCCTCGACCTGGTCGCCGACGGGCGCACGGTCGGGGTGACCGCCCAGTCGCACAAGACCATCTCGAATCTGCTCGAGGCCGTCGGCGAAGCGCTGCAGAGCAGCCATCGGTGGCGAACGCCGCGCGTGCTCCAGCGCGCCGGGCCGGACAACGACCACGCCGCGCACCTGCCGTTCGTGACCTTGGCCGACAACGCTGAGGTCGAGGCGGCCCTGGCGGGTCGGACGGTCGACATCGTGGCCGGCACGCCGTGGCTGTTCGCACGGCCGGGCCTGGAGGCCGCGGTCGATGTGCTGGTCGTCGACGAGGCGGGCCAGATGTCGACCGCCAATGTCGTGGCGATGGGGACGTCGGCACGCTCGATCGTGCTGGTCGGCGATCCGAACCAGCTGCCGATGGTGAGCCAGGGCGTCCACCCCGAGGGCGCCGAGCGATCGGCGCTCGAGCACCTTGTCGGGCGCGACGCCGTCACGGTGGCGCCAGAGCGTGGCCTGTTCCTCGGCCTGACCCGCCGGCTCCACCCCGCGGTTGACCGATACATCTCGCGGACCTTCTACGACGGGTTGCTCGATGCCCATCCCGACACGGCCCGCCAGCTGCTCGGTGGTGACGACACCTTGAGCGGTGCCGGTCTTCGCTGGGTGCCCGTGGCGCACACCGCCAACGGACCCCGCTCGCGCGAGGAGGCGACGGTCGTGGCCGACCTGGTCGAGCGGCTGATCGGCCGGACGTGGACGTCGTCGGCCGGCATCACCCGCGCCCTCACGCTCGAGGACGTCATCATCGTCGCGCCGTACAACGCCCAGGTCGCCGAGATCCAGGCGGCCCTGGTCGGCCGGCTGGGCCATCGCGGGAACGTCGGCACGGTCGACAAGTTCCAGGGTCGCGAGGGCGTCGTGTCGATCTTCTCGATGGCCAGCTCATCGCGCGAGGATGCGCCCCGCGACATGGGCTTCCTGTATTCGCGTAACCGCCTCAACGTCGCGGTCTCGCGCGCCCGGAGCCTGGCCATCGTGGTCGCCTCACCCCGGCTGCTCGAGGCCGGCTGTCGGACGCCCGAGCAGATGCACGCCCTGGACGCGCTGTGCGCGTTCGTCGAGATGGCGACCGCCACCTGACGAGGGTGGCCGTCGGCTGCCCCGGGCCGCGCCGTATCATCGGCGGTCATGACCGAACCCCATCACTCGCCGGCCGAGCTCGCCCGGTTGCGCCGCAGGACCGTCGCGACCCTGGTGGCCGGTGTCGCGCTCGGCAGCACCGGGCACATCGCCGCGGTGACGGTCGCCACGATCGTGGCCAAGGACATCGCCGACACGGCGGCGCTGAGTGGCGCACCCGGCGCGACGGTCGTCCTGGGCGCAGCGCTCGGGGCGGTGACGCTGTCACAGCTCATGGTCACCCACGGACGACGGATCGGCCTCGCCGCCGGCTACGGCATCGGGGTGATCGGGGCAGCGATCGCGACCGCCGCGATCCTCGTGCGGTCCCTGCCGCTGCTCCTGCTCGGGACCGTGCTCATCGGTTTCGGCAATGCGTCCAATCAGCTGTCGCGCTACGCCGCCGCGGACCTGGTGCCAGGCGACCGGCGGGCGTCGGCCATCGGGGTGGTCGTGTGGGGTGCGACCATCGGGGCGGTCGTCGGGCCGAATCTCGTGGCACCGGCCGGGGTGGTGGCGACGGCGCTCGGCCTGCCGGCGCTCAGTGGCGCGTACCTCGTGCCGGTCGTGTTCGTGGGGGCCGCCGGGCTGCTGTCCTACGCCTTCCTCCGACCCGATCCGTACGACCTCGCCGACGACGTCGAGCGCTGGCGGCTCAAGTGCCCGATCGAGCGCACCAAGACCTATCTCCGGCGCAACG
>DAIUES010000131.1:0-3447 GCA_036844985.1 Candidatus Limnocylindrales bacterium
ACCCCGCTTGAGCGTGATGGACACGGTGTAGCCATAGGTCGATGTCCTGGTCATCGTCTTCGACCAGGTGGTGAGGCCCGGCTCGAGCACGTACATCCGCGGCAGGGCCTTGAGCGGCTCGGCCGACACGACCTTGACCGTGATCGTCTGGCCACGCCCTGGCGTCGTGTCCGACGGGCGAACGGTGAACGCGTCCATCCGGAACGGCACGGCCTGGGCGACGGTCGTGAGCTGGTCGGTGGCGCTCACGTAGGACGTGTACGAACCCACCGGCAGGCGAGTGCCGTCGGCACGCCGACCCGTGTACGTCGTCGACCACGTACCGCCGGCGCGGACCTGGCCGGCGATGAGCGTATCGACGACGACACCCGCGGTGTTGCGGATGGTCCAGGTCACGGTCGCACTGCGGCGGAGCACAAAGCCGAGTCTCGTCGACGTCGAGAAGCGATCGCCGTCCTGGGGGTAGAACAAGGTCTTCGAGGTCGTGACCAGGCGGAGGGCCGTCGCCACGCGGGCCTGACGGGTCACTGCGGCGCCGGTCGTGCCGGTCGCGTCCCGCGGATCGACGCGCACGCTGTACAGGCCATCGGCCACCAGCGTGCCGGCGTCGTTGCGACCGTTCCAGCTGACCGTTACCGGTCCCGCGGCGACCGTCTGCTGCCAGGCGCGGACGCGGTTGCCCGTGGCGTCGCTGATCCGGACGCTGAACGTGCCGCGCTCGAGTGCGGCCGCGGTCCACGCGATGGTGTCCCGGGAGCCGTCGCCGTTGGGCGAGAACCAGCGCACCGGCTCGTCGGCCGGGCTGACCCCGCCGAGCTCGGCGGGCGTGGTGTCGATGACGATCGATCCGGTCCGCGTGGTGAGCGGGTTCGCCCAGCCGTCGGTCCCGTCGATGTCGTAGGTGTACGCCCCGTCCGCCAGGACCGCGTCGCTGGTGTCGCGCCCGTCCCAGGCGATGGCGAACCGGTCGGCGCGCCCGGTCCACTCGGCGACCGGGTCGCCGCCATCGGCCGGTCGGATGCGCAGCCGCCAGGCGATCGACTCGCTGAAGCGCGCGCTGAGGTCGAGCGTATCGAATCGGCCGTCGCCGTTGGGCGACAGGCGCGCCGGCCCGACGTCGAGCGCGGCCGTCCGCGGCGGGGTGCTGTCGCGGGGCACCAGCGTGCCGCCATCGACCCAGCCGTGGATGGTCGCGTCGTCGAGGCCCTCGACCTCGACCGCCGGGCTGCCGGTGGCGGTCGTCTCGAGCCCGCGCGCCAGCGTTCGCAGACGCGTGCCGGCGGGCAGGCTGGCGGGCGCCGCCGAGGCGTCCGCCGGTGTCAGCGTCGCGTCGCCGAAGACCGCGGCCGCGGCCGGTCCGACCTCGGCGTTGCCGGGAACGACGAGGGCCGCGGGGTCGGCGCTCGTGTCCGGCGCCCCTGCGCGCATGACGGCATCGGCGGTCAGGCCCGGCTGGGTCACGAGCGACCGGTAGTAGCCACTGGTCGTCGTGTCGGTGTCGGTGTAGGCGCGCGCACCCGGGGTCCGGGTCGACGCGAACGACTTGACGTGACCGTGGTAGTTCGGCGCGCTGCGCCAGACCTGCTCGATCGTGGCGTGGGTCGTGAACAGCGCCCGGATGTACGGCTCGGGACCGCCATGGCCGTCGGCGATGACCGCCTGCGCCCCGGATCGCAGGAACCCGGCAGCATAGTTGTCGACCCGCTTGCGGGCGGTGCTCTCGGACGGCGCCGCGCCACCTGGCTCGGAGTTGCCCGAGGCGTAGCACAGGCGGCTGAGCAGGATGACCGCGTCGGGCGCGAGGTCGAGCGAGGCGACGTACGGCTCGCCGTAATACTTGTTGTTGTAGTCGCCGTTTCCCGCCGTCGCGTTGAGCCCGAACCCATCCTTGGTGGCGTAGGTCGGGTCGTACGTGTACGGGCTGGGCCAGCCGTTGCCGTGGCCGAAATAGACGACGATCGACGCTCCGACGGTCGCCGACTTCACCTTCGACCAGGTCGCGTTCGGGCTGTACACCTTGACCACGTTGGAGGTGTACTTGATGGCCTCGGCGTAGGCGCGGTCGGCGGCCTGTCGGTACGTCTCGGTGACCCCGTGGGTCGCCCCGACGATGATCACGACCTTGGGACCGGCGGTCGCGGCACGGACCGGTGTGAAGCCGGCCACGACGGCGAGCAGGGACAGCAGGACGGCAGCGAGGCGATGCGTCAACGGGGACTCCGCGGGTGGGGATCGGATGCCACGCAACGGTCGCGGACCCCGGGCCGCGTGTCGATCGCAGGATGGTCCCGACCCGGTTAGCCCCTTCGGGGCGGCGCGGGGGGCGTCGGGTGGCGAGCGGTGGGGTGCGGGGGCGTCAGCCTTCGGTGCGCACGCTGGCCACCAGCGCCTCGAGCGCCGGATTCGAGCGGTCGCGGGCCGACAGGATCGGTCGTCCGTCCGCGGTCCCGGGCACCCTCGGCCAGTCGATGGCGACCAGCGGATCGTCCCACGCGAACCCGAGCTCGTCGCTGCCGTCGTACGGATTCGTGACCAGGTAGATGAGGTCGAGCTCGTCGAGCGCGAGGAAGCCGTGGGCCACCCCGACCGGGATGTCGACCCACTCGTCGACCGCCAGCGTGCGGGTCTCCACCAGCGGTCGGTCGGCGCCGGCCAGCATCGGCCGCACGTCGACCAGCGCCACGAACGCCCGGCCGCGCGTGACCAGCCAGTGATCGAGCTGGCGCCGGTGCAGATGCAGACCGCGGAGCACGCCCTGGAGCGACGACGACAGGTTGGCCTGGACGAAGCGCGGCTGCGCGGTCGACGGCTCCCCGGCGGCCGCCGGGTCGATCGGACCGAACGTGGCCTCGCGCCACAGCTCGCGGAACGAGCCGCGGGCGTCGTCGAAGCGCTCGATCGCGCCGTAGCGGACCCCGGGCAGCGCCGACGGCGTCATCGGCCGTGACCCGTCGCCAGCCCGAGCGAGCGGGCAAGCCGCGGAGCGTAGTCGGCCATCGCCTCCTGCCATGGCCGCATCGGCTCCCGGGAGGGCAGCGGTGTCGGCGCGAGGACGGCCCATGCCGGCGGCGTCGAGGCGCGCGTCCAGGTCGAGCCCGGGACCTCCTCGATCGGCACGTCGATGTCGAGACGGGTCAGCACATCGCGCGCCCAGTCGGCTCGTGATGCGATGCCGGTCGCCACCAGGTGGTGGACGCCCGCGAGGTCGTCCTCCGCCAGCAGCTCGATGATCGCGTCCGCGACATCGGCGGCGTAGGTCGGCGTGCCCCATTCGTCGCCGACCACGCGAAGCGCGATCCCGTCCGCCCTGGCGCGCTCCGCCGCGACCGCGATCTTGCGCGGGAAGTCGGGGCTGGGCGGCCCGTACAGCCACGCCGCCCGGACGATGCCGAGCGTCCCCCGCCCGTCCCGGTAGGCATCTCGGGCGGCGTCCTCGCCCCTGGCCTT
>DAIUES010000131.1:3547-6696 GCA_036844985.1 Candidatus Limnocylindrales bacterium
CGAGGGTCGCGTCGATGCCATCGGGCGCGTCGAGGTCGAAGTCGGCCCGCGACCAGCCGGTCGGGCCGCCGGGACCGGTGAACGGCGCGTCCGCCAACGCCTCCAGCAGGGCACGTCCCAGCCGCCCGGTCGCGCCGCTGACCGCGACCCGCATCAGCCCGCCGACCGCAACCGTGCGCCGTACTGTCGCTCGTAGTAGGCGTCCCAGTCGCCCGACCGAGCGGCCCGCCACCACGCCTCGTTGGCGACGAACCAGTCGACCGTCTGCGCGAGGCCGTCCTCGAACGTCACGCGCGGTCGCCAGCCGAGGGCGGCGATGCGTGACCCGTCCATCGCATAGCGACGGTCGTGGCCGGGCCGGTCCTCAACGTGGCGGACGAGCGACCAGGGCTTGCCCAGTCGCTCGAGGAGCAGGCGCACCGTGTCCCGGTTGGTCATCTCGACGCCGCCCGGGACGTTGTAGGTCTCGCCGCTCGTGCCGTGGCGCAGGACGAAGTCGATGCCGGCCGCATGATCGTCGACGTACAGCCAGTCACGGCGCTGCAGGCCGTCGCCGTACAGGGGCAGCGGTCGGTCGTCGATGGCGTTGGTCACGAACAGCGGGATCAGCTTCTCGGGGTGGTGGTATGGCCCGTAGGTGTTCGACCCGCGCGTCACGACCGCGTCGAGCCCGTGGGTCACGACATAGCTCCCGACGAGCAGCTCGCCGGCGGCCTTGGCTGCGGCATATGGCGAGCGAGGCGCGAGCACATCGCCTTCGCGCGCGTGGCCCGCTTCGATCGAGCCGTACACCTCGTCGGTCGACACCTGCAGATAGCGCGGCTGGCGCGCCGCGGTCCGGCACGCCTCGAGCAGGACGTGGACCCCGATGACCCCGGTCCGCAGGAAGGCCTCCGGGTCGAGGATGGACCGATCGACATGCGACTCGGCGGCGAAGTTGACGACGGCGTCCACGTCGGCGACGAGGTCGGCCACGACCTCGGGGTCGCCGATGTCGCCGCGCACGAAGCGGAACCGGCTCGCCAGGTCCGGGTCGTCGCGCACCGCCGCGAGGTTCGCCTCGTTCCCGGCGTAGGTCAGGTTGTCGAGCACCGTGATGTGCGTGCCGTCACGCCGGCCGAGGAGGTCGCGCACGTACGCCGAGCCGATGAACCCGGCCCCGCCCGTGACGAGCAGGCGACGGTAATTTCGCGTCGTGTCGTCGCCCGGGGCGGTCATCCGAGGGGCCGCTCGACCGGGGGCTGCAGCCGTCCGGCGGCATCGTCGTCGCGTGCCAGCTCGGCGGCACGCAACAGCGACGGCACGGTCCCGGCGTCGGCCCAGTGACCGTCGTAGATCCGGGTGAACAGCCGACCATCGGGCACGTAGTGGTTCAGCACGTCGGTGATCTCGAACTCGCCGCGACCCGATGGCGCGAGCTGGTCGATGACGCCGAACGCGTCGGGTCGCAGGAAGTACACGCCGATCGGGATCAGATCGCTCTTGGGTCGCTCGGGCTTCTCCTCGAAGCCGACGACCCGGCCGTCGGCGTCGAGCTCGGCCACGCCGAACCGTTCGGGATCCGGCACCCGGTAGAGCAGCGTCCCGGCACCGTGCGGTCCGGCCTCGAACTCCGTGGCGACCTCGGACAGCGCGGGCCCCCGAAGGATGTTGTCGCCGAGGATGCAGCAGAACGCGTCCGTGCCGACGAAGTCTCGCGCCAGCCCGATGGCCTGGGCGATACCGTATGCCCCGGCCTGGTAGCGATACGTCAGGTTCAGCCCGAAATGCGAACCGTCGCCGAGCAGCTCCACCACGTCACCGACGCTCTTCCCACCGACGATGACCATGACCTCGCGGATGCCCATGCCCGCCAGCGTCTCGATCGGGTAGTAGATCATCGGCCGGTCGTAGATCGGCAGCAGGTGCTTGTTGGTGACGATCGTCAGCGGGAACAGGCGGGTCGCGGTGCCGCCGGCCAGCACGATGCCCTTCATTTCGGGCTCGCCTTCGCCGACGGCTCGGCGGTGAAGCACGGCTGCTCGCCCTCCGGCAGGGTCCCATCCGTGCCGGTGCTGCAATCGACCGGCTGCTCCTCCAGCGGTGGCAGGCCACCCTTGTAGTCGAGCACCACGAGGACGTACTCGAGCTTGGCAAGGTCCGCGGTCGGCTGGAGGTATGCCGTCTGGACGACATCGTTGGCGTCGCGCCGAACGTCGATGACCTGGCCGATGAGCAGGCCCTTGGGATACGGCGAGCGCACGCCGCCGGCGAGCTCGATGCCGGCGGTGACGACCTCGTCACCGAGATCGATCCGCTCGGTCGCGTCGATCTGCTCCATGACCAGCACGCCCCCGAGTTGGCCGACGACCTGGCCGGTGGCAGCCGTCGTCACGAGCTGGCCGATGACCGTCGACGACCCGTCCGTCAGCAGCACCACCGAGGCGCTGTCGGGCCCGACCTCGGTGACCCGTCCGGCCAGCGCGCCGCCGCCGGCGACCACCACGTCGCCGACCTTGATCCCGGCGTTGGTGCCCTTGTCGAGGCCGATGACCCGACGGAACTCGGACGACTCGCGCGAGATCACCTGGGTCGCCACGGTCTTGAAATCGAAGCCGGCCTGGAGCTGGAGCAGGTCGGTCAGCATGAGGTTCTCGCGGGCGACGGCCTGGAGTCGCGCGTTCTCGGTGGTCAGCCGCTCGTTCTCCGAGCGCAGCGACCCGTTGTCGACACGGAGTCGATCGATCTCGGAGATGGCCGTCCCGACCGATGCGACGGCCCCGGCAGCAGCGTTCAGCGCACCCTGGATCGGCCGGAACGCGAAGCCGATGCCGCTCTGGACGTCGCGCACGAACGGATTCGACGAGAAGGCCATCAGCACCAGCGTGATGGCCAGCAGGACCGTGAACGCGATCGTCCGACGACGAGCGGCCCGGGTGGAGATGAGGGTCGTCATCCGACTTCGCCCCGACGCCTCAGCGAGGCGGCCGGGAATACGTGTCGGAGACGAGCACGCGGGCCATGTCGTCGAGATCCTGGAGGACGACGCCGGTCCCGCGCGCGACGCAGGTGAGCGGATCGTCGGCGACGTGGACCGGCATCTGGGTCGCCTCGGCGATCCGCCGGTCGAGCCCCGCCAGCAGCGCGCCGCCACCGGCGACGACGATGCC
>DAIUES010000132.1:0-6668 GCA_036844985.1 Candidatus Limnocylindrales bacterium
GTCTACTGCAGCGACTGCTTCCGGAGCATGCGCGGCTAGTCCCGCCTGATCCTCAAGTGCATCACGACCCGGGTCGTTTCGACGGCCCGGGTCGTTGCTTGTCCGGTCCGGCGAGGGTCGCACGCAGGACTGCCTGCGAGACGCCATCGACCGCGACCGCCTCCGCCCCGAGATACGCCCGGAACCGCGTCATCCCGCGACCGAGCGCCGCTGCAAAGTCCGCGTCCGTTCCCAGCGTCTCGTCCTCCAGCCACAGGGCGAAGATGGCCAGGATCGCCGTCGAGCGATCGAACCGACCGTCGAATCGGGCGACCAGACGATCGCCCCACAGGATCGGCAAGACGTAGTAGCCGTACCGCCGCTGGTCGGCCGGCTTGTACACCTCCCAGATGTAGTCGAAGTCGAACAGGACCTTCGCCCGACCACGAGCACTGACCGGATCGAGCGGGCTGAGGAACGTCGTCTCCTCGGACGTCGTGGTCTCCAGCGGCCTCCAGCCATGGGGGATCCGACCGGCGGCGATGGTGGCGATCAGCTCGGCATCGCTGCCAAGAGCCCAGTAGCCCGCCCGCCAACCGTCGACGCCCACCTCCATCAGCGTGCCGTCGGCGAGCGCGGCTTCCCGCCACTTGGTGAGTGCCGGACGCTCGACGCGGGTGGTGCCGGCGAACCTGGTCAGCCCGTCGGCGGCAACCTCCTTGCGACACAGGTACGCATCGGCGACGTCGTCGTCGACCATCTCGTGCGAGCCTGCCGGCACGATGGCATCGGTCGCTGCGTAGACGCGCTCGAATCGATCGCGGTGATGGACCATCACCTCGCCGACCCGCCACAGGTAGTACAGGGCGAGGGCGCTGTCCTTGCGTCCCCGGTAGCTGTCGGTCCGCCGCCGTGACGCCATCGCGAAGTCACGATTCGTCACCGTCTCGCGATCGCGGAGCATCGTCCGCATCTCGGCGATGGCGTCGCCGTGGTCGCGCTCGATCGCGCGCAGGCGCTCGTTGTGCTCGCGCTCGCGACGCATTCGCACCCGCCAGTACGGCAGCTCCTCGATCGGGCGCACCGCCAGCCAGCCACCCCAATCGAAGAACTTGCGCTGCTCGTAGGTGAGGATCGCCCAGTCGTCGGGATGGTAATCGATCACCCGTGCCGCCAGCATGAGGTCGTGGGCGCGACCCATCACCTGGAGGGGGTCGAGCTGCAGGTGCTCCATCGTGCGCATCGCCGTCTCGGTGCCTGGCAGGCCGCGCCAGCGACGGCCCGGCCACAGGCCCTGGCGGCCGAGGACGAACCGCCGGGCGGTCTCAGGCGAGATCCTCACCGGGCCAAGGGTAGCGGCGCGTCGCTGGGCCGCCCGCCGACCCGCCGAGTCAAGGCGGGTCGCGCCGCACCGGGGCCTTGCGCGCCTCGAAGCCGAGGTCGCGTGCCTCCTTGACGGTCATGCGCTCGGTCCGCTTCCAGCTGAACGCCGTGGCGATGGCCTCCCACACCGGCCCGAGCTCCCAGTACGCGCTGTGCGATCTCGGGAAGTCCCGGCCCGACCGGACCCGCAGGTCGACCACGCTGGCGAGCCCATCGGTCCGGCGGAACAGCGGTTCGGCCACGAACGACAGGAAGTCGCGGGTGTCGTAGACGTTGAGCCATGGCACGGACAGGTGTGGCGGATCAGCCTCGTCGTACGGCAGCGACGGGATGGCATCGAACGTGTACAGCAGCGGCGCCTGCGATCCGACGGTCACGCACGCCTCGATGGGGGCGTCGGGCCACGACCCGATGAGGTCGACGAGGGCGATGCCGCCGAGGCTGAGCCCGACCGGCAGCACCGTCCGATCGCGGTCGGCCCGGGCAGCGGTCGCGAGCTCGTCACGAAGGACCGCCTGGATCGAGGCGCGGTGCTCGTGATAGCCCATGGTGTCGGCCAGCAGCTGCGCGCCGAGGACATCGAGCATGACGTCGCGACGTCCCTCGAAGTAGTTCGTGACCAGGCGGAGCATCGCGTTGCGCCCGATACCCGTCGGGACCGAGCCGAGGGAGATGGCGGCCGGCCGGGGCGTCCTCGGCATGGCCTTGCGCCAGTTCCCCAGGCGCAGGCCCGAGCGGCGCCGCCATTCCGGGGCGACCACGCGCACGTCCCAACCACGGGCGCGCACCTGGTCCTCGATGCGGGCCACGTTGGCCGACAGGCCGTCGGACGTCTCGTTCGCCCCGTGGACGAAGAACAACGTGCCGCTCGGACGGCTCGGGGCGTCGGTCATCGCGCGGCGCGGGGCGGTCCGTCGGGTCACCACTTCGGGAGCCTACCAGCCGGCCGCCACGCGCCGCCGTCGTCACGCCGAAACCGATGGACCCGCCGTTGACGATACGGCTGGTGTACCCCAACCGTATCGGAGAACCGTGATGTCCATGACGTTCCGATCGATCACCTTGATCGGCATGGTGGCCCTCGTTGCGGCCGCCTGCTCCAGCACGGGCGGAGCCGCGTCGGCACCCCCGGCAGCATCGACCGCCGCGTCGGTCGCACCGTCGGGAGCGGCACCGTCCTCCGCGGCGCCGTCCGAGGCGGCACCATCGTCGCCGGCTGCCGCCGGCGTGGCACTGGCCATCGCCGACAGCACGCACGGCAAGATCCTCGTCGACGGCGCCGGCAAGACGCTGTACGGCTTCACGCCCGACGAGGCCGGCACGCCGACCTGTAACGATCAGTGCGCCGACAACTGGCCGCCGCTCCTCGCCGACGACGCCGCCGCGGTCAGCCTCGGCGCCGGGCTCGACACGTCCAAGCTGTCGGTCGTCGACCGGGCCGATGGCGACAAGCAGGTCAAGTACGGCGAGTACCCGCTGTACTACTTCGCGAACGACGGGTCCGCCGGTGACACCAACGGCCAGGGCCTCAACAGCAAGTGGTACGTGATGTCGCCCGAAGGCGAGGTCGTCAAGAACTGACCTGGGGAGGGGGCGACGGGACCGGTGGCGCTGCCGCCGGTCCCGTCGCCGTCTGTCGGGGTCGACGCCGGGGGTCAGCCCCGGGATCGCATCGCCGCTCGGTCCTTGAGGATCTGGCCGGCGGCCAGCTTGCCGGGCGCACCCATGACGCAGCCGCCCGGGTGGGTGCCCGAACCGCACTGGTAGTAGCCGTCGATCGGCGTGCGGTACTGCGACCAGCCGGGCGCCGGGCGGAAGAAGAACATCTGCGGTGCGAAGAACTCACCGGCGAAGATGTTGCCCTCGGACAGGCCGACGGTGCGCTCGATGTGGAGCGGCGTCACGACCTCGCGCTGGAGGACGATGTCGCCGAAGCCCGGGAAGAACGATTCGAGCGTGCGCTGGACGGTGTCGCCCAGGTGCTCCTTCTCGGTATCCCAGTCGCTCTCGCGCAGGTGGTATGGCGTGTACTGGATGAAGCACGACATGACGTGCTTGCCGGGCGGCGCCATGTCGGGATCGATCGTCGACTGGACCGCCATGTCGATGTACGGCCGCTGGCTGTACCAGCCGTACTTGGCATCGTCGAAGGCGCGTTCGAGGTAGTCCATCGACGGACCGATGTTGGTGAAGCCGCGGAAATGATCGGGCTTGTCGCCGAGGGCCGGGAAATGGGGCAGCCCGTCGAGCGCGAAGTTCACCTTGGATGAGGTGCCCTGGAAGCGGAAGCGCTGGATGTTCTCGACGAGATCGTCGGGCAGCTCGCGCGGGTTGACGAGCTCGAGGAACGTGCGCCGCGGATCGAGCGCGCTGACGACGGTGTCGGCATAGAACTCGGTGCCGTCGGTCAGCGCGACACCGGTCGTCCGGCCACCCTTGGTGATGACGGCATCGACCGGTGATTCGAGCGCGATCTCGGCACCGAACGAGCGTGCCGCCCGTGCGAGGACCTGGGTGAACCCGCCGTTGCCGCCCTTGTGGAACGCCCATGCCCCGAACTCGCCGTCGTGCTCGCCGAGGAGGTGGTACAGGAGCACCAGCCCGGAGCCCTGCGAACGCGGCCCGACCTTGGTGCCGATGATGCTCGACGAGGCGAGATAGCCCTTGAGCAGCTCCGAGTCGAAGTAGTCGTCGAGGAAGTCGGCGGCACTGCCGGTCAACAGCCGGACGGCATTGTGCAGGACGCGCTTGTCCAGCCGCCGCAGCCGCGACCCGATGCCGGCCAGGGCGAGGAGCTCCTCCGGATCGTCGCTGAAGATGTCGGGCGGGACCATATCGAGGAACGGCTTGACCGCCTGGCAGACCATCTCGATGTCGTGGCTGTACTGGTCGTAGGCGTCGGCCTCGTGCTTCGAGTGGCGCGCGATCTCCTGGATGTTCTGGCCGTGGTCCTGGCCGAACAGCAGGTAGCCGCCGTCCTCGTCGGGCGCGAACGCGGTCGACATGAGCAGGGGCATGAAGCCATGCTTCGTCAGCTCGAGGTCGTGGATGATGTCCGGTCGAAGGAGCGACAGGGCGTACGAGAAGGTCGTGAACCAGAAGCCCGGACGGAGCTCCTCGGTGATCGCCGCGCCGCCGACCAGGTGGCGGCGCTCGAGGATGAGCGTACGCAGGCCGGACTTCGCGAGGTACGCGCCATTCACCAGGCCGTTGTGGCCGCCGCCGATGACGATGGCGTCATAGGTCCGGTCGGAGCGAGAGGTCGCCTTGGTCGATCGCGTGGTCGTCGCCTTGCCGGCCCTGGTGGTAGGCGGCTTGGCGGATCGGGTCTTGGTCATCGTCATGGTCAGGCCGTCTTTCGTTCCGGGTTGTAGAGCGGCAGCCGGGCGACGTGCGCGGCGACCTGCTCGTAATGATGGTCGACCGTGAACTCCAGGTTCACCTTGGTTCCGAACGTTGCGAAGTCGGGCCGGACCCGGGCGATCGCGATGTGGCGCTGGAGCATCGGTGAGTACATGAAGCTGGTCGCGTAGCCGACCTGCTGGTACTCGTCGTCGTAGCACAGCCAGTCCTCGACGACCGGGGTGTGGTCCTTGGGCGGGATCAGGCCGGCCTCGCCGTAGACCCGGTCGTAGTCGCGCCAGTCGACGATCAGCCCGCGCATCGCCCAGCGCGAGGTCTTGTCGGCGATCTCGCGCTCGAGTGCCCGGCGGCCGATGAAGGCGCGGTCATCGGTCTTGAGGTCCTTGAACATCCAGGCCCAGCCGAGCTCGATGGGGGTCGACCGGTGGGCGTCGTTCCAGGCGTACCGACTCGAATCGAAGTCGGCCTCGAGGAGCAGCAGCCCGGCCTCGATGCGGAGCATGTACAGGGCGGCCAGACCGAACGGCAGCACGCCGTGGCCGTCCATCGAGTCCCACAACGTGTCCCACACATGGAGGGCGTCGCGCTGCTCGACCCAGACCTCGTAGCCGAGGTCGCCGCTGTAGCCGGTCCGGCTGACGGTCACGGCCGCTCCGCCGATCTCCCCGCTGGCGACCCCGAAATAGGGGATGTCACGCATCTGGGGAACGAGCCGGGCGAGCAGGTCGCGCGACCGCGGGCCCTGCAGGGCGAGCGTCCCGATGTCGTGGCTGACCTCCTCGATGGCGACATCGAACCGACCGATGCGATCCTCGAAGTAGGCCAGGTTCGGCTCGGCGCTGGTGAGCAGGTAGTCGTCGCGGCCAGTGTGCAGGATGACGCCGTCCTCGATGACGAACCCGCGGTCGTCCAGCCAGCACGTGTACTGGGCCTGGCCGGGCGGGCACGCACGGATGTCACGAGCCAGGATCCCGCCGAGGAACGCCTCCGCGTCGCCGCCGGTGATCCGGTACTTGTACAGCGGGCTCGAGTCGAACAGGCCGGCCGCGTTGCGCACGGCGAAGTACTCGAGCTTGTCCGACATCTGGTAGCGGTCGGCCGCGAGGTGGCCGGACCAGTGGCTCCACAGCTGCGTCTCGTTGAGCGCGCTCGTGCGGTCGTGGAACGGCGTGGTATGGATCATGCCGTGGTGGCCCTCGTGCCGTGCTGGATGTCCGCGGGGCGGGTCAGGTCGGGGCACGATAGCGGCCGCCACGGCCGTTGTGCGGCGGCGTCCTACGCTGCGGTCGCTAGGCGCGGACCTCCTGGCGCATGAACAGGACGTAGGCGATGGCGAAGCAGGCGACGGTCATCGCCACCAGCGCCACGACCTGGGGCCAGACGAGGATGAAGCTCTGGTCGAGCGACAGCTGCGACGGGATCTGCTGGCCGAGCTGGACCGTCTGCCCGATCGTCGCCGGCGTCGAGGTCTGGGTCAGGGCCGGGTTGAGCAGCACCAGCGAGATCTCGTTGTACAGGGTCGTCGGCAGCAACCGCAGCGCGGTGGCCTGGGCCGACAGTGCCGCCAGGTTGTCCTCCGTCAGCGCGTCCGACACCGGGACCAGGAAGGCCAGCACGAACCGGGCGAGGAACTGCCCGAACACCGCGATGACCAGCCAGGCACCGAACCCGATGAGCGCGGACGTGGCGGCCCGCCGGACGACCACCGACAGGAGCAGGCCGAACGCCAGCCACAGCCCGACGTACACGAACGTGACGACGATCCACACCAGCAGGCGCAGGACCTCGTACGCAGCGGGAACGATGCCGAGCTTGAAGATGCCGAACGCGGCGACGACGCCGCACACCGCCACGAGCACGAGGCCGATGACCGCCAGGCCGGCCGCGAACTTGCCGTTGATGACGTCGTCACGATGGATCGGCTGTGACAGCAGCCGCGGCAG
>DAIUES010000133.1:0-4343 GCA_036844985.1 Candidatus Limnocylindrales bacterium
ACGACCTGGTGGTCGAGGTCGCGATCATCCGGCCCGGCCCGATCCAGGGCAACGCCGTCCACCCGTACCTGCGTCGCAAGCAGGGCCTCGAGCCGGTCGCCTACCTCCACCCCAGCCTCGAGCCGGTCCTGCGCGACTCGATGGGGGTGATCCTCTACCAGGAACAAGTCATGCGCATCGCCATCGAGGTCGCCGGCTTCTCGGCTTCCGAATCGGACGGCTTCCGACGGGCGATGGGCACGTGGCGTTCGAACCGTGAGATGGAGAAGCTGCACCAGCGCTTCGTCGACGGGGCCCTTCGCCAGCCGGACATGACGGTCGAGATGGCCGAGGAGCTGTTCCGCCAGGTCGCGGCGTTCGCCTCGTTCGGGTTCGCCAAATCGCACGCCGCGGCGTTCGCGCGGACCGCCTACGAGTCGTCGTTCCTCAAGCTGTTCTACCCGACCCAGTTCCTGGTCGGGCTCATCAACGCCCAGCCGATGGGCTTCTATCCGGTCGAGGTCCTGGTCAACGATGCGAAGCGCCACGGCGTCGCGGTCCTACCGGTCGACATCAACGCCTCGTCCTACAAGACGACGACCGAATGGGTCGGTCGTCCCGGTGAACCGATCCCGGCCGGGGCGGGGATCGCGGCCCGACCCGAGCCGGTGCTGTCGTCCGCGTGCGTCGTCCCGTCGCCGGCCGCTCGTGAGCGATGGACCCCGGAGGTGACCGCCGGCTGGGGAGTGCGGCTCGGTCTCGGCCTGGTCAAGGGCATCGGCGAGCAGCACGAGAAGCTGCTCGACGCCGAACTGACCCGCGGCCCGTATCGGAGCCTCGCGGATGTCGTGGCACGGACCGATCTGCCCGAGGAGGTCCTCGAGCGGCTCATCCGGAGCGGGGCCATGGATTCGCTCGGGCGGCCACGACGGGAGCTGTTGTGGCAGCTGCGCGAGGTGACCGGCGCGTCACGTGGGCGCGGGTCCGGACCCGCGCGGGTCACGCGAACCGCGCGGCCGATGGACCTGCGCCTCCCGGCGACGGACGCCCCGCCACTCCCCGAGCTCACCGAGTCGGAGCGGATCGGCGATGCGTACGCGGTCCTGGGGGTCGATGCCCGACGGCAGGTCGTGGGGCTGTTCCGTCCGGCCCTCGAGCGGCTCGGGGCGGTGACCAACGGGGCGCTCGCCGATCGTGGCCCGGGCACCGTCCGGGTCGGTGGCCTCGTCGTCACCCGGCAGCACCCGATGACCGCCAAGGGCACGGTGTTCCTGGCCCTCGAGGATGAGACCGGGATGGTCAACGTCACGCTGTGGCCGAACGTCTGGGAGCGGCTGCGCGGCGTCGTCCGGCGACACGCCCTGTTGCTGGTCGATGGCGACCTGCAGAAGGAGGGATCGGTGGTCAACCTCGTCGCCCGCGACATCCGGTCACTGTCCGAGGTGACCGCCGACGCCGGTGGGCCCGATCAACCCGGTGGCGTCCGTCAGCTCGGTCACGCCGGGATGCGCCGGCTCGGCTGACGTCAGCGGCGGGCGCCCGCCTTCTGGTTCGAGCCCGCCGACCGCGTCCGACCATCGCCTCGACGCGGGGCGGCGGCCTGCTGTCGGCCGCGATTCGGGCTCGATAGCTGCAGGAAGCGGCGGTACCACGCCGCGGCCGACGCGAAGATCGCGCCCATGATCGGCGACATGATGAAGGCGGCGATGATGACGTCCGCGGCGCGCGCGTTGGTGGCGATCCCGATGTAGCCGGCCAGGCCGAGGAACGAGTAGCAGGCGGCCGACACGGCGCCGACGATCAGGCCCAGCAGCCAGCTCGCCCTCGGGGCGAGGAAGCCGGCGATGAACACCCCTCCGATGGCCGGGGTCTGGAGGAAGTACTGGAACATGAAGACCGTCGCGATGGCCGCGATGTCGGTGCGGCCGGCGGGCTGGATGACGATGTACAGCACGACGCTCAGGAGCGTCAGCACGATGGGCACCCACAGCGCCTTGGAATGGATCGCGATATCCGGCAGGGCGCGCAGGTCGCCGCGGACATCGAGCGGTCGGAAGGCCTGACGGAACGCCGTTCCGATGCCGACCCGACCCGACGGGGCCGGGGTCGAGGGCCGGGCGCGTTGATCTCGGGAGGCCGGACTCGGCGTGGTCTCGACGGTGGCCGCCTCATCGGTCAGACCGAGTTCGGTGCGGTGACGACGCCGGGCGTCGGCGCGGGCGGTCCTCTTTGCGCGAGCCACGGTCACTCCTGGAGCGGGATCTGCCTGGGTCGGGGTGGCGCCCATCGTAGTCGATAAGTCAGCGATAAGCGCCATCTGGTACGACTACGCATGCGCCGCCGACCGCCCGTTTCCCGCCGGGAGGTCACGCATGCAACGCGTCCGACGAGCTGGTACCGCCGCGCTCGCTTTGTTCCTGGCGATGGGTCTGACCGGCGTGCCGGCGGCGCACCCGTCCTGGGCGTCGGGGGTGGCCATGGCCGCCTCCGTCGCATGGCCGCCATCGACGCTCGTGGTGTCCGAGGTCCAGACCGGCGGTGCGAGCGCATCGGACGAGTTCGTCGAGATCGCCAATCAGGGGCTGGGACCGGTCGATCTGATCGGCCTCGAGGTCGTGTACGCGACCTCCTCGGGTTCGACCGTCACCCGCAAGGCGACCTGGACGGACTCGGTCGTGGTGCCTGCCGGTCGACGCGTGCTGCTCGTCAACGGGGCGGGCGCCCTGGCCGGTGCGGGCGACGTCACCTACAGCGGTGGGTTCGCCGCGACCGGTGGGGCCGTGGCTCTTCGGGTCGTCGGTGGCTCCGTGCTCGATGCGATCGGCTGGGGCGACGCGACGAATCCGTTCGTCGAGGGAACCGTGGCGCCTGCTCCGCCGGCCGGGTCGAGCGTCGAGCGGCGTCCGGGCGGGAGCGGCGGGAACGGGATCGACACCAACGACAACGCGGCTGATTGGGTCCTGACCGTCGTCCCGAGCCCGCAGTCGTCCGCGGCGCCGCCGGTGCCGGCTCCCGGCGCGACGCCGACCCCGACGCTCGGTCCCACACCGTCGCCGGATCCCACGCCGAGCCCGACTCCAACGCCGGATCCGACCGCCACGCCCGATCCGACCCCGACCGCCACGCCCGATCCGACTCCGACGGCGCCGCCGACGCCGACACCGATCGCGACGCCGGCTCCGACACCCATGCCGATCGGCATCGCGCGCGACCTCCCGTCGGGCACCGCCGTCACGGTCGCCGGAGTGCTGACGACGGACCTCGGAGCGCTCGAGTCGGGCCGGACTGCCTTCGTCCAGGACGCGAGTGGCGGGATCGCGGTCTACCTCGACGCGGCGGTGACGACGATCATCCCGGCCGGCACCACGGTCGAGATCAGCGGCACCATCGACAGCCGCTACGCCCAGACGACGGTGCGGGCAGCCGAGCCGGCGCTCCTGAACGCCGGCCCTGCCGCGCTGCCCGAACCGACGGCCATCGCGACCGGGAGCGCCGGCGAGGCCGTCGAGGGACGACGCGTCACGGTCGTCGGCACGATCGCCGGTTCGACCGACGTCCTTGCCGATGGCAGCGCCGTCAACGTCGATGACGGCTCCGGTCCGGTTCGTCTCGTGATCGTGCCGGACGCGCTGGCCGGCCGGGACCTCCCACCCGGATCGACCGTGCAGGCGACCGGGGTCCTCGGGCAGCGCGACAGCTCCGGCAGTGGCACGTCGGGCTACCGCCTGTACGTCACCGCCTCGAGCGATCTCGCGATCGAGCCCGCCCCGACCCCGACTCCGACGCCGACGCCCACCTCGACGCCCGAACCCAGCCCCGACGGGACCCCGACCCCGACGCAGACAGCCACCCCGACGGCCGGTCCGTCGGCATCGCCATCGCCGAGCCCTGCACCGTCGTCCGGGCTCCTGTCCATCGGCGCCGCCCGGGCTCGACCGATCGGTTCGACCGTAAAGGTCCGGGGCGTGGTGATCGCCGAGGCGGGGCGACTCGGAACGCCTCCGCTCATCGCCATCGCCGATTCGACCGGCGGCATCGTCGTCAGGCTGCCCGATGGCGCGAGCGGAGCGTCGCGCGGCCGGTCCCTGATCGTCCGTGGTTCGCTCGCAGATCCCTATGGGCAGCTCGAGATCCGTCCAGCGGGCGCGTCGGAGGTCATGGACGACGGCAGCGGACCAGTGCCGGCGCCGATCGAGCTCGGTGCTGCCGGACCGAGCGAAGCGACCGAAGGCTCGCTCGTCCGCTCCGCCGGCGTGGTCGTGGCCAGGCCGGTCAAGGCCACCAGCGGGGGTATCTCGGGTACCGCGTCGGTCAAGGTGACCGATCAGTTCTTCATCGAACGTTACAGCCAGGTGATGCACATC
>DAIUES010000133.1:4353-6643 GCA_036844985.1 Candidatus Limnocylindrales bacterium
GACATCACGTTGACGATCGAGACGACGTCGGGCACCGGCGTCCGGCTCATGGCCGACGCGTCGAGTGGCATCCGAACCGACGCCCTGGTCCTCGGCGCGCGCTATCGAGCGACCGGGGTGGCGGGCCAGCGCGCCTCGAAGAAGGGACTGCCGGACGGCTATCGCATCTGGCTCCGCGATCCGGCCGACGTCGTGCTGCTGGCCGCAGCACCGTCCGCGTCGGCCCCGGCCGGGACGCCGAAGCCGAAGACGGGCGCAGGCCCGACCGCCTCGCGCGGCGCGGTCCCGCCGACGGTCGCGATCTCGACGGCGCTGCGCACGACGACACGCGACGTGACGATCGACGCCGTGGTCACGGCATCCGCGACCCTGCTCGACAGCTCGGGACGGCGGATCGTGGTGCAGGATTCGAGGGCGGCGATCGAGGTGCTGCTGCCGAAGGACGCGACGGCGCCGCGGGTCGGGAACCGTGTCGTGGTGACCGGCCGGGTCGGCAGCGCCTACGGGGCGCCGCGGCTGCGCGCGGACGCCATCACCGCGCGTGGCACCGCGGTCACGCCACCCGCCCTACGCGTGTCGGGCCCATTCACGACGGCACACACCTGGCGACTGGTATCGATCTCCGGCCGCGTCGACGACCTCAGGAAGCTCGGCGACCGCTGGCGGGCGGAGGTCGTGGTCGGGGCGCAGCGGCTCGTCGTCATCGGCCAGCCCGGTGCGGCGATCCCGATGGCCAGCCTGGTCGAAGTCGGTTCCGTGGTCGTGACCGGCATCGTGCGCCCGGCCTACCCGAGCGCCACGGATCGTCGGCCGACGCTCCTGCCGAGGTCGCCGGCCGACGTCGACCGCATCGGATCGCCCGGCACCGCGCCCGGCGGTGCGACGGGTAGCGGTTCGACCACGGGGAGTGCCGCTGGTGGCACGGCCGCCGTTGGCGCCCCAAGCCCGGCCAACGACTCCGTGCCGGACGTCGACCTCGCCGATCTGGCGGCGTCGGTCGGTGATCGCGTCAGGGTCGGCGGCCTGGTCGTCGAACGGACGGCCGATGGCTTCTCGATCGATGACGGGACCGCGACCGGGAACGTCGTGCTCGTCGGCGAGGCCGCTGGGTGGGTGGACCTCGTCGAGCCCGGCGACGCGATCAACGTCATCGGACGTGTCGAGCAGCGCGAAGGCACCCTGGCGGTCGTCGTCGACGATCCCGCGGCGATCTTCCCGGCAAGCGACGTCGGCGACGGAGACCAAGACGCCGCGAGCACCAGCGCGGGTGGCCCGTCGGATACGGCGACGGCCATCGCCGACGACCGACCGGTGGCTGCGGTCGCCGACGCATTCGGCGGACCGCTCGGGCCGTCCGTGAGCCTCGCCGGCCTCCTCCTCGTCAGCCTTGCCTCGGTCGGGGTAACAGTCCTGCGGCGGCGCCAGGCTCGCCGGCTGCTGGCCTCGCGGGTCGCGGCGCGGCTGACCGCGCTCGTCGCCACGGCGCCCGCCGCGCCCGCCGATCCGACCGCCGTGCCGGCGCCCCGAGTGGGCTGACCGGGGGCGGGCGACAGCCCCGGGCGTGGGCTGAGCGTGGGCCGAGCGTGGCGTCGGCGGCCGGATCCACGCTCAGTCGTGCTTGACGCTCTCAAGAAGGCCGGACTATCCTCGCCCGAGTTTCGCGCCAGCGAAGCACGCCACGTGAGCGAGGAGAGGTCTTGCCGAACGCGGATTCCCGCGTCGAACAACCACGTGATCGCCGCATGGCGATCCCGGAAGGAGAACGGCAGTACCACATCGGACTCGGACCGGGTGACCTGGCCGAGTACATCCTCCTCCCCGGGGACCAGGACCGGACCACCCGGATCGCCGCTCGCTTCGACTCGATCGAACGTGAGCATCGACACCGGGAGTTCGCCTCGGCCACCGGCACGTATCGAGGCCTGCGGATGTCGGTCGTCTCGACCGGCATCGGCACGGACAACGTCGAGATCGCGGTGGCGGAGATCCTGGCGATCACGGAACGGCCAACCTTCATCCGGGTCGGCTCGTGTGGAGCGCTCCAGCCGGAGATGAACCTGGGAGACCTGGTCATCACGACCGGCGCGGTCCGCCTCGAGTCGACGACGAGCTTCTACGTCCACGAGGGATACCCCGCGCTCGCCCATCACGAGGCGATCGTGGCGCTCCTCGAGGCCGCAGAGCGACTCGGACACCGACACCACGTCGGGTTGACGGCGACGGCACCGGGGTTCTTCGGGGCGCAAGGGCGTCCCATCCCGCAGCTGCCCATCCGCTACCCTGACCTGGC